>JAFGEJ010000224.1 GCA_016931655.1 Phycisphaerae bacterium
GCTGAAAGCTGAAAACCGAAAGCTGAAACATCCTGTCGCGCCCGCCGGGGGGCTTATTCAGCTTTTTGCTTTCAGCTTCCAGCTTTTTCTGTCCGCTGCCGCGAGCGAAGCTCGCCGTGTCTTATCGATCACCGCCGCAAAGGCGGGTTGTCGTCGCCGCCCGGGATCGTTACACCCCAAGTGTCACGAGAGCCCGGGCCAACGCTGGGAATCGGAATCGTATCGCCGCGTCAGGAGCATCCGCGTTCGTCGTTGCTTCCAGGCCTCCCAGCGAACGCCTGAAAGTCGTCGAACCCATCCTTATTCGCAGCCTCTCGCCGCGAACGTCCCCGTGGGGCGATCGGGCGGTACATGCAAATATGTCAATGTTTTTTCCAGCACTTCTTTGAAGGCCGGGGCGGCCACCGTGCCGCCGTAATATCCCTTTGATCGGTCAGGCCAGTAGATTGAGATTAGACAAACTACGGCTGGGTGTTCCAGCGGAGCGCCGCCGATAAAGGACCCGACGTACGCGTCGTCTATATATCCTTTGGGGCCGGGGATTTGCGCCGTGCCGGTCTTGCCCCAGCTTTCCCATCGATCCAGTTGAGATTTTTTTCCCGTACCCGTGCGAACCACCTCGCCGAGCACGTCCAGCGTCCGCCTTGCCGTACCTTCTGACAGCACGCGACGGACGACGCTCGGCGGGAACGTTTTGGCAACCTGTCCCTTCGCGTCGGTTGTCTGCTCGATCAGCCGGGGTTTCATCAGCAGGCCGCCGTTGGCGAACGCGGAAAACGCCATCGCCAGTTGCAGGCTCGAGGCGGCGATTTCCTGCCCGAACGGAACGCGCCGCAGGCTGTAGCCGTCCCACCGGGCCGCCGGACGAACAATCCCGCCCGACTCGCCCGGAAGGGGAATCCCGGTCTTTTCGCCGAAGCCCCAGCGGTGGAGGGCCTTGTACAGGTTGCGGTTGCCCATCTTCTCGCCGACCTTGGCCATCCCGATGTTGCTGGACTTCACGAGAATCTCCGCCAGGCTCATCAGGCCGTAGTGCTGGCCGTGATCCGAAATTCGCCCGCCCTTGTACGCGTTGTACACGCCGTTTTCGCAGTCGATTCTGGTTTCGTAGTTCATCAGCCCGCGGTCGACCGCCGCCGCGGCGATAACGGGCTTGAACACGCTGCCCGGCTCGAACGGACAGGCGATCGCGCGATTGAGCATGTTCTCCGGGCGGGTGGTCGAGTATTCGTTCGGGTCGAACTCCGGCGAGGAGCACATCGCCAGCACGTCGCCCGTCCAGGGATTGACGACCACGCCCGTGCCCCACCTTGCACCGTAGTCCCGGACGGCCTTTGCGACGGCTTCCTGGAGATATCCTTGAATGACCACGTCGAGGCTCAGGCAGAGGGTTTGTCCGTCCCGGGGGCGGACGGAGGCGTCGCGGTCGGTCCAGATGGGTCGTCGCCATGCGTCGCCCAGCAGGACGCGTCGCCCGTCGGTCGGGGCCAGCAGATTGTGGGCCTTAAGCTCCAGGCCGCAACCCGGCTGACCGTCGCGCCGGCAGTAGCCAAGGACCGTGCCGGCCAGCGGGCCGTTGGGATAGTCCCGCCGCCATTCGTATTGGATGCCGGCGGCGCGATGATGAAGTTCCCGGACGGCCTGGGCCTGCTGATGTGAAATTCCCCGGGCGATCCAGAGGAACCGGCGATCCTTTTTCAGGGAAAGCTCCCGATAGACCCAGCCGGGGTCGAGGTCCAGCGCCCCGGCCAGCTCCGCCGAGACGCGCCCCAGGTCTTCATGTGGAATGAGTTTGGGATCGACGAAGCAGCTGGGCGTTTGCCGGCTGCCGGCCAGGAGGACGTGGCTGCGCCGGCTTCGGGCGTAGATATCGCCGGGTCGCGCGGGCGTGGGAAGTACGATACGCCGCCCCTGCGCCGCGGCCTCTACCTGCCGGGCGAGCTGCGCCGCCTCGTCGGTTTGCCCACCGGCGCATCGGTGAAGCATCAGGCCGTGCCGCACCATCAACCCCGCCAGCACCGCCGCCAGCACCGCCAAAACAACGTCATGTCGTTTGATGTTCCACTTCATCCGTGAAGTCTTTTTTTCAGAGCTTTCAGCAGTCAGCGGTCAGCTATCAGCTTCTTCCGTCCGAATTTTTCCGGGCGGAGTACCTGCTCCGCCCGGTTACAGGTTCCATTGTTTTTTCGTGCGGAGGAGAAGATAGTAGCTGGAAGCTAGAAGTTAAGTGTCGAATCGCTCAACTCCTAGCTACTAACTTCTGACTTCTTTCTCTGTGATCTCTGTGTCTCTGTGGTCAAAATCTTTTGTTTTGATTCACTCTGCCGGCGGGGCGCTGGAGACGCGGGGTTCGCTGTACGTCATTTCCAGGGCCATCACGGCTGAGCGATGGCGAATATGCTCGGGCGTGGTCAGCCGGCCGATCTCCACGTGGCGGTCCCAAATGTCCCGGCGCAGCGAAGCATGGTGCGACTGCGACCGTTGCAGTGCATGCAGCAGCACCGCTTCCTGCCGGCGCACGTGCACCAATCCGACGGCGATTACCGTCAGGCCGAGGATGATCCAGGCCATGCGCGCAGAAAAACTCATGTAAGAGTATTTTCGACACGACGGGAACGGCTGCTTGAGGGTTTGTGGGGGAGAATCGCTTCGGGAACTGATTTTTCCGGCACGATGAAAAATCAAGAAAATCCGACACAGAGCAACTGAGAAACAGAGAAGAGAAACAGAAAAGATTTTTGTTTGTTTTCTTTCTCAGTTGCTCAGTTTCTCAGTTGCTCAGGATTTTGCATAACTCAAATGAAAAGAATGCGGCGTTCTATCTTCATGATTGACAATGTCTTTGAAAGTAGCCCCGGGCGCAAGCCCGGGGATTTAAGACCGTTCCATATCTTCGAGTCCCGTTAGGGACGATTGATTTTTTAAAAAGATTTCAATCGCCCCGATGGGGCTCTGAGGAAAAAAATGAGTGTTATCCCCGGGCTTGCGCCCGGAGCTACTTTCAATCAATGCAACGGGTCGGCGGCGGGGGCGAGAGCCTACAGTTGCACGTAGCCGGACCAGTAGGAATAGCAGGTTTCCGGGCGGCGGAGATGGCCGCCGCGGATTTCCTTCCACTGGCTGTTGTGCTTGTCCCAGCCGTTCCGCCGGAACCACTGGAACATGGTGATGGATTGCTTCTGAATGCGTCCCAGGTCGTCCTTGCCGTAGAAAATAACGATGGGGATGCGGCGTGTGTTTTTCGTGACGCCCACGCCGTCCAGGATGCGTGGATCGCCGTTGCAGGCCCGCGCGATGAGGGCGGCGAACTTCTGCGGGTGGCGCAGGCCGGTGTAGTACATCGGGAATCCGCCGGCCGAGAAGCCCGTCAGGAGGATGCGCTTCGGATCCACGCGGTAGCGGTGCGTGACTTCGTCGCAGATGGCGAGAATGGCCTTGTCGTCCTCCGCCAGGGCGGATAATCGCTTCCCGATCGGCACGGGCATGATCCCCTCCGTGCTGAACGTACGCAGTACCGGCGCGACGACGATGAACTGTTTTTCCTCGGCTAGCGATTTCCACTCCCGAATCTGCATCCAGGCGTCGTCCCACGGGTTTGTGCCGTGTAACGTGACGACCAGCGGGTAGGTCTTGTTCTTGTCGTACGTGCTGGGGACGTACAGGTAGTATTTCGTGTTGGTGATCTGGTCCCGGAAGGCCTTGTGCGGAACGGGCGTGTCCTGGGACTGGGTGATGGGACAGCCGGCCGTCAAAATCGCCGCTGCCGCCAAAGCCAGCCAAAGCCCGCCGCGCGCCGGAATGTTTTGTATCGAAACCATTGATATGTTGTACGCCCAAAATTAACGGTATTCAAGTACCGGAAGCAACCAATCGAAGTGTGCGGGGATCTTTTCTGGCCGTTTACCTTCAATCTGTCATCCTGAGCGAAGGCCCGAGCGAAGTGAGGGCCGAAGTCGAAGGACCTAAAAAAACCTGGAAATCGAGGTTCTTCGACTTCGTCGCGTACTCGCTTCGCTTGTACGCGACTCCGCTCAGAATGACACTTTTATTTGGCGTTATTGGAAAAAATCCGACAAAAGGAAATTCCATTCCGAAAAACCATGTTGCTCGATACGTACTACAGGCTTGACTCTTTACCGACTACCGGCTCCTCTGCTTCGCCCTGCGTAGCGGCTTCGCAGAGCAGGGCTGACTACCAACTACCTTTTCCCCATGCTTGTTTTTTTTCGTTGCGCCGTCTACCATGTCGGCCATGAATGACGAAGCGACTATTGCGGTTCTGCTGCCGTGCTACAACGAAGAAGCCACGCTCGGCAAGGTGATTGACGAGTTCCGGGCGGAGCTGCCTTCGGCGGTGATCTACGTATTCGACAACGGCAGCACCGACGCGTCGGCGGACGTTGCCCGGCGCCACGGCGCGGAGGTGATTTACGAACCCCGACAGGGCAAGGGATACGTGGTGGAAACCATGCTCAGCCGCGTGGAAGCCGACCTGTGCGTGATGGTCGACGCCGACGACACCTACCCCGCCAAGAAGGTCCACGAACTTCTTGAGCCCGTCCGGCGGGGCCTGGCGGATATGGCCGTCGGCGCGCGCCTGGAAGACTTCACCGACAAGAGCTTCCGCCCGCTGCACCTGGCGGGCAACCGCCTCGTGCGCGGCCTGATCAATCGCATCTTCGGCACGCGCCTGACGGATATCCTTTCCGGCTATCGTGCCTTTAATCGCAAAGTCCTGCGGCGCATCCCGGTGGTCTCCAGCGGATTCGAGGTCGAGACGGAACTGACGATCCAGATGCTCTACTACCGCCTGACGATCGTGGAAGTGCCCGTGCCGTACCGCGAACGGCCCGCCGACAGTACGTCCAAGCTGCGAACGTTCCGCGACGGGTTTCGCGTGCTGTGGAAGCTCTTCAGCCTCGCCCGGTGGTTCAAGCCGCTGACGTGCTTCGGCGGCCTGGGCGTGGTGCTCTTCGCGCTGGGCGTGCTGGCGGGCCTGGCGCCGGTGTGCGATTACATCCGCCACGCCTACGTGTACCACGTTCCGCTGGCGATACTGGCCGTGGGGCTGGTGCTCCTGTCGGCAGGCAGCGTGTTCCTGGGCCTGCTGCTGCACGCCGTCAATTGGCGGTTCAAGGAACTCCACAACGTCCTGCTCCGCCGGGATTCCTGAGGGCGACGAAACACGTGTTTTTTTGAACGATGAATCCTGTTTTTCCTTTCCAATCTTATCGCCTGAAAGGCGTATACATACCAGCCCAGGGCAACGCCCTGGGTTTACGTCCGTTAAAATAAGTAAGCCCTGTAAGGGCGTGACAAACCTTATGTCTCGCCCTTACAGGGCTCGATATTAATTTCCTCATTCAACCCAGGGCGTTGCCCTGGGCTGGTATGTCTCAGCCCGTTGGGCTGATAAAGGCCGATCAACAAGGCGGAATGTCCGCATCTTTGGATTCATCCACAGACGCCGTGCCAGGCGGAGGTCTATCTTCATCCTGCCTGGGAGTATAAATATGTAAAACGGCGCCACCAGTGGAATCAAAAGATACAAAACCATTAGGTTGATCCACTAATTTGATATTTTCCCTTTCGTATTTATCTCGAATTGCGTCGGCACGGGCAAAGTCCCTGGCTTTTCGGGCCTTGTCGCGTTCTTTCATATCTTGACGGATTTCGTCTTCCCTCCACGGCAGGGGAATCGTTTTCATTTCTTTCATCCCGAGGCCGAGGACGTTATCCATTTCAAGCAGAGTGGCATATTTCCCGTCATTATTCTTCTCGTTGGCAACGGACCACATTACCGCCAGAGCACGCGGCATGTTCAGGTCGTCCAAGACGGCTTCGCGAAACGCATCCATGAAACTGTTCAGAGTTTGCATTTTGGAGGCGTCGGTTTGTCTTTTTGAATTCAGAACGGCGGCTTTGAGATTTCGATATGCGTTGGCCGCCGCGGCCAGGCCGTTCCAGGTAAAGGTCAGTTGCTGACGGTAATGGGCGTTCAAGAGGAAGTAGCGATAGCTCAAGGCCGCGTCGGAGTCGTTGAAATCCTTCTCGGCGGTGAATCCCATGTCCCGCAGGTTGCGGATCAGCACCTCCAGCGTGAGGAATTCGCCGCTGGACTTGCTCATCTTCCCGCCGCCGTCGTCTTTGGGCATGGTAAGGAATTCGCCGTGCATCCACCAGCGGCACCACGCATGGCCCAGGGCGCCCTCGGCCTGGGCAATCTCGTTGGAATGATGCACCTTCACGTGATCCACGCCGCCGCAGTGAATGTCGAGATACTCGCCAAGATATTTAATCGCCATCGCGGAGCATTCGATGTGCCAGCCGGGGAAGCCCTTGCCCGGTATGCCGCAGGGATTGTCCCACTCCATCAGGCGTTGTTGGCCCTTCGGCGAAAATTTCCAGACGGCGAAATCGGTGGGGTTTTTCTTCCCGGCGGCCGGTTCGATTCGCGCGCCGGCCTTCAGGTCGGCCAGGTTCTGCCCCGCCAGCCGGCCGTAGTCGGGAAATTTCGACGTGTCGAAATAAATCCCGTCTTCGATCACGTAGGTAAAGCCCTTCTCGGCCAGCGCCTCGACCTGGGCCTTCTGCGCGTCGATTTCATCGGTTGCCCAGCACCATTGTTCCGGCGGCAGGAGATTCAGGCGGTGCATGTCGGCTACGAAGGCGTCGTAATAGTGGCGGGCGATTTCGTGGATGGTCTTTCCCTCGCGGCGGGCGCCTTTTTCCATTTTGTCTTCGCCCTCGTCGGCGTCGGAGACGAGGTGTCCCACGTCGGTGACGTTCATCACGCGCTTGACATCGAATCCCGCGAGCTTCAGCGCCCGCACGAGCACGTCCTCGAAGACGTACGTCCGCAGGTTTCCGATATGGGCGTAATTGTAGACGGTCGGCCCGCAGGTGTAGAGGTTGACCCGCGGGGGATTCCGCGGCTGAAATTCCTCCACGCGCCGCGTCATGGTGTTGTACAGCCGAATGGTCATTCTTCTTCCTTCTCAAGCAGCACCGTCGCCAGGCAGGCGATTCCCTCGGAGCGTCCGACGAAGCCCATGCCTTCGTTGGTCTTGGCCTTGACGGACACCCGGTGGGCCGGGACGTCGAGCAGCTCGGCGATCCGGGCAGCCATCTTCGCCTTGTACGGAGAAAGCTTGGGCTTTTCGGCCAGGATTGTGATATCGCAGTTTCCCACGCGGTAGCCTTTCCCGGCGGCGAGTTCGCGGGCGTGCTGAAGAAACGCGCCGCTGTCGGCGTTGGCCCATTTCGCCTCGGTGTCCGGGAAATGCTCGCCGATGTCGCCGGCGGCTACGGCGCCGAGGATCGCGTCCGTCAGGGCGTGCAGGACCACGTCCCCGTCGCTGTGGGCGGCGAGGCCCTTGTCGTGCTCCACACGCACGCCGCCCAGCACCAGCGGGCGGCCGGGCGCAAAGCGGTGCGAGTCGTATCCCAGGCCGGTTCTCGTCATAGCCCGCAGCCTACCCGAAAGTGAGACTTCTGAAAAAGGATATTTTTACCACAGAGACACAGAGAGCACAGAGAAAACCTTAGAAATTATGTCTTTCTCTGTGACCTCTGTGTCTCTGTGGTAGATTTTTCAGAATTCTCAAGTCAAAAAAAGTCACAAGATACCGGGAAATTTTCCTAAGGGTTCCTCCGACCTATTTTATGAAGAGGCAGGTGGGCTTGGGTTCTCTTTCCACGCCGGCGCAGACTCTGCGCAGGCCGGAGGAACCTGTTTTCCCGCGAGCCGCCGCGAGGGAAAGGCTGCACTGTCGGGTATCGGCGTTTCATTCTGGAAGATCATCTTGGTTCGCGTAACTTCTTTTATGGCGGGCGGTTCGGCTGGTCCTTCCCGGGCGGGCCGTCGTGCCGGTATTTTGTGACCGGACGGAGAAAGGACATTGAAGAAAGCCACGGAGAAAACGTCGGCGTCGAACGTGGAACCGACGACGGGCGAGGAGTCGTCCGCCGGATCGGTGGACATGCGCGTACGGGTTCTGATCCCGTTTCTGGTGGTGGTCTTTGCCCTGGTTGCCGGCTGCGGATACGCCCTGTATTCGGCGAAGCGTGCGGAATTGTGGGAGGAGTCCAGGGAGTCTCTTCTTCTCGCGCCGCAGGCGTATCGCATGGAATTGTCCGCCTCCGCCGGCGTGATGAACACCGCGCTGGAAATTCTCTCGCGGGACGGAGAGCTGCGAGCGGCGTTCCTGTCCCGGGACGCGGCGGGGCTGAAGGCAAAACTTTCCCCGTTGTTCGAGGAGTTGCGGCGGCGGCATCAGATCGCCCGCCTGACTCTCCACGCGGCGGACGGTTCCCGCGTCGCGTCGTTTCCGAATGAAGCCGATGACGACGCCTGGGCGCGGCAGATCGCCTCGCAGAACGATCCGGAAGGGACTGCCTTCACGCAGGGAATCGAATTGGCGCCGTCGGGTGAACTGACGTTGCGGGTTCTTCGACCATGGCGGTGGGATAAGCGGAACATCGGATATTTTGAATTAAAGCAGGGTCTGGATTTCGTACCGAAACTCCTGGCGAAGAAATTGGGGCTGGAGTTTCTGATCCTGGTGAAAAAGGACCGTCTGGATCGCGACGCCTGGGTGCGGCGGCAGCGTAGTCTCGGCGTCTCGGACGACTGGGATCGGCTGCCCAGGGCGGTGGTGGAAAACAAGACGTTCCAGACCCTCCCGGCGGATATCAATCGATTGATTGGAAAGAAAGGCAACTGCCAGGAATCGCTCGTGAAAAGCCGTCTGGAGAAGGACCAGTATTACGACGCCCTGTTCCATACGCTGTACGACGAGCAGCGTGAATCGCTGGGCTGCCTGGTCGCGATGCGGAACACGACGGCGGTGGAAATGGTGCTGCGGCAGTCGCTTCTGAACATTCTCATCGTCTGCGGAATTCTCGCCTCGGGAATCAGCGTGCTGTTTTACGTGTTCCTGGGACGGATGGACCGTCGCCGGCGCCGGTCGCAGGAGGCCATGCAATTAACCCAGTTTTCCGTGGACCACGCCTCCGACGCGGTGTACTGGGTCGACTCGAGCGGGCGAATCCGCTACGTCAACGAGGCCGCCTGCCGGGCGAGCGGATACA
Organism: Phycisphaerae bacterium; assembly: GCA_016931655.1. GTDB lineage: Bacteria > Planctomycetota > Phycisphaerae > SM23-33 > SM23-33 > JAFGEJ01. Next base: position 9,094 of record JAFGEJ010000224.1, read on the forward strand.
CGCGGCAGGAACTGCTGAGCATGAAACTGGCCGAGATCAGCCCGTCCATGAAGCGAAGCGACTGGTTTGTGCACTGGGACCGCCTGCGACGGGAACGAACCCTGACGTTCGAGGCGACGCACCGCACGAAGAGCGGACGCGATTATCCGGTGGAAATCGTCTGGAACTACATGGAATTCCAGGGACAGGTATACCACTGCGCCTATGCGCGGGACGTGTCCAGCCGAAAACGCGCCGAAGAGACGGCCCAGCGGTTCCGCGCGTCGCTGAACGCCTCGCCCGACGGGTTGTTCCTGGTGGACCGCCGGAGCATGACGTTTGTGGACGTGAACCGGACGGCCTGTGATTCCCTTGGCTACACGTGCGAGGAACTGCGCAAGCTCGGTCCGAAGGACGTCATGCCCGACATTCCCCCGCGGACGCTGGAGGCAAAATTCGACTCCGTCATCCAGGGCCGCGTCGACGTGAGCGTGATCGAATCTCGCCATCGGCGCAAGGACGGGCGAATGTTTCCCGTCGAGGCGCTGGTCCGATCCATGGAATCCGACGGCCAGACGATCCTCGTGATCATGGCGAGGGATATCCAGGACCGCAAGGAAACCGAACAGCACCTCCGGCGGGTGAGTTTCGCGGTGGACCACGCCGGCGACGCGATCTTCTGGGCCGACGGCGAGGGAAAACTGACCTACGTCAATGATTCGGTCTGCCGGATCCTCGGATACCGGCGGGAAGAACTGATCGCCATGCACCTGTGGGACATTTCCCCGTCGTTCTCGAAGGACGCCTGGAGCAAAGACCTCCAGACGCTGCGCCGGGGCAAAACGGAAATCCGGGAGCACGTTCTGCGCCGGCGGAGCGGGACGGTTGTGCCCGTCGAGCAGCACATGAGCTATCTGGAACTCGACGAGGAACCGCTGGTCTGTTGTTTCGCGCGGGACATCTCCGATCGCAAACTGGCGATTGAGCTGGCCGAGAAGCAGCACACGCGCCTTTCGTCCATGATCGGCGACATGGAGGAAGGCGTTGTGTTCGCCGACGTGGACGACCTGATCGTGGAGGTCAACGACTACTTCTGCCAGTGGATCGGCTGGTCCCGCGGCGAGCTGTTCGGCCGAAAGATCTCGAAACTGCACGACGCGGGACTGGGCGATCTCCAGGCCGTCGTCGATCGGTACCGAAACGAACCGGGAAGCAAGGCCGAAGTCTTCGAGTGTCACCAGAACGACGTGGAAGGAATCCTCCGCGTTCAGCCGATCTATCGCGACGGACAATACGACGGCGTCGTGTTGAACGTGATCAACGTCACCGATCTCGTCCAGGCCCGGCGAAAGGCCCAAAGCGCCTCGGAAGAACTCGTGCAGCGGGCCCGTGAACTGGAAGGGGCCAAGGAAGAGCTGACGCGCATGGTGGAAGATCTGGCGAGGCGCGAGAAGGAACTCAAGGCCTCCAACGAATTGCAGCAGAAGCTGCTCGCGACGGCGGCGACCGCGATTTACACGATCGATCGCGACTGCACCATCACGAGCGTTAACGACGAGTTCTGCGAGATCACCGGCTACACCCGCCGGGACGTGATCGGGAAACCCTGCTCCATTCTGCAGGACGAAAGCTGCCCGCACGAATGCAACCTGTTCGGCGGCACCGCCGCGGAAAGAACCAAAAAACAGCAGCAGGTCTTCCGCGGAAAGGACGGGCGGCGGATCGCGATCCTCAAAAACGCAGACCTGCTTCACGATGAAAACGGAACCGTCATCGGGGGCATCGAATCGTTTATCGACGTGACGAGTCTCGTGGAGGCGAGGGAAGCCTCCGAGGCGGCGAAAATGGAACTGGAAGCCACCAACAGCCAGTTGGAAGCCGCCAACGTCCAGTTGCAGGAAGTCCTCGAACGCGCCAACGAGATGGCCGTCCAGGCCGAGTGCGCCAGCGTCGCCAAGAGCGACTTCCTCGCGAAAATGAGCCATGAAATCCGAACGCCCATGAACGGCGTGATCGGCATGACGGAACTGGCGCTCGATACCGACCTGTCCCCCGATCAGCGGGAGTACATGACGCTGGTGAAGCTCTCCGCCGAGTCGCTCCTGAACATCATCAACGACATCCTGGACTTCTCCAAGATCGAGGCCGGGAAGCTCGAACTGGAATCCGTGAAGTTCAACCTGCGGGACTGCGTCAACGAAGCCGTCACGCCCCTGGGCGTCCGGGCGCACGCGAAGGGGCTGGAAATGATCAGCCGCGTCCAGCCCGATCTGCCGGACCAGCTTGTCGGCGACGGAGGCCGGCTGCGGCAGATTCTGATCAACCTCCTGGGGAACGCGGTGAAATTCACCGACGCCGGCGAGATCGTCCTGGACGTCTGGCAGGAGGCGTGCGACGAAACCACTGTTCGCCTGCACGTGGCCGTGCGGGATTCGGGCATCGGCATCCCCGCGGGCAAGCTCAACACGATCTTCGAGGCCTTCGAGCAGGCCGACAGCTCCACGACCCGCCAGTACGGCGGCACGGGCCTGGGCCTGCCCATCGCCGCACAGCTCGTCCACAAAATGGGCGGGGAAATCTGGGTGGAGAGCGAATCGAACGCCGGCAGCACGTTCCACTTCACCGCTCCCTTCGCCCTGGACGCCCAGTCCGTGCGCGAACCGGAGGAGGCAAGCGATGAACTGCGCGGCGTGCGCGTTCTGATCGTGGACGACAATCGGACCAACCTCGTCGTTCTGCGGGAAACGCTGACCCATTGGCGCATGCGCCCCGTCACGGTCGAAGGCGGCGCCGCGGCCCTGGAAGCCCTTCGAAAAGCCGGCGAAAATCAGCATCCCTTCCAGCTTGTGCTCCTGGACGTCTGTATGCCCGACATGGACGGTTATGAAGTGGTTCGCCAGTTGCGCCAGTGGCAAGACATCCCCCAGCCGCGGGTTCTTCTGCTGTCCTCCGAACCGGGCGTTCGCGGCGACGGCGAGGAGGAACCCCATCACGACGGGTTCCTGATGAAACCGGTCCAGTCCAAAATGCTTCGCAGCGCCGTGGTGCGACTGCTCGAACCACGTCCGAACGAACAGGCCGACGAACCGCAAAACAGCGTCGAGACCGAGGATTCGGAATGCCTGCGGATCCTGCTGGCCGAGGACAATCCCATCAACCAGAAACTGGCCCTGAACCTGCTGGCGAAAAAGGGGCATTCGGTTCGCCTTGTCCAGAACGGGCGCCAGGCCCTGGAGGCGCTGAAGGAAGAATCGTTCGACGTGATCCTGATGGACGTGCAGATGCCCGAAATGGACGGCATGGAGGCGACGGCCCGCATTCGCTCCCGCGAGGCGGGGACCGGAAAGCACATTCCGATCCTGGCTATGACCGCCCACGCGATGAAGGGAGACCGGGAAAAATGTCTCCAGGCCGGTATGGACGGATACATCTCCAAACCCATCCGGGCGGAGGATATGAACAAGGAATTGCACCGCATTCTCCACGAGCCGCCGCCGTCGGCTGAGACGCCGGCGGAGAAACCGCCCGCGCAACAAATCCTCACTCCGATCCCGGACCGCGATATCCTCGACGAAGACGACGCGATGGATCGTCTCGACGGGGACCGGGACATGTTCGAGGAACTCCTGGAACTCTTCCTGGAACATTGCGACGCCATGGCGCAAACCGTCAAAGACGCCTTAGCGGCGCGGGATTGCGACATCCTGGCCCGGGCGTGTCACACCCTCAAGGGCGCCCTGGCGAACATCTCCGCCAACACGGCGCGCGAGGCGGCCCTGGAAGCGGAAACCTGCGCCCGGGGCGGTGATATTCTGCTGGCCGGGCAGGCCGCCGAAACCCTTCTCCAGGAAATCAGGCGACTGCAAACGTATTTGTCGTCGGAGGCACGAAAGGAAGCGAAGGCATGAGAGTGGTGATCGCTGAGGATGATCCGATTTCCCGAGCGCTCCTGGAGACCACGCTGCGTCGCTGGGGCTACGAGGTGGCCGTTGCCTGCAACGGGCAGGAGGCGTTCCAGACGCTCCGCGCCCCCGATGCGCCCCGTCTGGCGATTCTCGACTGGATGATGCCCGAAATGAACGGCCCGGACGTCTGCCAGGCCCTCCGGCAGTCCGAAGGCGGGGAATACTACTATCTCATCCTCCTGACGGCCCGGGGAACCAAGGAAGACACCGTCAGCGGACTGGAAGCCGGCGCGGACGACTACGTGATCAAACCGTTCAACATGCGCGAACTTCAGGTGCGCGTCCGCTGCGGTGAACGGATCGTGAAACTGCAGTCGGACTTGCTCGCCGCCCAGGATGCATTGAAAATCCAGGCGACCCACGACGCCCTGACGGGCCTGATGAACCGGGCCGCCGTCTACGACGCCCTCGAACGCGAACAAAGCCGGCTCGCCCGCCAGGGCGGCTGCCTCTCCGTGGTCATGCTGGACCTGGACCATTTCAAGTCCATCAACGACACCTTCGGCCACGCCGCCGGCGACGCCGTGCTCCAGGACATCGCCAAACGCCTCGACCACGCCTCCCGCAGCTACGACCTCGTCGGACGCGTCGGCGGGGAGGAATTTCTCCTGGTCATGCCCAACGCGCCGCTTTCGTCGGCTGTGGAAATCGCCGAGCGAATTCGCCACGTGATCGCCGATACGCCGGTGAATATCGGCGCCCGAACGCTGAACGTGACCGCCAGCCTGGGAGTCGCCTCCGCCGTCGTGCCGGACGAACGGGTTTCCATGGACGAACTCGTCCAGGCCGCCGACGATGCACTCTATCGAGTCAAAGGAAGCGGCCGAAATCGCGTCGAAGCCGCCGACAGCGCAACTTCACAAGCGTGAGTCAGTAGTCAGGAGTCGGGAGCCAGTAGTCGGTAGTCGGGAGCCAGTAGTCGGTAGTCGGGAGCCAGTAGTCGGTAGTCAGAATAAAGACGAAAATTTTGTCTGGCGGAGCACCCGCTCCGCCAGAAATAAACATAATAGTATGTATAACAAGTAATTATAAAACATAACACACAATAAAATTTTCAATATAGGCAATCTTGGCATATAAAAAATACCACAAATAATCCGAATAATAGTTGTCTAGACAGGCTTCTTATGGTATAAATAGTAGTGATTGGTTTCAGGTGGCATTCTCACCGAAGTAAATGGGGCGGGTTTCCCTCCACCCGCCTTAAAAACGGAATGCCATAACACATGGGCGATATTCAGGTCTCCCTCCACCTGGATATCGCCCTGCGGCTTATAGGGAACGGGGGACGCCCTTATTCACCAAATCCTTCCTCACATTCTTTGTGTGTGACAATTTTTTCTGGCACCCCCAAAGTTGTCATTCTGAGCGGAGTCGCTTCTGAGCGCAGCGAACATGCGACGAAGTCGAA
>JAFGEJ010000225.1 GCA_016931655.1 Phycisphaerae bacterium
GTCGAGGAGCGTCTGGCCGGGGGTGAGCGAAGCGAACCCCCGGAAATGAGCTTTTATTCTTTGAGTCCCAACGGGACGACAGCGAGTGCAGTGCGAAGGAATAGTTGCCGTCGTCCCGCTGGGACTTTTCCTCTTTTTTCGCTTTCCGGGGGTTCGCTTCGCTCACCCCCGGCCAAACACTTTCTGTCCCTTCGGGACAAAGAAAAAAACAACAAAATCTCGAAGAAACTCCAGCCATATTTTGATTACCTGAATTTCTGGACAGCCTCAAATAATTTACAACCCGGTGGAGCAGGCCCCGCGGGGATGCCATAGGGATGTTCCACCGGGCCGTGATGTTGTTTTTACAGCGTTCCCTTGGTCGAGGGCACGGCGCCTTTGCGGTCGGGGTCGACGGCCTTGGCCTGGCGCAGGGCCTGGGCGAAGGCCTTGAAGATCGCCTCGGCGATGTGGTGATCGTTCGCGCCGTAGGGCACGTGCACGTGCAGGTTCATTTTCGCCGTAGCCGCCAGACGCCGGAGGAATTCCTCGATCAGTTGTGTGTCGAACGTGCCGATCTTTCCGCCCGTGAAGGTCACGTCCCAGACGACGGCGACCCGGCCGGACAGGTCGATCGCCACGTCCGCGAGGGCTTCATCCATGGGAACCTTCGCCGAGCCGTAGCGGGCGATGCCCGCTTTGGTTCCCAGGGCCTTCTCAAGCGCCTCGCCCAGGCAGATCGCCACGTCCTCGACCGTGTGATGATCGTCCACGTGCAGATCGCCCTTCGCTTGCACCGTCAGATCGCACAGGCTGTGCTTTCCCAGGTGGTCCAGCATGTGGTCAAGAAACCCCACGCCGGTTCGGACGTCGGTTCGCCCCTGGCCGTCCAGGTTCAACTCGAGCGTCACGTCGGTTTCGTTGGTCTTTCGCTGAATGGCGGCGGATCGGGACATATCGTGTGCTTTCAAAGCGAGACTTCTGAAAAAAGGATTTTTTTACCACAGAGACACAGAGAGCACAGAGAAAACCATAAGAAATTACGTCTTTCTCTGTGACCTCTGTGGCTCTGTGGTGGATTTTTCAGAATTCTCAAGGGGTAAATACCTAAAAAATTTCGGACGAAACGGATACGCCCGTATGTATTTTCTCAATTGATATTATGAAAAACAAAACAAAGAAAGTCAGCCACAGAGGACACAAAGGTCACAAAGGAAGAAAAAAATCACAATAGATATGTTATTTTTTCCTTTGAGACCTTTGTGTCCTTTGTGGCAAAAAAATCTTTTCAACAAAACAATTTGTATTCTATCCGCGGAGGGCGGTTTTTCACCACCGGCTACGTTTTACTTTTTCGGCAGGTTTGCCCTTTTCACGAAAGGCGCATAGGGAAAAAAACTCACGCCGGCGGGGGATAGAGGGACAAATCCAGGCGGCGGAAGTAGTCGATGGTTTTCATCAGGCCTTCCTCCAGCGGCGTGGTCGGCCGCCAGTTGAGGATTTTTTCCGCCAGGGCGATATCCGGGCGGCGCTGTCTGGGGTCGTCCGCCGGCAAGGGACAATGCACGATCTTCGACGCCGAACCGGTCAGCGAGACGATCTTCTCGGCCAGGTTGCGGATGGAGATTTCTTCGGGATTGCCCAGGTTCACCGGGCCGGCGACGTTCGCGGGATTTTCCATCAGCCGCACCAGCGCGTCGGCCAGGTCCGTGACGTAACAGAATGACCGCGTCTGCGACCCGTCGCCGTAGATCGTGATGTCCCCGTTCTCCAGCGCCTGAAGGATGAAATTGCTCACGACCCGCCCGTCGTGGGGATGCTGCCCCGGCCCGTAGGTGTTGAAAATGCGCGCGACGCGAATCGGCAGGCGGTGCATGCGGTGAAAGTCGAAGAACAGCGTCTCGGCGCAGCGTTTGCCTTCGTCGTAGCAGGCCCGCGGGCCGATGGGATTCACCCGCCCAAGGTACGTCTCGTTCTGCGGGGAAACGTCCGGGTCGCCGTAGACCTCGCTGGTGGAGGCCTGCAGGACGGGCGTGTTCGTCCGCAGGGCGTTTCGCAGGAGATTCAGCGAGCCGTCAATGGAGGTCTGGAGCGTCTGGATGGGATTGTGCTGGTAGTGTACGGGGCTGGCGGGGCAGGCGAGGTTGTACGTTTCGTCCACGTCCAGTTGAATCGACTCGGTCACGTCGCGGCGGAGAAGCTCGAAGCGCGGATGGCGAAGAAATTCCTCGACGTTTCGCTCGTGGCTGGTGAAGAAATTGTCCAGGCAGAGCACGGAATGCCCGTCGTCCAGCAGGCGTCGGCAGAGATGCTGCCCGATGAGTCCCGCGCCGCCGGCAACGAGAATTCGCCTGCTCCGGGTCATGGTTTCGGGCCTTCCCCGCCGAAGTGCTGCGCGTAGGCGATGAGTTTGTACGCCAGCCGGGCGGCCAGGAATTCCGTGGTGTGGTTCGGCGGAATGGGGCGCACCTCCACGATGTCGGCGGCCACGACCCGGCGCTCGGCAAAGACGCGCCGCAGCAGCCTTGTGACCTGCTGCCAGGTCATTCCGCCCGGTTCGGGCGTGCCCGTGCCCGGGGCAAGGGAGGGATCGAAGGCGTCGATGTCGATCGTGACGTATACTTTCCTGCCCAGCAGGGCCAGGGCGGCGTCCGTCCAGTCGGGGTCCTCGTTGATCTGCTTGGGCATGACCATGCAATCGACCTGCTTGCGGCAGTCGTTGTATTCCTCCATCGAGAAATTGCGGATGCCGACCTGCGCGATGTTCGGGGTGATGTCCAGCACCCGGCGCATGACGGCGGCGTGGGAATGCTTCGTGCCGTTGTATTCGTCGCGCAGATCTCCGTGGGCGTCGAACTGCAGCACGCTGATCGGCCCGTGGACGGCTGCGACGGCCGCCGCCAGCGGCGCGGTGATGCTGTGCTCCCCGCCGAGCGTCAGCAGAAATTTTCCCTCGCGCAGGATCGGTTCCGCGGCGGCGCGGATGCGGGCCATCTCCTCCTCGGGTGTTTGGGCCGGCGGAACGGCGGGGTACGTCGCCACGCCGGCATGGTGAAATTCACCGAGCAGTTCCTCGTCGAACCACTCGACCTGTTTGGAGGCTTCGAGGATGGCCGCCGGTCCGCCGGCTGTGCCGGGCATGTAGCTGACGGTCCCTTCATACGGCACGGGCAGAACGGCGTATTTCGCGGTAGCCGGATCGCACAACTCAGCCGGCAGGCCCAGGAAATTGTCGGGAATATCGCTCATGCCCCGAAGGATATCCGCAAGGCCCCCATAAAAGCAACTAAGAGAACACGAATGACACGAATCCCTAAGGGACAGGTAAGAACGAATAACACGAATAAGATGTGTATTATTTCAACCCTATTGGCGCCGTGGTCTTAACCACGTAGTTGCCTCAGGGCGTGTATTAAAAGTGTCGCGGGCCTCTGGCCCGCGCGTGCCGAGAGCATCTTGCTCTCGGAATGGCTTGTTTTCGCGGCCAAGATGGCCGCGATACGCGCGGGCAGGATGCCCGCGACACTCTTTACATCCACTTTTCATACATGCTCTCAGAGCGTGTATCCCATTTGGGATACGGGGCGGAAAACCTCCAGCGGAGTGTATAGGTCGTCCGATCCCAGATCGTCCAGCGCGTCCAGGAAATTTTTCATACCCGCCTGGTCGCATCGGTCCTGTGATTCCTTCTCGCGGTGAAACCACCACATCCCGGATTGTTCGTTTTCTGTCCGCATGATTCTGCACCTTTCACCGGCTGAGAGTACAAACGACCATTCCGCTTTAATTCCTCAGATGCGCCCCCGCATCCCCATGACTCTCCACGCCGACTGCTCCGAAGGCGTGCAAAGGAAATTGTAGAGTGACAAACACCATCAGCAAAGGCAAGGGAAGTTAGAAAGGAATTTTCCGAAGCCTGTTATTTGACGCTTTTTGACATGTAATTTCTTTCCTGAAAATAGATTGCTAAAATTTGAATGGGAGCAATAATTTTTTGATTTTTTCGGTTTTTCTGGACTTCGGTTTGGGTTGTCCTGAAAACTGTGGCGAATTTTTTTGTAAGGACGTAGACTTCACCGCGTGAATCGCCCTGGAAAGAATTATGAAGGGGTTGTGGTTGTCGTGGGCGCGGGCGCCGCGGGGCAGTCGGCCGCCGTGGCGGCAGCAGAAGCGGGGGCCGACGTTGTGCTGCTGGAGCAGGCGTCTGGGGCGGGGCGGAAGATTCTTGCCAGCGGCGGCGGGCGGTGCAATCTGACGAACCATGCCTCCCCCGCGGAAGCGGCGAAGACTTTCGGCCGGCAGGGGCGTTTTGTGCTGCCGGCGATGGAAGCCCTTCAGCCGGGTGGACTTTGCGGCTGGATGGACCGCCTGGGCACACCGACCGTCGCCGACGAGAAGGGGCGCGTCTTTCCCGCCAGTCAGAAGTCAGCCGACGTGCAGGCGGCGTTGCATCGCCGGCTGGGGAAGCTGGGTGTGGAGCTTCGTTTTTCCAGGCCGGCCGAGCGGCTTTGGATCGAAGACGGAACGCTTCACGGCGTGGAGCTTCACGGAAATCGTCGCGTTGCGGGCGAGTGCGTGGTGCTGGCGTGCGGCGGGCGGAGCTGGCTTGCTTCCGCCAAGGCCGCCGACGGATACACCCTGGCGCGGCAGGCGGGGCACGATATCACGCCGCTGACGCCGGCGCTCGTGCCGCTGGTGACGCGTGAAACCTGGCCGGGACGACTGGCGGGGGTGAGCCTTTCCAACGCGCGGGTTCACCTGGCGGTGCGCGGGCAAAGTAAAGCCGGCCTGGTCGGCGACGTGCTGTTCACGCATAAAGGCCTGTCCGGGCCGGCGATTCTGGATATCTCCGGCGCCGCAGCCGAGGTATTGGCCCGCGGGCAATCCGTTCCGCTGCGGCTGGAATTTCTCGCCGGACTGGACGCCGCTGCCTGGTCCCGCCGGCTGGACGAATGGCGCACAACGGAAGGTCGAAGCGATCTGGTGAAACTGCTCCGGCGGGACCTGCCGGCTTCGCTTTCCGAGGCGCTCTGCGAACTGGCGGGCCTGTCTCCCCAAACGCCGGCGGCGGAACTCTCCCGCGAGGGGCGCGGACGGCTTTCGGCGTTGCTGGGCGGCGCGGAGCTGGCCGTCGTCGATACGGAAGGTTTTCAAGCCGCCTTCGTGACGCGCGGCGGAGTGTCTTTGCGCGACGTTGCGCCCGATACTCTCCAAAGCCGCCTCCTGCCGGGTCTGTTTTTCGCCGGCGAGATGCTCGACCTGGACGGTCCCACCGGCGGATACAATCTTTGCTGGGCTTTCAGCAGCGGCCTGCTGGCCGGGCGGTCCGCGGCCGGTTTTGTAAAAAAACAATGAATCCCTTGGCAAGGCCTTCGCGGTTCGCTACGATTCAGGCATGGAGACGGAATCCTACCAGACCGCCCGGGCGCACGAGACGCCCTTTGCCGTCCAGTTCAGCGTCTTCATGCCGAACCGCGTGGGGCAACTGCTCGAACTGCTGGACGCCCTGGCGCCGAAGGACGTTCAGATCGTGGGCGTCTCCGTGGTCGACGCCACCGACTGGGCCGTCGTCCGCCTGATCTTCACCCAGCCCGATCAGGGCCGGATTCTCCTGAAAACCGCCGGGCACAGTTTCACCGAAAGCGAAGTCCTTCTGGTGGAACTCCTCAGCGACGAAACCCTCCGCGAGGTGTGCAGCCATCTGCTGCAGGGGGAGATCAACGTCCATTTCGCCTATCCGCTGACGATCCGCCGGCATGGAAACGCGGTGATGGCGTTTCACGTGGACGACATCATTCTCGCCCGGACCATTCTTTTGCGTCACGGCCTGACGCTTGTAGGGTGGGAAGACCTCTCCGATCCGGGCGGGGCGTTCTGACGCCGCCGGGGAACCGTTGGCTATTCGCCCGGTTAGAAAGTCATGTTTTGTGTCGCGGGCATCCTGCCCGCGCGTGCCGCGGCCATCTTGGCCGCGAAAAACAAAGTTATGCCGAGGGCAAGATGCCCTCGGTACTCGCGGGCCAGAGGCCCGCGACACTTTCTAAACGGGCCGCTATCCTTCCCGCCCGTTTTCCATTGTATCGCTGAGTTGAAAGAGGATTCGCAGCGTTTCGGCGTGGGCGCCGCCGGCGCCGTCGGCGGCTTCGGCGCGGAGGGTTTCCACGGCGGGGTGGCAGAACCGTCGCAGGGCGCGGTGCAGCGTGCGGCGGAGAATTTCCATATCCTCGTTCTGGTCGTCGTGGGTGGAGAGCTTGTTGGCGGCCTCGGCGAGTTCGACGTTGAGCGTTTCCTCGATTCGCCGGTACAGCGCGTCGATGGTGGGCGCGACGGTTCGCACGTCGGCTGTCCGAACGTATCGCGCGACGTGCCGGGAGACGATTTCCGCGGCGGCGTCGATGTATTCCGCTCGCCGCTCGACGGTGCGGGCGACAATATCGGACAAGTCGTCGAGGTTACGGAGTCGCACGCCCGGAATGTCCGCCGCCGCCGGTTCCACGTCTCGCGGGACGGCCAGGTCCACCAGCAGCATGGGCGAGCCGTTCCGCTCGCGGCGGGCGTGGCGGAGCATGTCAGCCCGGAGAATCGGCTCGGGCGCAGCCGTGCACGTTACGACCACGTCGATCTTGGCCAGCGCCCCCTCCAGGTCCTCGAAGGGCGTTGGACAGCCTTCGCAGGCGGCGGCCAGTTCTTTCGCACGCGTGAAGGAGCGGTTGGCCACGAAGATCGGCCCGGTGCGCCGTTTTTTCAGCAGGCGCAGGAACAGTTCGATCATGGTCCCGCCGCCGATGGTCAGGACGGACGGCTCCGCCGGCGGGGGGAACATATCGCGGACGGCCTGCATCGCCACCGACGCCACGGAGGCCTTACCGCGTGCGATGGGCGTTTCCCGCCGGACGCGCCGGGCGGTTCGCAGGGCCTCAGCCAGCAGACGGGTCATGGCCGCCCCGGCGGCGCCGGCGGACCGGGCCGTCGCCATCGCCCGCTTGACCTGCGAGACGATCTGCGATTCGCCGGGCACGAGGCTGTCCAGCCCCGCCGCGACGGAAAACAGATGGCGCACCGCCTCGACGCCGGCGCGGGCGTAGATCGCTTCGCGCAAGGCCGCCGACGGTTCGGTTCGATGAGACAGCAGCACGTCGCGGAGTTCTTCTTCGCGGGGTCGGCTGTGCCTCGGCCGAAGTGCGTACAGCTCCGTCCGGTTGCACGTGTTCAGCAGGAGGAATTCCGCTTCGGGCCGACGGCGGTGCAGATCGCGCAGCAGGTCCGCTTCCGCATCGGGCGCGACGGCGACGGCTTCGCGCAGCGCCAGCGGCGCGGAGACGTGATTCAGACCTGCACAGATCAGTCGCACAACAAATCTCCTTGCGGGGCACTCAGGGCCTCCAGGCGTCGCCGGACGGCGGGGAGGCCTTCGGCGAGAAAGGCATTGTATGTTTCCTCGCTCGCCAGATCGTCAAGAACGGCGCGGCGGCGATCGGCCGGCAGCGACGCGGCCTGCAGCTCATCGCGCAGCGAATGCAGGCAGGCGGCGAACGCGCCGATGCGTTCCGGCAGGGCGGTTTGCAGTTTCTCCGCCAGCCGTCGCGCCAGGCTCGGAGCGGCGCCGCCCGTTCCGACGGCGAGAATCACCTCGCCGTCCCGCGCGACAGCCGGGCTGAAGAAGTCGCAATCCCCCGGCTGATCGACGGCGCAGACCAGCGCGCCGCTCCGGCGCGCGTCGGCGGCGATTCGCGAATTTGCCGCGCGGTCATCCGTGCAGGCGAATACGAGCACCGCCCCAGCCAGGTGCTCCGGGTGATAGGCTTCGGTAAGAACTTCGACGCCCTCGCCGACGTCTCCCACTTCATCCGGCGAAATCAGGCGCACTATCGCGCCGGCCTGGCGCAGGGCGCGGACTTTACGCCTCGCCACGGCTCCGGCGCCGACGACGACGGCCTGTCGCCCGATAAGATTCAGCATGACGGGGAAGGTTTGCATGGCTGCGTTCCATGATATCCGCGACGCCCGGCGGTGAAAAGGCGCTGATGGTGCACATTACGGCCTATTTCGCCCGCATGCTCGCCGGAAGGAACGGATACACCACCGCCGCCAGGCCCGTTACGATCAGTGTCGCCGCCATCAGCCCCAGCAGCAGCGCCCAGACGTACGTCAGCACACACCACAAGGTTCCGTCCACGAAGTCCCGCACGGCTGGGAAGATCGCCGCGGCGGCGGCCAGCAAACCCACCAGGATCGCCCCCACCACGAGCGTCGCTCGCCAGTCGTGTCGCACCGGTCCCAGGCGCACGGAAAGCCCAGCCGAGAGATACACAAACAGCCAGACGCGCCAATCGAGCCAGTTCTGCCTTCCCAGCGTTTCCAGGAAGCCGCGCAACAGGCGGATCTGGTACGCCAGCACGTCCCAGAAGGCGTCCCATTGCAGGGGCGGGTTTTTCGGCAGCCAGGCCGGCTCCAGAAGTCCTCCGCCCAGCACGAGCGATTGGATCATGTCCCGCCCGATCCACTTGGCCGTCGCCGCCAGCGCCAGGCCGCAGAGCACCAGCGTGAGGAACGACGAAAGCATGGACACGAAAAAGCCGTGTTTCCCGCTGATGGCGAATCGGCAGGCGTCGGTGTTTACGTCCTGGGGGCTGATGAGTCCACCGAAGGCGGGCCGGCCGGTCATCAGCCGCCCCGCCGAGTAGGCCGTCTCGCTCACGAGCGTCGCCGGCAGCATCAGCCAGTCCACCACCGCCCCGCCGAGTCGGCGCGTCCAGTAGCGATACAGCCCCAGCCCCGCCACGAGGATCAGCAGCAACCAGATTCCCAGGGTAACGAATATCATTGTATTGTTTATCGCCCAACCGGCCGTGTGCGAGGATTTATTCTGGTCTCTCGCCCCAAACTGTCATCCTGAGCGAAGGCCCGAACGATAGTGAGGGCCGAAGCCTGCGGTGAGCAACGTCGAACCCGTCGAAGGACCTAAAACTCCCAAATCAGGTTCTTCGACTTCGTCGCGTACGCGCTTCGCTTGTACGCGACTCCGCTCAGAATGACATTTTAATTTTGGTTTTGCCAGAAAAAATCCTCGCACACACGCGCCCGGATTCGCAAGGAAACGATTTTTTTCCCCGACGGAATCGGGTAAAATTTCAACCCGTTCTCTGATTTCAATTTTCCCGCGGAGACTCATTGCCCGCCAAACGAACCAACTCGCATGACGTGACGCCGCGTGGGATCACGTGGCTGGGGCTGGTGCTGAATCTCGTCCTGGCCGGCGGGAAGATCACCGCGGGCGTGCTGTTCGGCAGCCAGGCCATTCTCGCCGACGGCGTGCACAGCCTGACGGACCTGGCCTCGGATATCGCGGTGCTGATCGGCCTGCGATACGGGGATCGCCCCGCCGACCCAGAGCATCCGTATGGCCATCGTCGCATGCACACGCTGGTGGCGATGTTCATCGGCCTGGGACTGCTGGCGCTGGCGTGGGAGATCGGATATCGCGCCGTGATGACGCTGCACGAATCGCCCCGGCCGATCGTCGGCCCCTGGCCTTTGGCGCTGGCGCTGATTACGATTCCCGTGAAAGAGGCTCTCTACCAGCTCACCGCCGCGGTCGGCCGACGGACGGATAATCCCGCCGTTGTCGCCAACGCGTGGCATCACCGGACGGATGCGCTGAGTTCCATCGCCGCAGCCGGCGGCATCGCCGGGGCGATGTTCCTCGGCGAGAGCTGGGCGATTCTCGATCCGCTGGCGGCGGTGGTGATTGCGGCGTTTCTGGTCATGGCCTCGGCGAAGCTGATCTGGAGCAGCGCCGGGGAACTGACGGACCGCGCACCGGGCGAAAAAAAGATGTCCCGCATCGCCAACCTCGTGCTCCAGACCCCGGGCGTCCGCGCGTATCACGCGATTCGCGCCCGGAAACTCGGCGGGAAGGTGGACATGGACGTGCACGTCATGGTCGATCCGAACCTCACCGTCCGCGAGGGACACGACATCGCAGCCGACGTCCGCCGTCGCATCCGGGCCGCCGAACCCACCGTGCAGCAGGTGATCGTGCACGTCGAACCGGACGAACGATAAAAAAACGCCGCGGCGTCCCAATAGAGACCCGCGGCGTCGTATTCCTGCGTCCGTGTTTGATTTTCTTAATCCACATAACAAAAAGAATTTTTGCCACAAAGGACACAAAGTTCACAAAGAATAATCTTAAAAAATTTCTTTCCTTTGTGACCTTTGTGACCTTTGTGGCTTATTTTGTTATGTGTTTTTAAAGATTCGGGAACAGTTCTTCCATCAGCCGATCGACGGTTGCCTCGATCCGTTCGGGCGTTTCAAACGTCCCGGCCGATATCTGCTCCTTCACCCGCTCCACCAGGTCCGTGCGCACAGCCGCCGGGCCGTGCAGCTTGGCCGCCAGCATTCCGGCGGTGGAGATTTCCACCGTGTCCGAAACGCCCGAGGCCTGTGCGGCGGCCGATTTGGGCTTCGTCGGACTTACGGGACCAACGCCCTGCGTGGTATTCGGCGGGTGAACGCGAAATATGTTCGCCATGATCTTTCTCTTTTCCCAGCCCGCGGGGCACTGCCGCGAGTTTTTGTTTCGGGGCGCTTATGAGCGTTTCCAAGACGCCTTTCTCCTCCGCTCATAGTGCCATAAGCCCCTGGTTCCGTTCATGGGCTCGCCGGCTACCCCGATTCATTCGCAGCCGGCCTTCGTTCATCCGTATCTCTTATCGACAATATCCCTATATATTCTTAAGTCATTATGACTATTCAGATTATTTGTAAGATTATTTCTATAAAGGAGTAACAAGCCAAACATATAAAGGAGAAACTTTTTTTTATTTTATCGGACACAAAAAGGCAGTTTGACGTATCCCATTCAATCTACATTACCCAGTTTAACGCGGGTTTCGCCCCGTGCAAGTCCGATAACTAGTATTCTGTCACATTTAAGACTGTGAACTGTCATCCTGAGCGGAGCGGTAGCGGAGTCGAAGGATCTTACGGGTAGGTGGGCGTGAGATCCTTCGACTTCGCTCGAAGACTCGCTACGCTCAGGATGACAACTGGATATTTTTTGATGTGACAA
>JAFGEJ010000226.1 GCA_016931655.1 Phycisphaerae bacterium
GACGCCCGCGACACGAATAAAGACTTTCTAAACGGGCTGTTAGGGGCAGAAAGCATTTGGCCGGGGGTGAGCGAAGCGAACCCCCGGAAGAAGGCTTATTTTCTTATAGCCCCAACGGGGCGACAGCGACGATCCCTTTTCTCATCGAACTCGCTGCCGTCCCGTTGGGACTCAAAGAATAAAAGCCCATTTCCGGGTGCCTGCCTGCCGGTAGGCAGGTTCGTTTCGCTCACCCCCGGCCAAATGCTCCTCGACCCTTCGGGTCGAAGAAAAGAAATACAACAGGATAATTTCTGGATGGCCTCGGTTGATTGGTTAACTGGTTACCCATTCGGTGTTTTGTTTACCGGCCTGTCGCACAGGGAAAGCGGGACGGCTGAACGCGGCGGAGCAGGTCGCGGGCGTGGGATCGCGCGGCGCGGGTGGTGTTTCGCCCGGCCATCATCTCCGCCAGCTCATCGACGCGCTGCTCGCGCTGGAGCACGCGCACCTTGGCCACCGTTTGTCGATCTTTTTCCGGGCCGACGATTTCTTTGGAAATTTGAATGTGCCTTTCGGCGCAGGCGGCGATCTGCGAAAGGTGCGTGATACAGAGGATCTGTTTTTCCCGGCCATCCCCGCGCGGCCGGGCCAGCGCCCGCATCTTTTGCCCGATGGCGGCGCCCAGGCGGTCGCCGATGTTCCCGTCGATTTCGTCGAACACCAGCACGTCCATTGGATCCTGTTCCGCGAGGATCGTCTTGAGGGCCAGCATAATCCGCGACATTTCCCCGCCGCTGGCGATCTTCCGCAGCGGGAGCAGTTCCTGCCCCGGATTGGTTCGCACGAGGAATTCCATCTCCTCCAGGCCCGACGCGTCCACGTCGGGCGCGTCGACGGCCCGTGTGCGCAGCTCCGCGCGGAAGGCCGCCTCGGGCATTTCCAGTTCGCGGAATTGCTCTTCCACCAGCGGCGCGAGGCGCCCGGCCGCCCGGCGGCGAAGGCGAGATAATTTCTCTCCGACCTTTGCCAGATCGGCCTGCCGTTGGCCGATTCGCCGCTGGAGCGTTTCGATGGACTGGCCGTCGGAGTCGAGTTCCTCCAGGGCCTTGCCGATGGTTTCCCGATGCACCAGCACCGCCGAAATAGGATCCTCGCCGGCGGCGTCCCGGGCGTATTTGTGGATCAGGCGGTTCAGAACGTCCAGCCGCGCTTCGGTCCGCTCCAGTTCGCCGGGGTCGGCCTCCAGACGGTCCTGATAGCGCTCCAGCCCGCGCGCCGCGTCCTGGAGCAGTTCGTCGGCCTGGTGCATCGCGTCAGACAGGTCCGCCAGCGAGGCGTCCATCCGCACCAGTTCCCGCAGGCCCTGCCGCAGCACGCCGAGTTGTTCCAGGACGGCCCCGTCGCTTTCGGAAAGTCCCTGGAGCACCTCCGCCGAGAGGCTTTGGAGTTGTGCGACGTTTTTCAGCATGCCGTAACGCTGTTTTGCCTGCTCGTATTGTCCCGGCGCCAGGTCGGCCTGGTCGATCTCGTCGGCCTGGTGGCGGTACAGATCGAGCATTTCACGCCGGCGGGCTTCGTTGGTCTGCAATTCGCGCAGGCGGCGCTGATGCTCCCGCAGTTCGCGAAGAATTTCCCCGAACCGCCGCCGCGTGTCCGTTGCGCCGGCGAAGGCGTCCAGGATCGTCAGTTGATTGGCGGAGGACAGAAGAAACTGCTGATCGTGCTGGCTGTGGATGTCCACGAGCAACTCGCCCGCCTTGCGAAGCATTCCCATCGTCGCCGGGGCGCCGTTGACCGACACGCCCGACCGCCCCGCCGAGGAGATCCGCCGGGTGACCAGCAGCGGTTCGCCGGGCGAAAGAGGCTGATCGAGCGTTTCGGCGAGGCGTTGGAGAAGTTCGGGATGGTGGATTTCGAACACCCCGCTGACGCGCGCCTCATCGCAGCCGGGGCGGACGAGCATCGCCGCCGACTCCCCTCCGCCGCGAAGGCCCAGCAGCAACTCCAGCGCACCGGCGATCAGGCTCTTGCCCGCGCCGGTCTGCCCCGTAAAGACGTTTAACCCCGCCGAAAATTCCAGACTCACCTTTTCAATGATCGCCAGGTTGGAAATGTGCAGTTCGCGTAACATGGCTGCTTCCTTGCATTCCGTTCGCCTTCCGACGCGAAAGCCGCACCGGAACCTCCATATTGTTAGCAAAATGTTCGCACCTGTCAAGGGCCTAACAGAAAAATTTCCCCGTTTTTCGAATTCCGCTGGAATCGTTCCACGCGCGGAAAAGGGGTTGGGACAGGTCAGCCCCGCCGCTGGGTGGATGCGGATATATCCCTCTGTGATTACCGATGGAATCCCCTTACCGTCCGCGGAAAGAAACTCCAGCCGATATCCCTCAGGACAAATACTCGCCGGCGCTTTCTGTCGCTTCCTCCTCCACGACGGGGGCTTCCGCCTGGAGGGGGCCCATGACGGCAGGATCGCTTTCGAGAAATTCCCGGAGCTTTTCCTGCCATTTGCAGTAGTCATCCCAGCACGCCTGGGCCTTGGCCGACTCCATGGACGGCTCATAGGGGCGGTCCGATTCGACCAGATGGACGGCGTTTTGCCCGGTGCGCCACGTGCCGATACGGCGCAGGCCCAGATCC
Source organism: Phycisphaerae bacterium (assembly GCA_016931655.1). Lineage (GTDB taxonomy): Bacteria > Planctomycetota > Phycisphaerae > SM23-33 > SM23-33 > JAFGEJ01. The sequence continues at coordinate 2,626 of JAFGEJ010000226.1, forward strand.
TGCTCCATGGCGTCGAACCAGGCGGGGATGTCCAGGAAAAATTTCTCGAAGTCGGCTTCTTTCCCCTCGATGATCCGCATGTGGATCAGGGTTCGATAACGAGCCGCGTGCCGCACGGACGCCCGATTATCCAGCGGGCGAATCTGCTTGGCCTTCAGGCCCTGCTCGCTTCGAAGAAGCTTGTACGAGACGCGTTGATCTTCCGCCAGCGCCTTGAACCCTTCCATGAGAATGTCGCTGAAATGGAAAAACACGTCCCCTTCCGGGCTTTCGATAAACCCGTACCCCTTGGACTTATCATACCATTTGACACGACCGACGGACATAATAACACTTCCTGCAGCACCGTGCTGCCCGCAGTAGACGCTCAGCCCCATGCCCGACGCTGATGGTAAGACCGATGCGAGGCCCAGGCCCCATTTCAATCTCGCCAGCGAGACGATTACGCATAAGGCTGGCTCTCAATCCCGACGTACAGACGAATCCGTACATCGTTACCACTAAAGAAACACCAGTATGTAAGTGCACAAAAAACGAAAACGGCCCTACTGACCGGATATGCCGAAATCCTCTACTCGATTCTGATTATACCCCCTGGCAGGGTATCTGTCCATGACGCATCCCCAAAAGATCGGGGAAAATCTGTAGGTGGTTTCAGGGGAGATGAGTGGGGCGGAAATCAGCCTTTTGAGGGACAATGGCTTCGTCCCACCCGTTTTACACATCCCATGACCGGGCCGATCCCTCGTCGGCGTACGGAAAACTATAGAGAACCCGAATATCATACCCCATTATAGGGGAGACTCTACGATACAATGCGGGCGAAGGCAAATCGAGGGCATTTTTTTTTGCGGAGCGCTGCGAGGGGGCGGTTCGTGCGGCTGTTCGGAAAGGGAATGTATCGCGAAGCCGTATAAGCATTGCGGCCTGAGTATGGATGAAGCAGTGGACGGACGTCCGTCAAATGATCTCCAGCCGTTTTCCGGGCCATCGCCCCGTTTCCAGAAATAAGGTGCGTAACAAGTCGGAGAAAAGCGTAGGTCGAAGATCCCTTCGGGAGGCCCGGGGTATTACGCACCTTACCAGCTATTTATAGTATTTTTTCCATATCCTGCCGATTTTTCGCAGGTCTTTCATCGGTATTTCCCTGGCCGACTGTTTGGGATACCAGTTCTCAACGAACCAGGTGGAGTAGAAAATGCATGGAACACCGAGCGTATGGCTGCGGCAGGTATAGTCCAGCCACTTGTCATACGCACAAGCAATCCAGTTGTCGGTATCGATGGGAAATTCCGGTAGCGCCGCCCGCGAAAGGTCGCGCCGGATTTTCATGGCGGCATAGACATCCGTATGGGTATCGCCCGTATCGTGAAGCCGTACCATATCAAAGGTATCCCGGAAGTAGGGATGAACCGTATAGCTGTTGATCAGACAATCGGATTTGGCGTTTTTGGCGGCATCGTAAATGTCCCGCTGCAACTGCAAAAGCAATTCGCATCCCCATTGGTTGTCGCGATACATGGAGATCTTCTGATTCGCGGTTTTTTTGAGCTCCGGTGTTCTGCCGAATTGTTCGCTGCATCGCGTGTGAATTCTTGAAGGCGTATGCGACAGTTGGTCTAACTTGAAGCCGTCGGCATTGAAGCAATCCTTTCCCGGTGCGAGCAGGCGATGTATCTGCCGCCGGAGGAACTCGCGATATTTCGGATGGGTCGGGTCGGCGGTGATTCGCGTATCGCCCAGCCGGATGCACCATTCCTCCGGCAGGCCTTCGTGGAACCACGTTGCAATCCACAGAAGCACCTTGCGGCCTTTCTTGTGCTGGGCGTCGATAAATCCCCGCAGGTCGGGCCAGTGGTTGGGATAGGGCGTCCAGACGCCGCCTTTGGACCAGCCCCCGTCGATGATCACCGTGCCGATGGGAACGTCGGCCGCCTCCAGGCGTTCGAGCCATGTGGTGTACAATCCCTGTGAGTTGTATGCCAATGCGTGGCGTTCGCCCCGGCAGCCTTGCGGGCTTTCCAGATGCATGCTGATGCCCACCTGATCGCCCCAGCCGCAATAGATAGGCCGGCGCCACCAGTCGGGACATTTGGATTTTTTCTTCGCCGGCGGCGGATAGAGTTGCGCCAGGCCGCGGGCGAGAAGTTCATGGTTGGTTTCGTTTTCCTCGGCGGGGAAGATGTTCACGCGGATGTGCCTGCACGCCTTTTCGGGCGAAGTTTTTCCCTCCAGGTCCAGTTTCACCGTTACGCCCGACCGGGCCGCGTCGAAGGACGCATAGCTCCATTGATGCCAGCCCGGCCTGGCCGAAACGGCGATCAACGCTCTGTGCGTTCCATTTTGTACGACAACGGCGTACGGTGCGGGGCTGTATTTGGCGGCGGAGGTGGTTGTGACTCTCATGCTGATCTCGATCCGTTGCGGAACGTCATACGGCTCGGTTCGGTGCAGGATGCTGGGGCTGGGATTCCATATCCGGGCCGGCGAAAAGCCAAGAGTTTTCGGGGTTAGACGGAGTTTCAAAGCATTTCCGACGATTTGAAAGTCATTACAGCGTATCACGGTAAACTCGTTTCCATTGTATGCAACATAGACTGCATTTCAGGTGAAGCAACTCCACCGTCCTGCGGTTTATCTCATCAGGACAATAGCAGATACGTTTAAAAACTCCAGTCCTATCCTTTTACAATTCTCAGGACACACCGTCTGCCGTCCATCAAATAATCTCCAGCCGTTTTCCGGGCCAGTGGCCGGTTTCGAGTTTGGTCAGTAATTTCGTCAGCAGCAGCCGGCCCATGGTTTGCAGCGACGGGCCGATCACCCGCACCGGCGCGATTCCCGGATACGTGAAGGTGGATTCGTCGGCATCGAACACCAGAAAGCGGTTTTTCGTCGGGATGCGGTGTTCGACGAAATACGGCGCCGCGATGAAGTTGGCGGCGTAATCCAGTGAGAATACGGCGCGGGTTTTCGTGAATCCCGTGAAGAACGTGTGAAGATGCGCGGTGGATTCCGGCAGCGTCAGGTGTACGTGGCGAACGCGGGCGGAGGGATTCAGTCGCCCCATCTCGGCCCGGAAGGCCTCCTCCCGGCGGTTTCCGGGCGGCCAGTAACCCACCAGGAGAATGTCGGACCGTTTACCGGCGTGCAGGGCGCGGGCGGCGAGTCTGGCGTAATGGGCGTTGTTCGGCTGCACGGCTGCCAGCGTGGGCAGGTTCTTCATGTCCACGTCGCTGACCACCTCGATGCCCCGCGTGAGCAGGTGATACAACGCCAGCTCCGCGTGACGAAAATAGACAGCCACCACGCCGGCTGCGTTTTCTTCCCGCACCCAGGTATACAGTTGCTCGCCGAATTCCAGCGACTCGGTATTGTCCTGGGTGTTGACGCGGAGAGACAGGCTGACGTTTCGCTCCCGGGCGATATCCTTCATCCCCTTCATATAGGCCTGGTTGAAACGGGGATCGGGATGGTTGGACACGACCAGCACGCATCGGTCGGCCGGGGCGCCCCGCGGCGGATGGCGGGTCACGTATAGTCCCTGGCGAGGCTTGCTGTGAAGCACCCCGGCCTCGGTAAGATGGGAGACCAGGCGTTGGGCGGTTTGCAGACTGACGTGGAACGCCGAAGCGATCTGTCGGACGGTCCGGTATCGCCCGCCCGGCGGATAATACAGGCGCAGGTCGTTCCCGACCCGCCGCAGCAATTCGTGGAAAACGCGTTTCGCCATTGTTATGATTTTCTGTTATGAAAACCTGAAATAATTGTTTATATTCCGTTTTAAGGTCTTGTGCAAGTGAAAAAATGCCTTTATATTTCGGATATATTGCATAACGCTGTATCATTACAGGAGACCAATCATGGATATGCAATTCGGGTATGGCGCCCTGGGATCGTTACCGAGAATTCGGGATTGTCGGGCCTGTCGGGAATCCAGTTACGACCGTTCGGGCGGAAACGCCGATTGGATTATCGTCAAACCCGGCGAAACCAAATGCTTCGCGCAGATGTCCGGCGCGGGCGTGGTCAGGCACATCTGGTTCGGCGGCGGTTCCCCGGAGGAGCACTATCACCGGAAAGTCCTTCTTCGCATGTATTGGGATGGTGAAGACACACCGAGCGTGGACGTACCGCTGGGTGATTTTTTCGGCGTGGGTCACGGGGCGGCGGGCAACTACTTCTCTCTGCCCCTCTCGATGTACCAGGCGGATTCTCCCCCCAAGCCGACGAGACAATGCTGGTTTCCCATGCCGTATTCCAACGGCGCGAGGTTCGAGCTGGTCAACGAAGGCGAGGCGGATTACCGGCACTATTACTACGTGGACTACGAGCAGTACGACGAAATCCCCGCCGACCTCGGCCGATTTCATGCCCAGTGGCGAAGAGAAAATCCGACGGTCGCCGTTCCGCATCCCGAAGACGGCTCGGAACTCAAGAACGTAACCGGCGAGGAAAACTACGTGATTCTGGACGCGGCGGGGCGGGGCCAATACGTCGGCTGTGTTTTGAGCGTTCAGGGACTTTCGCCCAAGTGGTGGGGGGAAGGCGACGACATGGTCTTCGTCGATGACGAGATCGGCAGGGACGGTTCCCTGAAATGGCCGCCGCGCATTCACGGAACCGGCACGGAAGACTTCATGAATTTCTCCTACGAATTCCCGGTGCGCGACACCGCCTACGGGCTGTATCACGGCGTGTCCCTCGCGGGGGCGACCCAACAAAAGGATTGGGGAACGTTGGAAGGCAAAACCAATCAGTGGTCGACCTATCGTTTTCACATTCAGGATCCCATTCCGTTCCGGGAGCGGATCATCGTCAGTTGCGAGCACGGCCACGCCAACGACCGCGCCGACGACTGGTCGAGCGTTGCCTATTGGTACCAGATCGAACCGCACAAGCCGTTTCCCGAAATGCTCCCCGTGGCAAAACGGCTTCCCCGGCCAGTGGAGTAATACCAATCACGAAAAGTAAATGTGCGGCGGAGTCCCTTAGGGACTCCACCATGCAATAACCAGGGGTAGAGCTCGCATGCTACTTGGCCGCAGGTGATGTTGTAGCCTTAACATCCATCTCAGGAGTTTGTCCATTTTCGTTTTTAGAGGTGACTGGTTCTCCAACATTGTGAATGATTGAATCCCAAACTGCCTTTACAACATGATCCACATTGTCCGGACTTTCCCATTTCGACCGACGTCCTCCGGCAGAATGATCTGCTATGTCATCTCCTGGACGAAGACCTAACTTTTCATACTGAAACTCTGATGACGGTATCTTTTCGTTGACTGATTTTGTTGTGATTTTTAGAGTGCCCATTAAATTGTGTTTTTTGCTCACATATTTTGTCGTCATTTTATTTAGAACAAATACACCATTGTGCTTTTCATAATCAATAACTTTACGAGACTCGTAATCGTAATCTAGGTCGTGCGTCTCTACCAAGCTATATCCTTTTTTTGTGTCGAATACATAGGCGTCAAAATGTTTTTTGTCAAACTGAACTATTTTATCCGCATTGGATGAAGCTGTTTCACAATCTCGATTTGGGCTACAGCAACAAACGGGCCTCTTTCCGTTTACAGTGCAGTCATATAGAATGATTTTAACTTTGCTGCCTTCACGAATAATCTGATAAGCATCTTCAGGAACAAGATTGTCTTCCATTCCCTTGGCTATTCCCCGCAGCATATTACCAAGCTGCCCATCAAGCGAAACCTCTGAAATTAATATCCAAACGGGCTCAAATGATGGAGTAAGCATGCCTTTAGGAAACGCTTTTTCATCATAAATCGTTAAGGTGCCTCTTGGTAATTCTACAAATTTACCCGAAGGATCAAGCCAAAAATCCATCATTTTATATGTAAACCCTCCCTTGCTCATGCCTGAATTTAACTCTTTAATTAGGTTTTTGTTAGTTAGGTTTTTTCTCCCCTCAGCCCCAAGAGTTCTAATACCACGCCATAAGTAAGATTTTTGATCTCTATCCGCAATAAAATATAACCTCTCCGACCATTGCAGAGTACCACTCTTCTCATATTCTCTGACCGCATTACCTGTCCATGTCCTTAGTCGTGAACTATTCTTCTCATAACCATCCGCGATACGGCGCAGTAACTGCGAGTCACTACGCTCCTCGCCCGAAGATACTGTCGAGGTAACACACAAAAAGACTGCGATCAAAATAGATCTAATTTTTCTATCATTCAGTGAAAGCATCTTGTCTCCTGTCCTTCATAACTCTCGAAATCGTATGTCCGAGACAAAACCGATAGGACATTGGGTTGTGGCGGCCTGCTGTTTTAACCCGGAAACCGCTTCCGGACATTGCACACGCATTTTACCATCGTTCCCGGAACGATCAACTGTCGGAATCAGGATAGTTTACGTCTATTCTCCCTTCCCGGAATAATTTGACTCCCCGTTTTAGGCAGCACGGTTGCCCGTCGAACACCTCTGCACATACCATGACATTTCCCGCAGAATGTGCAGGTTGAAATAGGAATTGTGATTTTGGCGGTCTGCTGTCGTTGGGCGGTGGGTTGGCTTTGGGGGTGGGGGGTTAAAGATCATCCGGACGGATACGAAAACGTATCTCTGCCGTAAAAACCACATCGCGGATTTACTCCGACATCATCGGCTCTTCCCCGGCGGTCGCGTTTTCGTCGGATGGCGGTAACGGAGGGGGTGTTTTATACAATGCACGTTTTTTCGTCGCGTGATGCTGCAGCCAGGCGCCGATGCCGAGTGTTACAAACGCCCCACCCAGCAAGAACACTCCCTGGGCATACTGCCATTCAAAGATGCGCCGAACAATCGCCCCGATCCATTTCACAACACCGGCAATTCCTTTAAGCATAGCCGGGCCGAACACATACAGCATGCGGAACAAGCCACCAACGACAAAAACACCGATACCGAAGATCAGAAGAGATCGGGATCTGAGCTTCACGCCAGTGACGATCGCCAGCAGCGACGCCAGAATTGCCCCAGGATACAGCGGATGAACGAACGTGCCCCTGGCCGCTTTCATCCATGGAGCTCCACACGAGGAAATGTTGAATTGTAATGAACTTCCGACCATCAGGAGAAACACGAATCCAAGAACCACCCACGCATAGGTTCGCGCCTTTCCCGCGATAATGGAAAGCACGACGCCCGTCATCGCACCGGCAGCGAGAATCGGCATGAAGAATCCCACCGGAAAGTCCACGAAAAACGCCCGACGAAGGCTATAGAGCTGCACAACGGTCAACATCGCCAGTGAACCGCTGATCAGCCAGCCGATCCACCATCGTTCGCCATTCTGCATACTCGTATGAATCGCGTCTTTCCGCCAGGCCGCCAGCAGACAATGCTCGGTTGCCAGAATTGCGGTAATCCCGCAGAACAGATACGCCATCGTCTGTTGCAACGGACTGTCTTCCGGCACAAAGTGAAATGCGATTCCGCTGGCGGGCATGATCAGCAACCAGCCGGCGATTCCTCCCAACAGCAATTTCGGCAGGCGGAATTCCAACCAGCGTTTCGCCAGACAAAGTTTCACCCCCGCGAGGATCGTCACCACGACGGTCAGAACCACACCGGCGGTGGGAGACGTCATGAACAATTCGTTCAGTGCGATAAACATCAATCCCTGCAAACCGACGGCGAAAAGCCCTGAGCGAGCAACGTCCGTCCCAAGTGTTTTGCGCCACTGCCATTTCGCGAGGAATAACAGCATCCACATGTACAATTCAAACGCCGCCAATGTGATATATACCTGTACCGACTCCCCCGTCTGACGATTCGACGGATCGATGAGTACACGTCCGCCGACAATCAGTAAGAGAAGACTTAACCAATAGATCAGCCTCGGCAGCTTCATGGGATCCGTCGCGCCCGGCGTTGCATTATTCATACAAACCTCCCGTCATGGAATATATCCATTGTATGATTTTTTCGCCGGTAGGGAAGTTCTTTCAGGCGTTTTATCCCGCCAGGCGTTGGTTTCTGCCGATGCGGCGGAAGAGCGCGGCGGCGGCTGGCAGCCCCACACCCCCGAACCGCCCAGGCCCTCATGCGCCACACCGACCCGCGACTGACAGCCGGCGTATACACCGACGAAATAATCCTCCCCCTGGCGGAGGAACTCCACAACGTCCCGGCGATTGCCGCCAACCACCGCCCAACTTGCACCTCTATGCAATCAATGGCTTCCGCTGAAGAATGTGCAGATTGACTGACAGGAAGTCGCTTTTACCGACGTTAACGGCCTTATTCTTAATTCTTACAGCGTAATTATTACAGTATTTTACCGTTTGTTCTAATCACGTCTTTGTACCAATACCCGGAATCCTTTATGATTCTCTGCCGTGTAGTATAATCAACATACACAAGTCCAAATCGTTTACTAAAACCGTGTGACCATTCAAAGTTATCCATAAACGACCACTGGAAATACCCGCGGACATCCACCCCTTCTTTGCATGCTTTCTTTAAACTGGTTAAATATCTTCGCAGAAACTCTATTCTCTGCGGATCATGCACACATCCATCAGCAGAAACACAGTCCATGTTCGGCATGCCGTTTTCAGTAATAATTATGGGTTTCTTGTATCTGTCATAGAACCACTTGGAACCCCAATACAGCACCTTCGGTTCTGTGGGAGAATCCATATGCGTGTAGAAGTGGCCCGGCTCTCGCGGCATTTCAATGACGTTGCCGTCTTTGTCTTGTGATACGTGCTTTGCGGAATACATATTCAAGCCGAGATAATCAATCGGAGAACTGATGATCTTCATATCCTCATCAGAATATTCCGGCATATCCTCGCCGTACAGCTTCCGTCCTTCTTCAGGATAGTTTCCATTGAAAATCGGATCCATCCACCATATCGAATTAAAAACAGTCAACGGCTTTATGCTGAATGTTTCTTTTTTGGCGGCTTCAACATCTGTTGCCACGTCTTCATCGTATGGTACATACAAGTCGCCGACGGGAGCATAACCAACAATTGCATCCTGTTTGGAATACTGGCGAACGGTTTGCACAGCCTTGCCATGACTCAGCAAAACATTATGAGCGGCAAGAAGGGTTTCCGAAAACGCGGGCTTAATACCCGAAGCATCATTCAATTCATAGTGTCCCCATCGAACAAAGGCCTGCGGCTCGTTAAGCGTTATCCAGTTTTTCACCCTGTCTGAATAATTATCCATCAAAACTCTTACATATTCAGCAAACCAGTTGGAACTGTCAGGATTCAACCAGCCTCCCTTTTCATACAGTTTCTGTGGATAGTCCCAGTGAAACATTGTAATAAACGGCTCGATATTATGTTTCAGCAATTCGTCTATGAGCCTGTTGTAAAAATCCACACCTTTGGGATTGATTTCACCGACGCCTTGCGGCAATACTCTCGGCCAGGAAATCGACATACGGTACACCTGTATGCCCAAATCTTTCATGATCTTCACATCTTCTTTATATCTGTGATAATGATCGCATGTTATTTCGCCTGTTTGATTTTCAAAAACAAGACCCGGCTGTCTGCACTTCATATCCCATATAGAAAGTCCTTTACCATCTTCCAGGGCAGCCCCTTCGATTTGGTACGCCGAGGTTGAAACGCCCCATTTAAAACCTTTAGAAAACTCCATATCACTGTCTCCTACTGATAGAAAATATGATTTTGGCGGTCTGCTGTCGTTTGGCGACGGTTTGGCTTTTTTGGGGGGAGGGGGCAGGGAGTGGTTTTTACTCAGGCTCTCACGGCCTGATCCATCACGTCAGCCACCTTTACCATCCTTGCAACAGAAGAATTTCTCACAAAAAATCTCCGGAAACCATCTCCGGACTTAAAGGGGTCGCATTGTATCACTTTTTCCGGAACGATCAAGCATCGGAATCAAGATAGTTTACGTCTATTCGCCAATCATGGAATCATTCGCGATCCCTGATTTTTGTCCGCTTTTGCCTGTCGGTTTTGCCGCGGCAGGCAGCACGGTTGCCCGTCTTCGCTCTTCGAGCTTCGACGCGGCAGGCAGCAGATATGCAACAGATGCAGCGTCATTGCAGCGCGCGGCGGCGGTGGTTGGCAGCTCTCCTCGCGCAGCCAAGCCCTCATGCGCCACACCGACCCGCGTCTGACGGCAGCTGTATACACCGACGAAAAACTCTTTCCCCCGACCGAACTCTAGTATGACAGCGCTACTTCAATTTCAATTTATGACTACGTTTTCGGTGGCTTCGATAGGAGGCCTCGTTACGCCACTGATAATATAGATTGTTTCGTTGAATCGCAGTCCAGGAACGCGGCCAGGTTTGCCAAATCTTTGCC
>JAFGEJ010000227.1 GCA_016931655.1 Phycisphaerae bacterium
AGGCGTGAGTTCCTTCGACTTCGCTCGAAAACTCGCTACGCTCAGGATGACAATTCAGACATATGCCAGAAAATGTTGTCGCACACAGGATGCCCGCGACACAAAATAGGACTTTCTAAACGGACTGCTATAGGGTTAGAATGAATTCAGGAGCGCCTGATGGCTGAGGATTCCCTGGCAAGGCAGATGAGTGAAATTCACGCCAATGGCGAGGAAGACCTCGCCAATGCGGGGCCGTTTGTCGCCATTTCGCGTGAGTTCGGCTGCGGGGGATTTTCGCTGGGGCTGCTTCTGCTGGACCTGCTCAACGACGAAGCCAAGCCGACGGAAGGCTGGCAGATTTACCACAAGGAAATCCTCGACTCTCTCGCGCAGGAAACGGACCTCGCACCGGAAATCCTGGAGCGCCGCCGCCGGCAGAAGCCCGGCCTGCTGGGGAATTTTTTCCAGTCGTTTTCCGGCAAGAAGGGCGTCCCCAGCGGCCTGGAGATACGAAACCGCATGACGGCGATTCTCCGGGAACTGGCGATCGAAGGCCGATGCATCCTGATCGGGCAGGGCTCGGTCGGCGCGACGGCGGATATGCCCAACGGCCTGTCCGTGCGCCTCGAAGCCCCGGAGGAGTGGCGCCTCAAGCAGATCGCCTTCCGCGAAGGTCTCAGCGAAACGCAGGCCAAGATCCGCATCGCCGAGGAAATGGAAAAACGCGAGTACCTCCAGAAAATCTACGAGCGCCGATTTTCCCGAAAACCGAGATGCCACCTGACCTTCGACTGCTCCGTGTTCAGCCTGGCCCAGATCGCCACAATGGTGTACCGGGCGATCAAACTCAAGAAACTCGTCTAACCTTAAACAGAAGCATTTTCGTGTCCGTTTCCTCCTCCCAAATATCGTGGGCAAAGTCTCCACGGATTTCACGGATGATAGAGGATATCACGGATTATTTTCATACTATGTTTCCGTGTAATCCGGTTTTTATCTGTGAAATTCGTGGATTCATTTCGATTTCGGAACAAATTCGTCGTCAACGAAACCGGTTTTGTCTATTATTCGACGGGGGAATTTTCCGATAAATGGGGTAAATACAGATACAGCCGGCCCGGAGCAACGCGGGGACGGTGTCGGCGGACGATCCGTAAGTAACATGAAAGAAAATCTCTGTATCTCCTGAGTGTATATGGTGAAACAGGAAACGTAACGTATCGGAGTACAGTCCCATGGTTGAAACGATAGAAACTTTTGTGGCGAAATTGCAGGAAGAGGGCGTACAGGCCGGTCGCGCCGCGGCTGAGAAGCTCCAGGCCGACGCACAAGAGCAGGCCGACGAAATCATCGCCCAGACCGAGACGCGGGCGAAGAAAATCATCGCCGACGCCGAAACGCAGGCCAAGAGCATTCTGGAGCGGTCCCAGACCGATCTGAAACTAGCCGCCCGCGATACCGTCGGGCAGTTGCGCGAAACGCTCTGCCAGTGCCTCAGCGCCGTGATCGCCCAGGGAACCAAAGACGTACTATGCGACCTGGATTTTCTCGGAAAAACCCTGCACGACGTGGTCATGCTCTACGCCCAGGCCGACCTGGAACGCAAGCTGCACATCGACATCAACGTGCCGGCGGAGATTCAGCAGGACTTAAAAAGCTGGGCCCTGAAGGAACTCGGCGCCAAGGCGCTGGCGGAAATTCGCCCGTCGTTTGACCTGAAGGGCCATTTGCGGCAGGTGGGCTTTGAATATTCCGTCGGGGACGGCGGAACGGTGGAAGTAACGCTGGAATCGGTGGTGGATTTGCTGAGTCGTCTGGTCACGCCGGCCTTGCGGGACGTGCTCGCCCAGGCCGCCGGTGAAAAGAACAAGTAAAGCAATATTTTGCTATGGTTGATGACTCGTGTATTTCGTTGACCTGAAAACAGAATGGAATCGACCCGTGGCAGGGAAGAACTACTATTTGCTCTCGTTTCTGACGACGCCCGAAGCGCTCGGGGCCGAGCCTCCCATACTCTGCGGCGACCTGCTGCATCATCTCGACGCGGAAGAACAGCCCCGCCCGCACGAGCTGGTCCGGACGATCTTCCTGAGCGACGACTTGCTCCAGCGGGACGCGACGCTGGCCGGCGAAATCGACGAACCCGAGCCGATCATCCTGACCGTCGGCCAGTTGAGCGACGAGGAACCCCTGCCGGACTACCTGGTCGGGTCGGTGGAAGAGGCCGGCACGGGAGGAGAACGAAAAATCGTCGCCGATACGGTGTGGGAGGCGTATTTCCGCCACGCGGCTGCGGTGGCCGACCGCCTGGGCAGCGGCTTTCTGCGGGCGTGGGTGGGCTACGAGGTCGCCCTGCGGAACGCACTGGCCGAGGCCCGCGCACGGGCGCTGGAACTGGAACCGGCTGACTACTACGTCGCGACGGACCTGGCCGAGGCGAGCGACCTGTCCGCGACGGTGAACGAATGGTCCTCCGCGGCCGATCCGCTGCGGGCACAGCGTGCCCTCGACGAGGCCCGCATGGAATGGCTGATCGAAAACGACGCCTACTTCTCCTTCGGCGACGACGAACTGACGGCCTACGCGGCCAAGCTGATCCTGGCTGTCCGATGGCGACGCCTCACCCGCGCCATGGAAGGGGAGGAAGAAGGCAATAGGCAATAGGCAATAGGCAATACAGGCTGATCGCTGACTGCTGACAGCTGAAAGCTGACAGCTGACAGCTACTACATGAGGATGAAATCGTGAACGGAAAAATTGTGGCTGTATTCGGAAACATGGTCATCGCCGAGGCCGCCAGCGACGTCGTGCAGAACTCCGTGGGCTATTGCTGCCGCGGCGACGGCGCGAAGCTCCTGAGCGAAATCATTCGCGTTCGCGGGCGCAACGTGGACCTGCAGGTCTTTGAGGAAACCCGCGGCCTGAAGATCGGCGACGACGTGGAGTTCGAGACGGACATGCTCTCGGTCACCCTCGGCCCGGGACTGCTGGGGCAGATTTTCGACGGCCTGCAAAATCCACTGCCGCAACTGGCCGAGCAGGAAGGATTCTTTCTGAAGCCCGGCAAGTACATCCCCGGCCTGGACCAGGAAAAGAAATGGGACTTTACCCCCGCCGTCGAATCCGGGGCCTCGGTTTCCGCGGGCGATAAGCTCGGAACCGTGCCGGAAGGCATCTTTCAGCATGAAATCATGGCCCCGTTTACATTGCGGGGCCCATGCACCGTCAAAGACGTCGCCAAGCCCGGCTCGTACAAGGTGGCTGACAAGATCGCCACACTCACCGACAACGAAGGACGCGAAGTGGAAGTCACGATGCAGCAGGACTGGCCCGTGAAGCGCGCCCTGGCGATCTGCAAGCGGCGGCTGATGCCCACCGAACCGCTCTCGACCCGCGTACGGATCATCGACAGCATGTTCCCCATTGTGCGCGGCGGGACGTATTGCATCCCCGGTCCGTTCGGGGCCGGCAAGACGGTCCTTCAGCAGATCACCAGCCGGCACGCCGAGGTGGACGTGGTGATCGTGGCGGCCTGCGGCGAGCGGGCCGGCGAGGTCGTCGAGACGATCCGAGAATTTCCCGAACTGACCGACCCGCGAACCGGCAAGAGCCTCATGGAGCGGACGATTATCATCTGCAACACGTCGGCCATGCCCGTGGCGGCCCGCGAGGCGTCGGTGTACACCGCCGTCACGCTGGCGGAGTACTACCGCCAGATGGGCCTCGACGTGCTGCTGCTGGCCGACTCCACCAGCCGATGGGCGCAGGCGATGCGCGAAGTGTCCGGGCGCCTGGAGGAAATCCCCGGCGAAGAGGCCTTCCCCGCCTACCTGGAAAGCCGCATCGCGGGCTTTTATGAACGCGCCGGCGCGCTCGAGTTGAACGACGGGCGGGTCGCCAGCGTCACGATCGGCGGAACGGTCAGTCCCGCCGGCGGCAACTTCGAGGAACCCGTCACGCAGGGCACGCTGAAGGTCGTCGGCGCCTTCCACGGCCTTTCCCGCGCCCGGTCCGACGCCCGCCGCTATCCCGCCATCGACCCGCTCGATTCCTGGAGCAAGTACACGGGCATCATCGAACCGGAAAAAGCCGATCGCGCCCGGGCGGTTCTCAAGCGAGGCAATGAAGTCAGGCAGATGATGACCGTCGTGGGCGAGGAAGGCACGCCGATTGACGATTTCGCCGTGATGCTCAAGGCCGAACTGTTCGACAACTGCTACCTGCAGCAGAACGCCTTCGACGAGGTGGACGGCGCCACACCGCCGGACCGCCAGCGATTTGTGTTCGATAAAATTCTGGAAATCCTCGACGCCGACTTCGATTTCGAGTCCAAGGAGCAGGCCCGGAAGATCATGTTCCAGGCCCAGGACATCGTCCGCACCTGGAACTACGAAGCCGCCGACAGCGCCGCCTACAAACGATCCGTCGAGAAGCTGGACAAATTCATCGCGGCGAAGGGACGCGAGGAATGACGAATGACGAAATTCGAATGACGAGTGAATAACGAATAATTTAAAACTGTCCAGAAATTTAGGTAACAAAAACATGAATGGGATTCCTCGGAAATTTTGTTGTTTTTCGTCCCGAAGGGACGGAAAGCATCTAGCCGGGGGTGAGCGAAGCGAACCCCCGGAAAAAGGCTTATTTTCTTATAGCTCCAACGGGGCGATAGCGACTATTCCTTTTCATCGCACTCGCTGTCGTCCCGTTGGGACTCAAATACACAAATTCGTTTCCGGGGGTTCGCTTCGCTCACCCCCGGCTAGACGCTCCTCGGCCCTTCGGGCCGAAGAGAAGAAAAAACAAGATGGTAATTTCTGGACGGCCTCAAATTATTCGTTATTCATTCGTCATTTATCATTCGAATTTCGTCATTTTGCGATGAACGTTGATCGAAAAGGATAAGCCACGATGAGAAAATATTACGACGAAATCACGCGGATCGCCGGCAACGTGGTAAGCATCACCGCCACGGGCGTGGGATACGACGAACTGGCCGTCATCACCAGCAACCGCGGCACGTCGCTGGCGCAGGTGATCCGCCTGGAAGGCGATCAGGTGTCGTTGCAGATTTTCGCCGGCACGCAGGGCGTCAGCACGGGCGACCGCGTCCGTTTCCTGGGCCGGCCGATGCAGGTTCCCTTCAGCGACGACCTGCTCGGGCGCGTCTTCGACGGCTCCGGAAAGCCCCGCGACTCCCGCCCGGAGGTCGAGGCGGACATGGTCGATATCGGTTCGCCGGCCGTCAATCCCATCAAGCGACGCCGGCCTGACTTCATGATCGACACGGGCATCCCGATGATCGACATCTTCAATTCGCTCGTTGAATCGCAGAAACTGCCGATCTTCTCCATCGCCGGCGAGCCGTACAACGAACTGCTCGCCCGCGTGGGCTTACAGGCGAAGGCCGACGTGATTATCCTCGGCGGCATGGGCCTGCGACACGACGACTACCTGAAATTCCGCGACGCGTTCGAGTCCGGCGGCGTGCTTGGGCGAACCATTATGTTCATCCACACCGCCGCCGATCCCATCGTCGAATGCCTGCTCGTGCCGGACCTGTGCCTTGCCGTCGGCGAAAGCTACGCCCTGCAGGGCAAGAGAGTTCTCTGCCTGCTGACGGACATGACGGCCTTTTCCGATTCGCTGAAGGAAATCGCCATCACGATGGAGCAGATTCCCTCCAACCGCGGGTATCCGGGCGACCTGTACACGCAATTGGCGCGGCGGTACGAGAAGGCCGTCGATTTCGACGGCGCCGGTTCGTTGACAACGCTGGCCTGCGTGACCATGCCCGGCGACGACGTGACCCACCCCGTGCCCGACAACACCGGTTATATCACCGAGGGCCAGTTTTATCTGCGCCACGGGCGCATCGAGCCGTTCGGGTCGCTGTCGCGCCTCAAGCAGCAGGTCAACGGCAAGACGCGCGACGACCACCGCGCGATCATGGACGGCTGCCTGCAACTCTACGCCAACTGCCGCGAAACCCGCGAAAAACGCGACATGGGCTTTGAAATGTCCGACTGGGACAAGAAGCTCCTGCACTACGGCGACTTGTTTGAAGGCCAGATCATGGACCTTTCGGTGAATATTCCGCTTTTCGAGGCCCTGGACCGCTGCTGGGACATTCTCGCCGAATGTTTCGAGCCGGTCGAAACCGGCATCCGCCGGGCGATTGTGGAAAAACACTGGCCCAAAGAGATGACCAGGGAGGAAAAGGAAGCGGAAGCGGCAACGGCGTAAAGAATTGCGGAATGCGGATTGTGGAATGCGGATTGGAAGAAAAGCATGACACCGGATGAAATGAAACGACGGACACGTGCTTTTGCATTGCGTGTGATTCGACTTTATGAATCGCTGCCAAAAACAAAGGTGGCGCAGCATATAGGATACCAACTGGTTCGCGCGGCGACGAGTGTTGCGGCGAATTATCGAGCTTCCTGTCGCGCGAAGTCCAAGGCGGACTTTATTGCGAAGATGGGCATTGTCGAGGAAGAAGCGGACGAATGCGTGTTTTGGTTGGAAATGTTAGTGGATGCAAAAATTGTAGCGGAAAAACTTCTTGCGCCGTTGAAGAAAGAGGCGGAAGAAATAACAGCCATCGTCGTTTCGTCGATAACGACGGCGAGGGGTCAGAAACGTCCGCGAACGAGATTCCGCAATCCGCAATCGACCACCGGTTACCATATCGACACAAAAGGAGATTCGGGCTGTGATTCGGTTGCTTGATGCCATTTTGGATATAATAATACATCCGCTTGCTCTGCTGTACACCAAGGGGAGAGTATTTCTTTTAATCCTTGCATCGTATGGAATTTTTGTTGGTTTATGCGCGTCATATGGTTATGCGTTTAAATTATATGGCTGGCTTGGAATTTTAGGGAATACGGCATGTTTGCCAGTGACGATTATTGCTACGCCGGTTCTCATAATCACAAACACGGAATTTAGCAATAACATAGAGATTTTTTCCCAATCCGTAGCGGCTTTATTGTTTATGTTGCTGTTTGTTTATTGCTACGCCGCATATAGGATCAAGCGTTATATGAAAAAAGATTCCCAGTGACTCTTAAAAATCCGCAATCCGAAATCCGCAATCCGCAATAAGGACGAATAAGTTAGTAAATACTGAGAATACCAACGTGGCTCAGAAAATAAAATTAACGCGACCCGAGTTAAAGCGGCAGCGCGACGCGCTGCAACGCTACAGCCGGTATCTGCCCATGCTGAAGCTCAAGCAGCAACAGCTCCAGATGATGGTGCGCAACGTCGTGGCGGAGATGCGCGAGGCCCAAAAACTCACCCAGGCCGCCCGCGAGAAATTCGAGCCGTACCGGGCCGTCCTGGTCGACCGTGCGGGCGTGGACGTTAAATCGCTCTGCACGCCGCAAACCGTCCGCACGCACGAGGAAAACGTCGCCGGCGTGGTGGTGCCGATCTACGAGGGCGTGGAGTTTTCCACGGCTCTGTACAGCCTCTTTGCCACGCCCGCCTGGGTGGACGGCGTGATTCGCGACCTGCGGGAACTGCGCCGGCGAGAGGCCCATTATGACGTGCTGCAACGGGAGCACCGGCTTCTGGAACGCGAACTGACGAAGATCATCCAGCGCGTGAACCTTTTTGAGAAGGTGAAAATTCCCGACTGTCGCGAAGCCATCCGCCGCATCCGCATTCACCTGGGCGACGAAATGACCGCCGGCGTCGGACGGGCGAAAATCGCCAAGGGCAAACTCACGCGCAGCGAACAGACCGTCTACGGCGGTTCGGAGGTGCTTGCGCCCCCGATTCGGAAGGAGGTCCCGGCGGAATGATCGTCAAGATGCGAAAAGTGTTCGTTGCCTGTTCCGCCGCCGGGAAGGATCGGCTGCTGACGGCCTTGCGAGACCTGGGCGTGATGCACGTGACGCCCGTCGAGCCGCGGGCCGCCGTCGCCGACGAGAAAACGGCGCACGACCTGGACGCCATGGGCCGGGCCGTCCAGATTCTCTCCGGCGTCGAACCGCGCGGCGAAGCGCCCGACGAGCCGCCGCTGGCCGCCGCCCGCGAAGCATTGGACATTTACCGCCGGGCCATCGAGCAGCGCAACCACCTGACCGCACTTCATCGCCGGATCGAACAGCTGGAGACGTGGGGCGACGTTCGCCGCGAGCAGTTCGAGCGGCTGTCGGCTGCGGGCGTTACGCCGAAGTTTTACTCCGTGCTCGCCGACGACTTCGAAAAGGTGCACGCGGAACTCGTTCAGCCGATTCGGGAACTGCTGGCTGGGCGCGTTCTGCTGGCCGTCGTGCAGCGAAACGGCGACAAGATCGAATTGCCCGATTCGGCGGAGGAGTTGGAGTTTCCCGCGCAGGATCGGCCCAGTATTCGCGCGGAGGCCGCCGAGATCGACCGGCGGCTGCACGCCGACGTGGAACGACTGCACGAACTGGCGAATCTCGCCCCGGCCATGCGGGCCGAGCACAGCCGGCTGCACGACGCGGCCCAGTACGCCATCACCCAGCGCGGCGGATGGAACGACGAAGCCCTCTTTGCCGTGCAGGGCTGGGTTCCCATCGACCACGCCGAGACGCTCGCGGCGGACCTGGCCGAGAAGGGCGTCTCCGCGGCGGTAAAGCATATCGAGCCGGCCGAGGACGAGGAACCGCCCACGCTGATTCACTATCCCCTCTGGGCGACGCCGATTCAGGCCCTGTTCAAAATTCTCGGCACGACGCCGGGCTACCGCGAATACGACCTCGCGCCGTTCTTCATGCTCGCCATGCCGATCTTTACCGCCATGCTCGTCGGCGACGCGTGTTACGGCCTGCTGTTTGTGCTCACGGCGGTTCTGTTCGGTAAAAAACTCACCTCCGCCACCGGCAGCAAAACCGAGGCGCGACTGATCCTGATCTTTGGTATTGCAACCGTGATCTGGGGCGTGATTTCGGGCAATTATTTCGGCGTCGGCCCGTACGACATGATCGCCGTCGGCGGGATATGGAAACCGCTGGGCGAAGTCCTCAAACCCCTGGCGATCCTGGTCAAACTCAAACCCGACGGGACCATCGACGACGAAACCGGCCGAAACCTGACGATGATGATCGCCTTTACCATCGGCTGCGTGCATCTGATCCTCGCGCATCTGCGCCAATTGATCGGTCTGTTTCCCAGCCAGAAGAGCCTCGCCGAAGTGGGATGGATCGGGTTTATCTTCGGCATGTTCACACTGGTGTGGCTGATGTTCTTTTCCAAACAGGATCAGCTTCCGCCGATACTGATTCCGCCGATGTGGACGCTGTATATCCTGGTCGGCAGCTGGTGTCTGATCGCCCTGTTCTGCTATCCGTCGCGGAGTATTCTCAAGCGGATCGGGATCGGCATCGTGAGCAACCTGATGAGCATCTCCGGCGCGTTCGGCGACGTGCTGAGTTACATTCGATTGATGGCCGTCGGGCTGGCGAGTTACTACATCGCGTCGGCCTTCAACGGAATGGCCTGCGGGATGGCCGGCTCGCTGCACGGAGCCGGGGTGATCTTCAGCGTCGTCATTCTCGTGCTGGCCCATAGTTTGAATATCGCGCTGTGCCTGGTGGCGGTGTTCGCCCACGGCGTGCGATTGAACATGCTGGAATTTTCCACCAATTCGGGAGTTCAGTGGACCGGATATCCCTACGCTCCGTTTCGGAGTGCGTGTGAACCTGTAACACAAACACACTGACGAAGGAGAACCATTATGGATATGAGTTGGCTAGGTCAGGTCGGGTTTGCCCTTCCCATTGGGCTGGGTGCGATCGGCAGTTCCCTCGGAATCGGCGCCGCCGGGCGCGCCTCCGCGGGCGCCTGGGCGAAGGAAGCCAAGGCCGGCAAGGGTATGAACTTCAAGTACATCATCCTGACGGGCATGCCGCTGTCGCAGACGATTTACGGTTTGCTGGTGTCCTTCCTGATCATCAAACCGCAATTCACGGACGCGGCCTATATGGCGCTGCACGCCGGGGCGTTGTTCTGCATCGGCCTGGCGGCGGGCCTGGGCGAACTGTTCAGCGCGTGGATGCAGGGCGCCATCGGGGCCGCCGGCGCAAGGGCGATGTGCGAGTCCGACGGCAAGCCGTTCGCCAATACCATGATCGCCATGGGCATCGCCGAGACGGTCGGCATCTTCTCGTTCGTTTTTATGTTCATGCTCAGGCCGTGAGTATGCGTGGAAAACAGGCGGAACGGCAGGCCGGGTTATGCGCTGGCTTGCCGTTCCGCTTTGTATGAATCTTTCCGCGTGGCGGAGTAGGTACTCCGCCGCGTTTATTTTATGTATACCTATTTCACGGATTGCGTCGTCAGGGCGTTGAGTCTCTCGTCGATCTGGGGCGAGTCGATGCGCATCTGCCGCACCTTCCAGCCGCCTTCTTCCGTCACGTCGAACGTCACCTCGCCGACGCCCTTGTCCCACGTGACGTTGTAGACGACCTGCCCTTCGATAAATTGATCCCCGATCCAGCGGGCTTGCCCTCGCAGCCGTTTGACGGAAACCACGTTTCCAAACATCTGACGATATCCCTCGGCGATTTCTTTCCATTTCTCCGGTGACTCGCTCTGCTTATACTCCGGTGTAAAGTAGGCGTCATAGACGCCCTGCACGTTGCCTTGCGCGACGGCGTCGAGGATTTCCTTTGCAATCGGGTCCACGCCGGAGGTGTCCACGGGCGCATCCTTCTGACACGCCAGAGGAACGAACAGCAACAAAGCCAATGCAATACAGCGAAATGTCTTCATGATCGTCTCCCGTAAGGGTGAAATAATCCTGTTTCCACGTGTTGTTACGGCGAAGTTTCCGACTCGCCGGAAAACTCGAATCATCCACGGACCTGCCTGCCGGCAGGCAGGTTGCACGGATTAGGAAGGAGATTACACGGATTCTTTTGATTAAAAAGCAAGAAATCATCCGTGAAATCCTTTCGGCATCCGTGTCATCCGTGGATGATTCTTCCACAATGCCGGCATGTCGTCAAGAGTGCTTTCCCGCGGAATGGCGCAGGCGTGTGAGAAGGACTCGGCCGGCGGGGCTGTTCGGCGCGCGGAATATATCCCATTCCATCTCCGGGCCGCACGCGAGGCAGTAGTAGTTTCGCCGCACGGACCGGGCCAGGAAACTTTGGCCGCATTGACGGCAACGGTGCAGGTAGAGATAGCGAGCTCGTTTTCGCCGAAGATGTTCCACGGGCAGGCGATGCCGCGCGGCGTCGGGCAGTTGGAGCTTTCGCAGCAGCCGGCGGAATTCCGCGCCGTGAGGCCGGGCGGCGGAACCATGCCGCGCGTACACCACCAGGTGCGCCAGTTCATGCCCCAGCGTGGGAAGAAGCTCTTCGGGGTGCTCGCCCAGCAGGCGCGGGTTCAATTCAACGCGCAGATTTTCCAGGCAGGCTCGCCCCAGCGTGGTGGAAAGGCGCGGATTGTAAACGATTTTCACGCGGGGGATCAGGTCCCCGGCCCGCCAGGCCGACAGGAAACGGGCGGCGAGTCGGGAAAGGAGTTTTCGCGTCGGCAGGGGGGACTGGGGCGTCCAGAGGCCTTGCGAAACGTCCATGCACTTCGTCGCATCCATGCCGATACGCCTTCCACAACGTATGAAACTTAAAACTTACGTTAAAGTTCCAAACGATTATCCACGGATTTCACGGATTCCACGAATTGTTCAAAGAAACACATAACAAATCTTTTTTGCCACAAAGTTCACAAAGAGCACAAAGAAGTAAAACGTTACTATTTTCTTTTCTTTGTGCTCTTTGTGACCTCTGTGGCTTCTTTTCTTAATTGTTGTTTTTTCAATTCGAGCAATCATGCCCGCCGGGGACGGTTATTCCTTTTCGTCCTTCGGTGGTTTTGGCGGAAGAAGGTTCATGCGACACTCTTCGGCCAGTTCGCGGAGTTCCTTCGATTCGAGATCGTCCAGCTGCTTGCCGCGCTGGGAGAGTTTCTCGTTGAACTTGATGCACTTTTCCTGCATGGACTCGTGGGTTTCCTCCGAGCCACCCACCAGGTGAAAGTTTTCCCCGCGCGTTACGCGAACGTGGCCGTCCTGGTTGTCCAGGCCCAGCCCCAGCAGCGCTCGGTTTTTCTTCGTATTCCATCGCACGACAGGTGCATCCTTTCCGTCTACCGCGTCACCATAAATATAGTATACCGTTTGCCCGTGCGGCGATTCAAGATTTTGCCGTCCCGGACGGGCAAAAGCCCTTTGGAATCCGCGTGTAATCTTGCAATTCGCGCGGCCTGACGCTACGGTAATGGTTCAGACGGCGTGACGCGACGCCGCGAGCAAAAAAAAGCCCCGCCCGGGGAGAAAGGGTATTGGCCATGTTAGCATCCGCCATGATCGGAGTATACGTTGTCATCGGCGTGGTCGTGTTGATTCTTCTTTCGATCATCGCCATCTACAACGGCCTGGTGCAGAAGCGCATCCGCTGCGACGAGGCCTGGGCACAGATCGACGTGCAGCTGAAGCGTCGTTACGACCTGATTCCGAACCTCGTGGAGACCGTCAAGGGCTACGCCGCCCACGAACGCGAGACGCTGGAGAGCGTGATCCAGGCCCGCAACGCGGCCATCAACGCCAAGGGCGTGCCCGCCCAGGCCGAGGCGGAGAATATGCTCACCGGCGCGCTGAACAAGCTCTTCGCCCTGTCGGAGGCGTATCCGAACCTCAAGGCCAACGAGAACTTCGCCCAGCTTCAGGAAGAACTCACCAGCACGGAAAACAAAATCGCCTTCTCCCGCCAGCATTACAACGACTCGGTGGCCGTCTACAACATCGCCACCCAGAAATTCCCGAACAACATCATCGCGGGCATGTTCCACTTCACGAAGCGCGACATGTTCGAGCTGGCCGAGGCTGCACAACGCGAAGCGCCGAAAGTATCCTTCTGAAGAAGGCAACAGGGAACAGGCAATAGGAAAACTGCTGAAAGCTGATCGCTGAATGCTGACTGCTGAGAGCTGACTGCTGAGAGCTACATCATGGCTGTCGAAACCTTTCACACACTGATCGTGAAGAACAAGCGGAACAGCTTTTGGCTGATCCTGGGTTTTTTTGTTGTTTTCGCGGCTGTGGGGCTTCTGATCGGTGCGGTCTGGGGCGGATATGAGCCTGCCGTCGACGCCGACGGCAGGCCCGTGGAAGGGGCGGGCGTGAACTGGTCGTTCAGCATTACCGTAGCCGTCGTCGCGGCTGGGATCGCATTCATTTTGACGATGGCGAGTTACTACGGCGGCGGCAGCGTATTGCTGGGCGTCAGCAAGGCCCGCGAAATCAAGAAGGCCGACGACCCGCAATTGTTCAACGTGGTGGAGGAACTCTGCCTCGCCGGCGGCATCCCCATGCCGAAAATCTACGTTATCCAGGATTCCGCCATGAACGCCTTCGCCACCGGGCGGAACCCGAAGCACGCCTCCGTGGCGATCACGACCGGCCTGCGACAAAAACTCAATCGCGACGAGCTTCAGGGCGTGATGGCCCACGAGCTCAGCCACGTGCGACATTACGACATCCTCTACGCGACGCTGATGGCGGTGATGGTCGGATGTCTCGTGATGCTCTGCGACGTGTTCCTGCGCAGCCTGTGGTTTGGCGGCGGCCGACGAAGGCGCAGCCGGGACAGTGGCGGCGGGGCGGCCCAGGCGGTTCTGCTTGTCATCGCCATCGTGCTGGCGATTCTCGCGCCGATCCTTGCCCGCATCATCCAGATGGCCCTGTCCCGGCAGCGAGAATACCTCGCCGACGCCGGCAGCGTGGAACTGACGCGCAACCCGGACGGCCTGGCCGGCGCCCTGGCGAAACTCTCCGGCGACAAGGAAGTCCTGGAAGTCGCCAATCGCGCCACCGCGCCGCTGTACATCGTCCATCCCTTCAAAAAATTCGAGGACCGCGCCAAGAGCATCTTCGACACGCACCCGCCCATTGCCGACCGCATTCAGCGTCTTCGCTCGCTGGGGGTGTAGTTTCATAGGGAGCGGGAAGCAGGGACCAGGCCGCTGGATTGAAGGTTCAACAGGGTACAACCACAATCTGTCATCCTGAGCGAAGGCCCGCAGGGCCGAAGTCGAAGGACCTAATAATTCTGTACTATATTTTATTCTCAGACTGATATGCCGGGTATTTGATTCGATGGATAAATCCTAAGTAAGTTATTTCTTCTTTGTTGAATTTTCATAGGGGTTCTTCGACCTGCCTGCCGGCAGGCAGGCTTCGGACTTCGCTTCGCTCAGTCCTACGCTCAGGATGACATTTTAAGTCTCCGTTAGATTTTGCGGAAGCATTGCTCGCCGGCCTTTGGCTACAATGAATTGTCATGGACACGATCACACAAGGCCTGCTGGGCGCGGCGACGGCCCAGTGCGGGTTTCGCCAGAAGATCGGGCGTGACGCGACGTGGGCGGCCTTCGTCGCGGGCGTTCTGCCCGACGGGGATATTTTTTTCTCCCGCGTCTCCGAGTGGTTCGGGAACGGCCGATTTATGGACGGCCTGCGGTATCATCGCGGCTGGACGCATTCGCTCGTGGCGATTCCCGTTCTGGCGCTGCTCGTGGCGGGGGCGTGGTGGGCGTTGCGCCGCTGGCGGCTTCGGCGCGGCGGGGTTTCGCGGCGCGGTTCGCCGGTGGGCTTCGGCTGGCTGTATGCCTGCTGCTTCGTGGCCGTCGCGACGCACGGCCTGCTCGACGCGTGCACAAGCTACGGCACGCAACTGCTGTGGCCTTTCTCCACAAACCGCCTCGCGTGGGACTGCGTGCCGATCATCGACCTGATCTACACGCCCCTGTTGATCCTTACGTTGGTGCTTTGTTACGCGGCGAGGAAGATATGGCGGCGCCCCGAGCGGGCGGCGAGAGTATCCCTGGCCGTCGGCGTGGTGGGCATGGTGCTTTCGACGGGGTATCTCGCGGCTGGGCGGGTATGCCACGATATCGCCAGATATCGCGGCCTGGAGACGGTGGGCGACCGGCAGATCCTCTCTGCCGAGGCCTATCCGATGTTCGGCTCGATCTTCCTGTGGCGCGTCGTCGTCCAGACGCCGAAAGACTGGTACGTCCTGCGCGTCCACCTGTTTGGGGACAAGCGTAAGGATCGCAAGATGATGTCGCGCGCGGCGAAACTCACGCCCGAACCGCCGGAGGTTCACCGGGCCAGGCAAACGGAGGCCTACGCGCTGTTCGACTGGTTCGCACGCGGGCAGGTGCGCACCGACGCGCACAGGGAAGATAAAGCGGTGATCGTGGAATTTCACGACATGCGATACGGCCGACGGGCGGCCAGCCCCGAAGGACTGTGGCTGTTGCGATTTCGCTTCTCGCCGGGGCAAACGACGCCCGTCGAAATCACCCGCCCCCGCTCCACGCCGAGACGCGGCGTTATCGTCCGGGAATACTGGCGGGACCTGTGGAATCCATAAGAGCCGATGGGTTTACACCCATCGCTCTTTGAATCGAATCCGGATTCCCGTATGAAAGAGCGGTGGGCGTCAGCCCACCGATTCATCCAGACACCCATCGTATTTGGAGAAATCGATGGGTTGACACCCATCGCTCAATAGATCGAATCCGGATATTATGAGCGGCGGGTGTACATCCGCCGATTCGTCAGGCATAACCGTGAACGGTTATGAATTTTGATACATAAGCCTTGGCGGGGCGATCACAAGGACCGCCCCGCTTACAGCCGGATCAGAAAAGAAACCCTACTGAGGTTCCACAGAAAGGAGAAAACGTAATCACGCTGCCGTTTGTGGTGAATCAGCGTTTACGCCTAGCGGCTGCGCCGTCTTACAAGCGCCAGTGCTCCGACGGCCAGCAGGCTCAGGCTCGCCGGTTCGGGCGCGCCGCCAGGGCTGTTCATATAGAACCACGTCGTCGTTTCCGTCCATTTGCCCTCGTCATCTTTCACACAAAAGCCATACCAGTTCACCGCGTTGGGGGTGAGACCCATGGCCAGAAGCTCGGAGGCGGAAAGCGTAACATGATGGCCGTCCGATGCAATAAGGTCCCATACGCCGTCTAAGTCGAAATCCCAGCCCCAGGAAACGATCCCACCGCTACCATTACTGTCGATACGGGTATACGTTCCGTCGGAATTCCAGCGAATCCAGTCCGGGTCGTAGGAACTGGCGCCGTCAAACTCGTACGAGTTGGTCGCGGAATGATAGTGCACGTCGGCAATGGTGGCCGCAGCATAATTGGACAAAACGAAGTCCACAAACACCGCCCGTTGCAACATCAGGGCGATCGTCGTGCCGTTCCAGCCGGCGGCGCGGTAATCATTGTAGTCAGAGCCAGGAACACCCAGGTTCGCTTTGGCCCAGGACTTATTGTCCCGGGCGACTTCGTAGAAAGTTCCCACAACTTCGTTGATCGTACCCGTGAAGTCGTACTCATAACCGGTGCGGCTGTGCTTGAAGTGAGTCGTGCCCGCAACGCTGGGATAGGTGGACCAAGTGTTGACCTGGGTTTCGAGAAACGCCTCTTTTCCCTTGTTCGTGAAACCGTCGGGTTCCCAATGGGCCGGGCTGTGGCCGACGGGTACGCCCACATCCGCGCAGCTGTGCAAGAGATACATCATTCGCACAATATCGTTGAGTGTACTCCAGTCTTTTCCATTTGGAGCGCCGGCGCCATCGATATAAGCCCTGTCTTGAATGTCATCAAATTGTTTGTCATGCCATGGGTAATTCGGCTCGCCGCCCCAATCCTCAATATCACTCACGACGTCGGAGGGCCATCCGGCGATCAGCGGGGCAACCATGGGGTCGTCAAATGTGATGTGACTTAAGGCCGAGTGCGTCGCCGAGCCCCACCCCAGGGCGGCTTGATTGTTTACCATGACCAATGCAATGATGAGGGTACAGCAGAAAAAGATATGCTTGGACATCACAGGCTCCTTTCATGTTTGATGTCACAACAGCTTTTCCCGCATCGCGCGCGATGCGCGAAACCACGGGGAGAAATAGAGGTGAAATACAGGTGTTCCGCGGGACGGCCTTTCGGCCGCCCCGCGTAAAAAGAACACCTTGTTTAAAGAAGGTTTGATACTCCGTTGAACATATACAAAACAGTCCAACGTCAGAGACAAACTATCGTTTGCGACGGACAAAGCGGCTTCGCCTATCGGCTTCGCCGTCTCAGGAGCACGCCCAGGCCGCCCAGGGCCAGCAGGCTCATCGTCGCCGGTTCGGGGGTATAGGTGATCTCCAGCAACGGAGCGTTACCGCCGCCTTCCGTCGCGGTAAAATTCGTCCGACGGTCATTTGTAGTGTCGGACTGACGGATCACGAAACCCTCGTTGTCCAGAGTGCCGGCATACCACGCCTGCACAATCGCCGTAACGTCCCACTCGGCCCATCCTGTTGCATTGATGACCGAACTGGCGGCGTCGGTGGTTGTATAGTCCGAACCGGCCACGGGACCGGCATGGGTGTTTCCGGCCCAGTCTTCCACGTCGCAGGCCCGGAAGTACCAGCATACCTGTCCTTCATCGGCGTTGGAGCCGGCCTTGTTGCCCATGTCAATGGGTCGCGTCATGGCGGAGGCGTTCATCGTGCGGTCCGTTCCTGAATTGTCCAGGCTTTCGACATACAGCTTCAGCTTCGCACCGGTGATGGTCTGGCCGGCCGGAAGCTGGTAGGCGGCGCTGCCGAACATATCGTCAAACCGGAAGAAGGAAATCAGTTCCTGACTCTCCCAGCCGCTTCCAAGGGAAGCGCTTGCGCCATAGTTGCGATAGATGCCTTCCTGCCGGATGCCGCTGTCTGTTTCGCCGTCGTAATCGCCCACATTGTTCTGGAACGTGATCACGTCCGCCCAGACGGGCGAGCACACAAGCGCAGCTAGCATTAGTAGTCCAATCGTCTTTCTCATCTTACTTCTCCTTCTTAATCGAATGGTTCCATGTTTGCGGGCCGTGGAACACCCACCGCCCCGAGAAGATCACAAATCTCAAAATTCCAAATTTCAGATTTCAAAGAACAAATTTCAAAATTCAAATTTCAAATATCAAATTTGAAATTCCAAACGTATCACGTCATCCCGCCGATTCCCGATGAACAAATTTCATATGGACATCCGTTCGTTGCGGGGGCAGGGCGGGATTCTCCAACCGATCAAACAGCATGTTTTCCACCAGTTGCGCCACCTCCTCGTCCCGCCGGTTGATGCTCGCCAAAGCCGGCGTGAGAAATTTTGAATACGTGCTGTCGTTGAATCCCACGACGGCTACGTCGCGGGGGACTTTTTTGCCACGTTTCTGAAGCCACTTGATCGCCGCGATGGCGGATTCATCCGTGCCGCACAGCAGGGCGTCGAACGGAACGGAATCCGGACAACGCGCCTCCAGGGCATCCCACGCCACGTCGGCCAGGCTCGTGTTGGCTGGATGACTTTGATGGAAAATCGTCGGTTCGTCCTGGAAGGCGATCCCGCGTTCCTGAAGACGCTGGAGGAACGGGTCGATCTTTTCTTCTCTCGGCGCCGGGGGCACGAGGATCATAGGCCGCCTTCGTCCCGCGTCCGCAAAATGATCCACGGCGTCGCGGATGGCCTGTTGGCGGCTCTGAACGATCTGATCGGCGGCTGTATCCGCCGGAATCGACGTGATCAACACCACCGCCTTGAAGGCCGAGAACATGCTCTCGAAGTCCTCGACGTGCATGTACGAAGAAATCTGAATCACAGCCGCATCCACGCCTCGCCGGACATAATCCCGCAAAACACGCTGGATCATGTCCACCTCGAACAGGCTGTCGGAGACCTGCACGGCATAATGATGCGCGTGGACCTTCCGGGCAACCATCTGAACCACCTCGTTTGGACTGTGCGGCCCCTGTAACGAAAAAAGGAGTCCCACAGTCTGCGTCGTGCCGCCCTTTAATCCCCGCGCCATAATGTTGGGACGGTAGTTCATCTCATTGGCGGCTTTGAATATTCGATTTCGCATCTCATCGGACACAAACCCCCCCGTACGACGATTTAAAACTCTCGAAACCGTTGTATGGGAAATATTCAACGTCTTCGCAATGTCGACAATCGTAGTAGCCATAAACGCCTTAAAGTTGTAAGATCTTTAATATAAGGAATATACAATTGTTTTCAAAATGTTCTTTCTGTATAGCACACGTGAAACAGCACACGTGAAACTATATCATATTTTTAATATCTGTCAATGGATTTTTTAAGTTTTTTTAGACATTCCGGCTTCGGTTGTACTTGTTGTCCAGTTTGTTGACTATCCGCTTGCTACCGTTCGCCAGTCATACATTGCATTCCCGCTCGCTTTTAACTCGTGGATTGTAACCCCCGGATTCTCTGTACCCAATTTCCCCCAACGGCCTATGCCCAAAATAATTACGTCCAAACGGCGGTTTTTCCGATGTCATGTAAGGGTTATCTTCGAAAAACAGCCTTTCTGTGTGGAGATCACGCGATGAAGGAACAGACCCTCACCGACGAGCAGGCCAGGGCGATGTCGGCGGACGAACTCTATCGGGCGTTGCACTGCGGGGCCGAGGGGTTGTCGGCGGAGGAAGCGCAGCGTCGCCTGGCGGACTACGGCCCCAACGCGCTGCCCGAAAAACACGTCAGTCCGCTGTTGGCGTTCGGGCGGTATTTCTGGGGTCCGATCCCGTGGATGATCGAAGCGGCTGCGGTCCTGTCCATCGTCGCGGGTGACTGGAAAGATTTCACCATCATTATGGTGATGCTGCTGTTCAACGCCCTGATCGGATTCTGGGAGGAGCACAAGGCCTCCAACGCGCTGGAGGCCCTCAAGGCGGGGCTGGCCTTGAAGGCCCGCGCCCGCCGCGACGGCCGATGGGGAGAGGTGGACGCCGATTCGCTCGTGCCCGGCGACGTGATTCGCATTCGCCTGGGCGACGTCGTGCCGGCGGACGTGAAGCTCATCGAAGGGGAGTATATCTCCATCGACCAGGCGGCGCTGACGGGCGAATCGCTGCCCGTCAACAAGCGGGTGGGCGAGACGGCCTATTCCGGCTCGGTTGCCAAGCAGGGCGAAATGATCGCGATGGTCACCGCGACGGGCGGCGAAACGTTCTTCGGCAGGACGGCCAGGCTCGTTGCCGGGGCGGGGGCCGTCAGCCATTTCCAGCAGGCCGTCATGCGCGTGGGCAATTTTTTGATCGTGCTGGCTGTCGGCCTGAGCCTGCTGTTAATCAGCATTGTGCTGTGGCGCGACTATGCAAGCCAGGGCAACCTCGATCTGCACGGCATGATGCAACTCGTGAAATTCGTGCTGATCCTCGTGATCGCGTCGATCCCCGTTGCGATGCCGGCTGTTTTGAGCGTGACGATGGCCCTGGGCGCATTGGCGCTGTCGAAGAACAAGGCCATCGTCTCCCGCCTCCAGGCCATCGAAGAGATGGCCGGCGTCGACGTGCTCTGCTCCGACAAGACCGGCACGCTGACCAAAAACGAACTGACGCTCGGCGAGCCGGTGCTGTTCGAGGCCAACGACGCGCAGCAGTGCATCCTTGCCGGCGCCCTGGCAAGTAAGGAGGAGGACCAGGACGCGATCGACCTGGCCGTCCTCGGCGCGCTGAAGGACAAAACCGTGCTGGGGCAATACCGGCAGACGAATTTCGCGCCGTTCGATCCGGTGAGCAAGCGAACGGAAGGGACAGCCGTCGGCCCGGACGGCAAAACCGTTCGATACACCAAGGGCGCGCCGCAGGTGATCGTCGGCATGAGCGATCTGGATGAAGCGGGCCGGGAAAAGGCGAAGAAAACCGTCGCCGACTTCGCCGCGAAGGGCTACCGCGCGCTGGGCGTCGCCCGCAGCGACGACGACGGCGCCCGCTGGCGGTTCGAAGGGATTCTGCCCCTGTTCGATCCGCCGCGTGACGACTCGAAGAGCACCATCGACCAGGCCCGGCAGCACGGCCTGGACGTCAAAATGGTCACCGGCGACGACGTGGCGATCGGCGCGGAAATTTCGGGGCGGCTCGGCATGGGCGTGCACATTCATCCCGCAGCCGAGATGTTTCCCGAAGGCACGGACGTCGAACACGTCTCGAGCCGGCTTGCCCGGCGGATCGAGACGGCGGACGGATTCGCACGCGTGTTTCCGGAGCACAAGTACGGCATCGTCAAGGCGCTGCAGGGGCGCGGGCACATCGTGGCGATGACGGGCGACGGCGTAAACGACGCCCCGGCGCTGAAGCAGGCCGACTGCGGGATTGCGGTGTCCGGCGCGACCGACGCCGCGCGGGCCGCCGCGGCGCTGATCTTAACCGCGCCGGGGCTGTCGGTCATCATCAAGGCCGTCGAGGCGGCCCGGAAAATTTTCGAGCGAATGATGAGCTACACCATCTACCGCATCGCAATGACCATCGACGTGATGTTCTTCGTGGTGCTTTCGATGCTGATCTTCCCGAAGATCGCCGACGGCCACGGCGCGATCGTGGCGTTTCAGCCTTTAACGGCGGTGATGATTATCATCCTCGCGCTGCTCGACGACATCCCCATTATGACCATCGCGTACGATCACACGCGAATCGACCCGAAGCCCGTTCGCTGGGAAATGGGGCGGATGCTGTCGGTGTCGATTGTGCTGGGGGTCCTGGCCGTCGTCGAAACGTTCGGCCTGCTCTGCACGGGCATGTACCTGTTGAGTGAACAGATCACCGTGTGGGGCCGGCAGATCGACGCGAATCACCTGCAGACGATGGTCTTCCTGCAATTGGTAGCCGGCGGGCATCTGATGCTGTTCGTCACGCGAACGAAACGATTCTGCCTTGCGCCGCCCTGGCCCGCGGCGGCGCTGTTCTTCGCGATCATCGGCACGCAGATTTTCGCGGCCTGGATGTGCGGGTTCGGCTGGCTGGTTCCGCCCCTGCCGTGGGAACTGATCGGCCTGGTGTGGTTATACAATCTCGCCTGGATGTTCGTGCAGGACGTCGCCAAACTCGGCGTGAATTACGTGCTGGACAATCGTTCGCACCGCCGCGGTTTGTTCCTGGCCCACCTGAACCGACACGTCCACCCGCACGGCGCGATTCACGGATAGTCGCCGGGAAAGCATCGCCCGCGACGGCGTTTTGTCAGACGGCCGAGAGCGCGTTATTCTTCCTCGTCGGCTTCCTCTTCGTCGTCAAACTCTTCGTCTTCTTCCTCGTCGAAGTCTTCGTCGTCGTCGAAGTCTTCTTCATCCTCTTCCTCGTCCTCGTCTTCGAAGTCGTCGTCTTCGTCGCCGAGGTCTTCCTCTTCCTCGACGTCAAAGTCATCGAGGAGTTCGTCTTCTTCTTCTTCATTCATGTCTTCCGGGTCGGGGAGGTGTGCATCGTCAGGTTTTTTCATGCTCATTGTGTCGGCCTCGATACGGGTACTACCGGATTCAGACGATCCTTTTTCGTCTTTGGGTGTGATGGGGGATTCGGAGGACGGCGCGGCGGGGGGAGGGGCTTCCGCGCCGCTTCGGAGTTCTTCCACGCGGGGCAGGTCGTCCAGGTTCGCCAGGCCGAAGACTTCCAGGAACCGCCTGCTCGTGCCATACAGCATGGGTCGGCCGATGACCTCGGCCCGGCCTACGATCTTCACGAGCTGACGCTCCAGGAGTCCCCGGAGCACCTCGCCGCTGGCGACGCCGCGAATCGCCTCGAGGTCCGCCCGCAGGATCGGCTGGCGGTAGGCGACGATCGCGAGGGTTTCCAGGGCGGCCTGGCTGAGGCGCGATTCCTTTTTCACGTTCAGCAGCCGTCCCAGCACGTCGTGGAATTCCGGCAGGGTCATCATCCGATAACCGCCGGCGAGTTCCTCGACGCGAAACGCGTGTCCGCCTCGCGTGTAGCGTTCGTTGAGTCGTTCGACGGCCTGTTTGATGCGGCGGGGAGGCAATTCGGTCGCCGCGGCGATTTTGGCCGCCGCCAAGGGGGCGTCGCCGGTGAACAAAACCGCCTCCACGACGGCGGCGTCCGCGTCGGCTTGATGTTTCTCGTCGGCTGGGGCGTCAGTGAGTTCGTCGAGTTGTTCGATTGTATCCATTGAGAACCGGTCTCCTTACCGTTTCTGCCTATGGCGTAGCATATCCAAACGCCGGCGATACGCAAGAGGGAATCGGCGTGGAAATCGGCGGCGAGAAAAAAGTTTTCCCCTTTCCCGGATATGAAAAACGGGCCCGCGGAGACGGCTCCACGGGCCCGTGAGGATATGGGTCAAATTGGGCGGTTAAAATTCCGCCAGTTCCTTATCTTCCAGCGGGAAGACCTCTTCCGCGTGGTCGGGTGCTTTTTTTTGCGATGCGTTTTTTGTCGCGGGGGAGGCGGGATGACTTTTCGCGGCGCGTTGGGGTTTGGCCCGCTGGGGCACAAACTTCGGTTTTCCCGCGGACGGCTGCTGGGACGTTGTAGCGCCTCCGTGGACGACGGTCAGCAGTTCCCTGACGGCCCGGTCGACCTGCATGGCCTGTCCCTGGAGTTCCGCCGCCGCCGAGGCCGACTCCTCCGCATTGGCGGCGTTACGCTGCGTCATCTGCTCCATCTGGCAGACGGCGGTGTTCACCTGTTCGATGCCCTGGGTCTGTTCCTCACTCGCGGCGGCGATCTCGTCGATCAGTTCATTGACTTTGCGGTTTCCCAAGGCGATTTTCTCCAGCACGTCGGCGACCTCCCGGCTGATATCCACGCCGTTGTCGGAATTTTTGACCGCCTGCTGGATCAGGTCGGCCGTGCTGCG
>JAFGEJ010000027.1 GCA_016931655.1 Phycisphaerae bacterium
CCGAACCTGTTTTCACATAACATGTTAATGAATCACAAGAGTTATGCAAAAAGCTGTCTCTCAGTGTCGGATTTTCTGTTTTTTGTTTATGCCGGGAAATCCGGTCGCTCACGAGTCACCGGGAAGATAAGGTTAGGCTGGACCTGAAGTTGGTTTTATTGTTTAATACGGCTTGAACGTAAGAGGCCTTTGCGCCTCCGGCCCGAGGAGAACACCGCCGTGCCCGAAGAACCAACTTCGATGCCTCCGCTTCCTCCCGTCCCGCCGTCGCCCGAAGACGCGCCCCGGCAGGACGACCACGCGCCCGAGGAGCTTCATACCGGCGCCGAGAAGGTCATGACCGTGCTGGCCGGTGCGATGCCCTGGGTCATCAGCCTGCTGTTTCACCTGGGGCTGTTTCTCATCATGATCTTCATTGTTTTCGTCGTGTTGCAGGAAGAAACACCCGAAGAGATCATCATTCCCGATGCGCTGATGAGTGAAACGCCCGGCGGGCGCATGACGCCCAGCGAGATGACCTCCAAGGCCTCCAAGACCACGCAGCAATCCCAAAACCGCCAGTTCGTCCGCAAAAAAACCACTCTCGCCGCCGACGCGGGCAAGACCACCAAACCGGTCAATCTGATCGGCGTCGGCGGAGGCGGGGCGGCGGCGGGGAAACGAATGGGCCTGGCCGCCGCGGGCGGCGGCGGACCCCAAAGCACGTTTTTCGGTACGGGCGGAAACGCCTTCAACGTCGTGTACGTTATTGACCGTTCCGGCTCGATGGTGGACACCTTCGACCTGGTTCGCCAGGAGATGCTCAATTCGATCGGGCGTTTGCGCGACACGCAGACGTTTCACATCATTTTGTTCGCCGAGGGCCGGCCCATTGAAAATCCCCCGCGGAAGCTCATCCCCGCCACCCGGAAGAACAAGACCGCCGCGGCCAAATTCCTGGTCGACGTGACGCCCGAAACGCAGACCGACCCCGTGCCCGCCCTGGAGCGGGCCTTCCGGGTGCTCCGCGGCGCGAAAAAACGCGGAAAGCTCATTTATCTGCTGACGGACGGCGTGTTTCCCGACAACGAAAAAGTCCTCCGGACCATCCAGGCCAAGAACACCGACCAGAACAAGGTATACGTCAACACGTTTCTGTACGGCACGAAACCGCCGGCTGCCGTCGACGTGATGACCAAAATCGCAAACATGACCGGCGGGAGATATACTTTCGTTCAGCATGAACAATAGAAGCGACCTTTCGGCATGAGCGGTATGAAACGACACCTGACGATTGGAATCCTCTGTTTGACGGCGGCCCTCGCCGGAGCCGACGAACTGATCGACGCGCGAGGCCTGCCCTACCAGGGGGCGATTCTCGGCTATCAGAATCGAACGATTCGTCTTCGTTCCACAACCCTCGGGCGGGAAAAAACCTGCCCCCTGGACCAGATTCGTTCCCTGAAGATCGACGGCCTCGACGCCCTCAACCAGGCCGAGGCCCTGGCGGCGAAGAAAAAGTACCCCCAGGCCGTCGAAGCGTATGACAAGGCGCTGCAGTCGGCCCCGACGGATCGGGCATGGTTGGCTTCTCTGCTGGCGGATCGGCGATACCAGGCCCTGGCCAGGGCCGGGAAGATCGACAAGGCCCTGCAGGAATGGCTGGCGATGGCGGCCGAGGCGCCGGACGACAAAATTATCCAGGCGATCATGCCCCAAACCTTCGCCCCGCAAGGCGACCCCGCCAACGCCCAGGCCGTCAAACTCCTCGACGCCGAAGTTGCCCGTCTCGGTAAAAACGCCAAAACCAGAGAGCACGTCAAACGGCTGTTGACGCTTAAAATGAAACTCCTGGAGGCGATGGGCGAATCGGAAAACGCCGCCGTCGTCGCCCGGGACATCACGCAACTGGACGCGCCGCCCGCCGAGGCCGGCCGCGAAGGAACGCAAGACGACGAAGCCGAACCCGCCCCCGCACCACCCCCGGCGGCAACGGGCGACCTGGCGGTGCTGGGGCAACTGGTCAAGGCCGGCCAATACGACGAGGTGATCCGAAAACTCGCCCCGCGCATGGAAACCCTGCCGCGGAACGACCTGGCCGCGCCGCTGTTTCTGCTGGCCAAGGCCCAGTGGCTCAAATACCAGGCCGACGAACCGAAAGACCCCAAACTGCTCCTGCGAGCGGGACTGAACCTGATGTGGGTATACTCCGCCTACGGCGACAGTGACGAGGCCCCCGAGGCGCTGTTTCTGACGGCGGAAATGCACCGGGCCCTGAAGGATCCCGTCGCCGAGCAATCCGCCCTGGAGGAACTGATCGAGCAGTTCGGCGGGGCGGGGGACAATCCCTGGGTGGAAAAGGCCAGGGGCCTGCTGGAAAGCAAAAGCGAAAACGAAGAAGAAGAATAGGCCGGCGGCGAGTCGACGCCGAAGGCCCATTGTATTGAAGATACGGAAACGTCCAAGGAGATACCTATGATACAGGTCAATATGCTGGCGGCGGAGGGGGTTAACTTTTTCCGGGTGCTGGTCGTGGAGGGCGGCGGGATCGGCTGGCTGCTCTGGATCATCAGCGTGGTCGTGCTGGCGCTGGGAATTCACTATTTCCTCAACATTCGCCGGATGAACATCCTTCCGGGCGAAACGCTGGATCACATCCGCGAGCTGTTCGGCGCAAAGCAGTACCGCGAGGCGATCGACCTGACGGCGGAACAGAATGATTTCCTCAGCTACACCATTCACGCCGCCCTGAGCGAAGCACCGCACGGATACGGCGCGATGGAGCGGGCCATGGAAGAAGCCGCCGAGGAACGCACCACCCGGATGCTCCGTTCTATCGAATGGCTGAACCTCATCGGGAACATCGGTCCGATGCTCGGCCTGCTCGGCACGGTCTGGGGCATGATCGGCGCGTTTTTCACGATCGTGGAACTCGGCGCGCCGGACCCCAAGGCGCTGGCCGGCGACATCGGCGTGGCGCTGGTCACGACGCTGCTGGGGCTGGGCGTTTCGATCCCGGCCTTGTCCATCTACGCGATCATGCGAAATCGCATCGACGCCCTGACCAGCGAAGCCATCCTGGCGGCGCAGGAACTGATCTCCACCTTCCGCCCCACCCGGAAAAGACCGGCGTAACGAACAAACGGAATCTTCACCTGCGGGAGTAACGAACATGGCCAAGAGACGAATCATCGGCGGCGCCGTCGGCGACGTCAACATGACGCCGATGATCGACTGCACGTTTCAGTTGATTATCTTCTTCATCCTGACGGCCCAGATGGCCAGCGAGCAGGCCAAGGTGCTTGTGCCCAAGCCGCAGATCTCCCAGGCCCTCAGCGAGGAAGAGGGAACCTTCACGCCCGGCCGCGTTACCGTCAACATTGTCAGCAAATTCGGCGACCAGGAGGAAAATCGCGATTCCATCTTCGCCGCCCAGGCGAAGCACTACCAGGTCGGCGCGGAAGTGATTCCACTGGATAAATCGTCCCGTCTGGTGGAGATTCTTACCGAACGGATGATGCTGGCCGCCCAGGAAGGCATCCAGGAAAAGGATTTCTACGTCGAAATCCGCGGCGACAAGGACATTGCCTTCGCCGGCATCGAACCCGTGCTGCAGGCCGCCGCCGCCGCCAAGATACGAAAAATGAGCATCACCGCCATCGTCGATAAAAACGTCAAAAAAACCGGACTGTGAGTTAACCGAAACTGTCCAGAAATTCAGGCAACCAAAACATGGATGGAGTTTCCCCGAAATTTTGTTGTTTTTTTCTTTGTCCCGAAGGGACAGAAAGCATCTGGCCGGGGGTGAGCGAAGCGAACCCCCGGAAGAAGGCTTATTTTTTAGAGCCCCAACGGGGCGATAGCGACGATTCCTTCTCATCGAACTTGCTGCCGTCCCGTTGGGACTCAAAGAATAAAAGCTCGTTTCCGGGGGTTCGCTTCGCTCACCCCCGGCTAGACGCTCCTCGACCCTTCGGGGCGAAGAGAAGAAAAGACAACAGGGAAATTTCCGGCCAGCCTCAGTTAACCATAATCCAACCGGAACAATACAACCTGATTGCAGGAAGTACATCGATGTGACATTATCCACGGATTACACCGATTTTATAAAGATTTCACGGATGTTTCCTTGACAATGGTATTTATAAAATAATCCGTGTAATCCAATTATATCCGTGAAATCCGTGGAGTTTTACAACCTTTCGCGAAAGGCGAAATAACAAGGACGCGCGTTTCATGATGGAATTGACTCAGGATATAACGGACTCGAATCTCCCCGAAGACGACGAGATGACGCATTACGTCTCCGAGCGGAAACAACGGGCCCAACCGGCGGCAAAAATGCAGCCGCCGCTGACGCCGATGATCGACGTGACGTTCCAGTTGCTGCTGTACTTCCTCCTCACGAGCACCTTCAAGCCCGACGAGGGGCAGATCCCCGGCTCCCTGCCGGAAAAGGGCCTCAGCGCCGCGTCCAGCGATCCTCGCCCGCCCATTCGCATCATCCTGCGCCCGCGCGGCGCAAACCGCGAATACGTCCTGTATGAGGTGGACAACCTGCCCGCCATCGACAAGCAGGAAGACCTGTACAACATGCTGGAGTCCCGAAAGAAATCGGGGGCGGTGACCATCGAGACGCCGGTGGAAATTCGCCCCTGGTCCAACGTGCGATGGAAGCACGTGGTCGGGGCCTTCAACGCCGCCGTCCGCGCCAAGTACAAGAACATCGGCTTTTCCTCCAGCTTGTAGAGGAAAACCACGGAGATAAAGATGTTTTTACCACAGAGACACAGAGAGCACAGAGAAAAACAAACTTCTAAAAGAACCATCAAATCCATTTGTTCCCCGGTAGATTACTTTGGGGAACAAAGGTTCTTTTAGGCGCTATAAGAAATTACGTCTTTCTCTGTGACCTCTGTGACTCTGTGGTAGGTTATTCAGAATTCTCATTATCGGAGTGACGATGAACCGGTTCGGGAGATGGGTTTTGATGGTTTTGGCCGGCGGCGTGGTCTTCGCGCCGGCCGGCGTTGCGCCGGCGGAATCGCCCTCCGACGCCGGCGCGGACCTGTACAAACGCCTCGACGCCAAGACCCTCGGCGAAACGCTTCAGCGCCTTCGCATGGGCGCCCTGCTGGAAGTCTTGGCCGACGAAACCGGCGACGGACAACTGAAGGTTGAAGCCCTCCTCTTCCAGGCCCAGGCCGCCGACCCCGAACAGCAAGACGAACGGCTTGCCCAGGCCGCCCGGGCGATTAAAACCGAATACGAAACCCTGGGGAAAAACATCGAAGCCACGCCCCCGGACAAGCGCGGGGGCGAGACGTTCGACGAAATGCTGATCGCGTACTTCAAACTCCGCCTGCGATACGTCCAGGTCCAGGCGCTTCAGCGCGGCAAGCCCCACATCGACCGCCTGACGTTTCTCCTCGGCGGGGAATCGGATCGGCAGGCCCTCCGGACGCTGGTCTCGCCGGCGATGAAACGCCTGGCTAAAACCCAGCGGGATTTGCAGTTCGAGCTTACCGAAGCCCGCCAGAACACCGACAAGACCAAGATGGTTTACCTCGTGCCGGAACTGGAGGACGTGCAGAGCCAGCTGGACTTCACAGCCGGCAAACTGCGGTACTACGCCGCGATGGTCCTGCCCGAAACCGTCAAGGACGAAGACGGAAAACCGATCCCCAATCCCCAGCGTGAGAGCCTGCTGACCCAGGCGGTTCGGGACCTTCAACGTTTCGCCGACAAACCGGATTACGGCGTGCAGTCGTTCGCGAAGCTCCAGCAGGCCCGGGCCAACCGCGTGCTGGGCAACTTCAAGGAAGCCGCCGAGCAGCTCGCCTCCGCCGCCGCCGACCAGGCCGACCCGGGCGTACTCGTCGAGGCGCTGTTCGAGGCCGTTCTGAACGAAACCCGGCAAGCTTCTGGGATCCTGCGCGACAAGGAACGGGACGATCACACCGAGGCGGGAAACCAGGGCTTCGCCCGCGCCGAGAAGGCCCTGGAGGAGTTTCGTCGCCGTGCGCCGGAAACGGGGCATCCGCGGCTCGGCGTGGACGTCAAGGCGTTGGTGTTGGGGCATTATCTGTACGAGCAGTGGGCCGAGGCGCTCCGGGCCGTCGGAAAAACGAAGCAGGCCGACGAATACAGCCAGAAATCGCAGCAGGCCTTTCTGGCGTTCCT
Organism: Phycisphaerae bacterium; assembly: GCA_016931655.1. Classification (GTDB taxonomy): domain Bacteria; phylum Planctomycetota; class Phycisphaerae; order SM23-33; family SM23-33; genus JAFGEJ01. The sequence continues at coordinate 6,163 of JAFGEJ010000027.1, forward strand.
GGAGAAGTACAAGGAGCCGGGCGTGCAGGCGGCTGTCGGACGGCTGTTCCGCGATAAGTTCCGCGGAAAGGACCTTGACCTGAAAAACCTCGCGCCGGGCATTGTTCTGCTGCTGGCGACGATGGAAATGCAGGACGCCTCCGACCTGCTTGGCGGGAAAAACGTCGACGCCCTGGACGGCCAAACCCGGACCCGGGTGGAGGAACTGCTGGCCAGGGCGGAGGAAATGTTGACCCTCGTCCGCGACAACAAATCGCCCGAAGCCCAAAAGGCCCTGCCCGACGCGCTGTGGAAGCTCGGCGTGCTGTACGTGCAGAAGAACGAAAACTTCCAGGCCGGCGAAATGTTCCGCCAACTCGTGAAGGATTTCCCCGATCATCCCCGCGCGCGGGACGCGGCCCTCAACGCCGTGAAGATCGCCAACCAACTGGTGGCGGGGCAAATCAATCAAGGCAAAAGCGTCTCACCGCAGCGCCGTCTGGAATTGGTCGAGTCGATCCGGGTGCTGCTGAAGCGTTGGCCTGAGGATAAAGAGGCGGCGGAGTTCCATTTTGAACTGGCCTGGCAATGTGAAAAACTCGGCGAATCCGAGGAAGCGAAGAAGCGCAAGGATTGGCTCGATGAAGCGATCACGAACTACCAGTCCGTGCCCAGGGATTCGTCGTTCTACAACGAAGCCCGTTTCTACGCCCTGGAACTGCTCTATCAGCTTCTGCAAGACACGCCCGCGGGGAAGGAGCGAAGCGAAAAGGCAAAGCAGCTTCAGACAGCCATGACGAAATTCGGCGAAGAAATGTATACCCTGCGGCAGAAGGAATCCAACCCAGGGACCAAAGCCGACCTGGGCCGGTACGGCGCCACGAGCGAATTTCACAGCCTGATTATCGCCCACGACCTGCTCGATCAGAAAGACGACGCCCTGGTGAAAATCGAGGCCCTTTCCGCCCGCTGGCCCGGTACGCCTGTTCTGCGCGAGGGTGGCGAGTTCGCCATTCGCTCGCGCCTCGCCCGCGGCGACGTGCAGCAGGCCCTGGCGCAGTTCGAGGCTTTCCGCAAAAAATACGGCGACGAGCAGGCCCAGGGGTTGATGCAGGCGGTCGTGGAAAAACTCCAACAGGCGATCCTCGCCCTGTCGCTCGAACGCGGCAAGGAAGAACAACTCAAGCTCTTCCGCGACGCCTACGCCGCCTTCGCCAAACAGGTCTATGACACGAGCATCACCGGCGCAATGGGCGAAGACAAATACTCCCTCACCCTGCTGTACGCCGATTCGCTCGTGCAGAGCGGCACGACGGAAAACGCCCGAAAGGCCCTGGGGCTGTATGAAAGCCTGCAAAAAACCGATGCACAGCGACGCGAAGAGCACAACGCGAAAATTACCGCCGAGTTCGCCGAACTGCACAAACAGGCCCAGGCCGCGAAGGATCGCCCCGATCAACTGCCGGCCCTGGGAACCAAACTCGCCAACGTGATCAAAACCCACAATTTGCAGTCGTGGGAAAATTCCAAACTGCAGGAGACGGAGTATCTCCTCAAAAAGCTGCCCAAAGCCAAAACGAGCGAGAAAAAGGACCTGGAAGAGATGGCCTGGCGGGCAATCGTCGGCGCATTTACGGCGCTCGAGGAGCACCTGCTCCAGGAAGCCCCCATCGACGCGACTGTGCTGCTGGGCCTGGCCCAGTGTCACGAAACGCTCAAACAGTATCCCCCCGCCGTCGAGGAATACGGCAAACTCGCCCGGGGCCTGGACCCCAACCAAAACGCCCGCGCCTACTGGGAGGCCCAACTGGGCTACTGCCGCAGCTTCCTGGAGGCCCACAAAAACAATCCCGCGCAAATGGCGGGCCTGTTGGCGCGCGTCCGCACGCTGCTTACCAACGCCCCGCCGCGATGGGTGGGAAAACTGAACCTCATCAAAGTAGAGGCGGAAAAACGGTCGCGGAAAAACCGCAAACAATAACCGCCTAAAAAGAACACACAATTTCCATGGCCGAGGACAAAATCAACCAGAGATACGAGAAGCGAAAGAAAAAAGGGCTTCTCGACGGCCTGTTCAAACGAACGGTCGATCCCGATCTGCTGACCGAAGAGGAGCAGATGCTCCAGAACACCAAGCCGGTCGATCCCATCGCCGCCAAACCCGAACCCGGCCGAAACGACCCCTGCCCCTGCGGCTCGGGCAAAAAATACAAGAAATGCTGCCGGGGGAAAGAGAAAGAATAATCCCGGTTACGATCGCGTCATTTGCCCGTCAGGTCCGTCAGTCGGCATCCAAGGGCGGAGGCGATTTTTCGGATCCGCCCGAGGCTATGCCTGTCGATATCCATTCGCTCAAGCTGTGCCCAGGCGGCCTGCGTCCATCCCGCCGAGTGCGCCGCCTGCTCCTGCGTCAAACCCGCCTTCGCTCGCGCGGCACGGATGGGATTGTCCACCACCGTCTTCACGCGACCGCCTCCACATAGTCCGCTTCGCTGGACGGTTCCGGAATCAACAAGCCGTCTTCGCGCATACCTTCGATGTGCAGCGCGATGGCCTCCCGAATGTTCCGCAAACATTCCTGGCGCGTCTCGCCGGTCGATACACAACCCGGAAGATCGGGCACATACGCGCTGAAGTTGGAACCTTCCGCGTGCTCCATAATGACAAGATATTTCCGTGGGTCCATTGCGATCTCCATAACCGGACCTTATTCCAGGCCCGCCTGCTGCAGAATGCTTTTGGCTGTCTTTGGGTGAAGGTCGTCCTTCGGCTTGCCCGCGATGGTCACCCGTCCCGATTTGACCGGATGCTTATATTGTCTGTGACTTCCCCGCTGGGCAACCATTCTCCAGCCGTCCGCTTCGATCATCCTGATCGCTTCTTTGACCTTCATCACCATGGTCCATTCCCTGATTCTATATGAAAATTATAAGTTTTCAATTATACTCCGTCAAGATGGAAATATAAGCTATCGCTTATTTTTATGTCCCGATAGCAGTCTGATAATTCCCGGTCCTGAAGGAACCGTAAGCGCTTAGGTAGAGTTCATTCCTGCACGGGTGGTTTTTTTGCCGATTTCCCCCGCCGAATATTGGAAATTGGTAAAAATTCTCTCTGTGCTCTCCGCGTCTGTGTGGTAAAAAAGGAGTTGAATAAAAAAATGAGGACCCGAGATCGCCGCTTCCCGGATCCTCCAAAGCCAGGCTGCTCCCGCCCTCTGGCGGGAAAACCATACAGCCTACATTACACTCATCGGAGAAGACGCCAAGAGGATTGAATAGCATCCGGGAATAATACAAAATCGTAACCGCTTGAATGAAAATGAGATACGGAGTTTTCGCGTGATATACGGCAAAAACTGTAAATTGGCGCTGGAAAACGGTCTGGTCTTCACCGGCCTGTCGTTCGGGGCCGAGGGAACCAGCTCCGGAGAGGTGGTTTTCAACACCGGCATGGCGGGGTATCAGGAAGTGCTCACGGACCCGTCTTACGCCGGACAGATCGTCACGATGACCTATCCGCTGATCGGCAATTACGGCGTCAACGACGAGGACGTCGAGTC
>JAFGEJ010000228.1 GCA_016931655.1 Phycisphaerae bacterium
ACTTCGTCGCGTACTCGCTTCGCTTGTACGCGACTCCGCTCAGAATGACACTTGATTTAAGCTTCACCAGAAAAAATCCTCGCACACTATAAAATCGATGGAAAGTACTTTCTCCTTGCATTTCGTCGAAATGGGGTTATACTTTTATCGCTTTTTTAGCTTACTCAACACGCATTAACACGCAAAATTTGTGTGGTATTGGTCCGGGCGCGTGGTCCGGGCTATTAATTTCTGGGTGGCATATCGGAGGAAAAGTCATGAAAACCAACAGAGTGATTTTGTGCGCAGTGTTTGTTCTTTCTTGTCTTGCCGTCGGCGCGTACGCCGAAGGCCTGGTCTCGCCGGGCACGACCGAGTTGAACGACAGCGGAACGTCGTCCAATCCGGCCGAGTGGTATCTGGATGATGATTATGTGATCGGAGATACATTTTACGTCGGAAGGAGTACTGCCAGTGTACTCAATCGCAACTGGAATCAGTTTTCCATCAGCGACGGCTATGACTTTACCGCCAACGCCGGTTTGGTCATTGGGGAAGGGTATCAGATACGAAACGGAAATTCCGATTACAACTCCATCACGGTTAACGAGGATTCGGTGTTAACCAGCGTTGGGAATCTCATCATCGGCGGCCCCAACGGCCAGCGAAACTATTTGACCGTCCTGGCTGGTGCGGAGGTGAACGTTGCCGGGAACATCAAACTCGGCGGCGGGAGTACTTCTTACTATGGACGTTACAATCATGTGGACATTTCCGGGTCGGGCGCGAGGCTTTCCATTACGGGTTCACTCGACGCCAATAATGGTTACAATGGTACGGAGAACACCGTCAATGTTTCCGACGATGGTGTGATGTTCATTGACAGCAATAAGGACGGAACGGGAATTCTCGATTTGTACTATCATTCGAGTTATGGCCGATGTTATCTCGAACTGGATGGCGGACTGGTGGCTCTTTGGGGCGACGAAACCGGCACATTCGCTCCGGGACAAACTATTCGCAAGTGCATCAAGCTCTGGGATGAAGAGTCGTCGAGTTGGAAAATCGTAGCCGACTTGCCGTCGGGGAGCACGCTGGCGCTGGGCGTGGATTACGTTGTAGACGCCGCGAAGGCCGCGGAGCTTGGCCTGGACGATGAGTTTATCGGATTTACCGTGCTCCAGAGCGTTCCCGAACCGGCGTCTGTTATGTTTCTTGTGACGGGAAGCGTCGCACTGTGCGGTAGAAAAATTCGCCGCAAACGGTAAGTGTTGTATTTCCCCGTTGTTTTTTACAACACGGCGGAACGGCAAGCCGACACTGGATCGGGTTTGCCGTTCCGCCGTTTTTCTGCTTTGTGTTGTCTCGTCCGAAATGAATCCACAAAAAAACCCGCCTTCGGGCGGGTGGAATTGGTCGTTACACGCCTCAGCGTAGTTTCAGCACATGGCCGCGAAACACAGGATGACAAACAAAGCGACCTTGAGCTTGCTTCGGGGTATTCCGATGGCTTCGAGCATGAATCACCTCGTGGGCAATTGCATTTAGATTATTACCGGGAATGGCTCCGCTGCCTCCCAGCCCCCGTATTATATACCAATTCGCCCGCGGCGCGAAGGGAAGAAATCGCCCGTTCGGGCGTTTTTTTACGTGGTATAGTCGGCGTTGATCGTTATATAATCCTTTGAAAGATCACAAGTTAGAGCCGTAAAGGCCGCCTTGCCCGCCCCCAGAGAGCAGTGAATCGTTACGGTGGGTTCTCGCAGGCGACGGCTGAGGGATTTTTCGTTGAACGGACAGCCTTTTCCTCGCGTGAAGACCTTTTGTCCGGCGATGTGAATGGTCAGCGTCTCGGCGGAGATTTTCGCGGTGCTTTTCCCCAAAGCCATCGCGATGCGTCCCCAGTTTGGGTCGGCGCCGTGGACGGCGGTTTTGACCAGCGGGCTGTTGGCGACGGACTTGGCCGCCGCCTCGGCGTCGCGGGGCGTTTTGGCGCCGGTGACGACGACTTCGATCAATCGCGTGGCGCCCTCGCCGTCGGCGGCGACGGCCCGGGCCAGTTCCGCGCAGACTTCGTGCAGGGCGGCTGTGAATTTCGCATAGGCCCTGGAACCGGCCCGCAGGGGCGCATTCCCGGCCCGGCCGCTCGCGAAGACGGCTACGATGTCCGACGTGCTCTGATCGCTGTCGACGGTCACGGCGTTGAAGGTGTCGTGGACGCAGGCCTTGATGGCGCGGTGCAGCGTCGCCGGCGGGACGGCTGCGTCGGTGGTGATCACGCCGATCATCGTCGCCAGGGACGGGGCGATCATGCCCGCGCCTTTGACCATGCCCGCGACGGTGACGCGCTTTCGATCCAGCGTGGTCATCACGACGGCGGACTTGGGGCGGGTGTCGGTGGTCATGATCGCCTCCAGCGCGTCGGCGTCGTGACGGGCGCTCAGGGCGCGACAGGCCGCCGCGATGCCACGGCGGATTTTTGCCATCGGCAGGGGCCTGCCGATGACGCCCGTGGAGGCGACCAGGAATTTCCCGCCCGCCGCGCCGAGGTTTCGGGCGGCGAGTTTTGCCATCGTCGTCGCGTCACGCAGGCCGGCTGCGCCCGTGCAGACGTTGCTCACGCCGGCGTTGATGACGATTCCGCGGGCTTTTCCGCAGCCGCCCGGCCAGGTACGGCGGACGTACTGGATCGGCGCACCGGTGATCTGGTTGCTCGTGGTGACGAACGCGACGCTGCAATCCGCCTCGGCGGCGATGACGGCGAGGTCTTTTTTGCCCGAAGGCTTGATCCCGCAGGCGACGCCCGCGGCGAGAAATCCCTTCGGTAACGTGATGTGTCGTGCGTGGGACATATTCGGAGAACATAATCACCGATAGGGCGATTTGTCAATCGGTGAGGTCGTCAGAGGTTGTGATGTGTGCGACAACATTTTCTGGCATATGTCTGAATTGTCATCCTGAGCGTAGCGAGTTTTCGAGCGAAGTCGAAGGAACTCACGCC
>JAFGEJ010000229.1 GCA_016931655.1 Phycisphaerae bacterium
TATTCATACATAACAGATTTGCGTTTAACGCCTTTTTACAAAAACAGCCAACGGCATGTATGGGTATATTCTTTATCCTTGGCCTGCCTGCCTGCAGGCAGGTTCATTTTGCCGTTGGCAAAAAAGCGACAAACGCATCTTCATTACACTGGATAAATCCATATTTCACCAACCAACTTTTTGGGAGGAGAGCCACATTTCTCTTTCTGATAGTAGCCACGGGCGCAAGCCCGTGGACACATTGTTGCATGGAAAAGACTGGAGCCCCGGAGGGGCGATTGAAACGAATATATTTGCGGAAAAACTTTCAGTCGCCCCGCTGGGGCTCTGAGTAATCAAGGATCGTTTTTTCCATCCCTGAGGGATGGCTACGATCAAGGAACACAACCCTTTCCAGCTTCGGTACAGAAGCCTCTCTGATAGATGAAAATTTACATCGGCCTTTATTTTATTGAATTGGTATTATTTTCGGAAATTCATCCAAACTTATTGCCTGGTGGAGCACCTGCTCCACCAGGTTTATTTTTGGCCACAAACCAACCAAACGCGGCGGAGCAGGTTCTCCGCCGCGCACTTGTTTGCGCACACATTTGAGTTTTATTTTGTTTCCGGGTAGCGGTTTTTGATCCACTTGACGATGCCCTCGGCCAGGCCCTGGGTCTTTTTCTCCACGCCCTGGTTGACGGATTCGGTGCTTCGTCCGACGCAGATAGCCGTGCCCACGACGCGGTCGTCGGACTTGTCCACAAGCTGTACCTCGGCGACAACCTCTTCCAGCGGCCCGAAGACCTGCCCCATCGAACCGGCCTGCTCGTAGTAGAGCACGGAAACGTTGATCACGCAGGTACGTCCGCCTCGGCCGACGGGAAGCTTCTCCTTCTGAAGAAGGGTGCGAATCTCCGCCGGAAGCCTCTGGATCAGCAATCGAGGCGTTCGGCCCTTAAAGGCGTCCTCCACGCGACCGACCTGGAAGGACGCATACCCCGCCAGCGGCTTGGCGCCCTGGGATCCCATCGAGGGCGACTCGGAAAACGAACCCTTCGCGCCCGTGACAGTCCCCACGCCCTCCTTGATCGCCCGGCCCATGCACCCGCCGACGCCCAACACCGCCGCCGCCGACAACACCAACCACAGATTTCGCGTTTTCATGGTTTCGTCCCTTTCCTGGTATATGTGTTTACCACGCTATCCGTAAAAAACACCACGGACCCGCCTGCCGGCAGGCAGGTTTCACGGATTCAAATGGATTTCACAGATTTCTCATATGCAAAATCAGTGAAATTCCCATGAAATCCGTGTAATCCGTGGATGATTTTAAAATCTTCCCGCGCCCTGAAAAACCACTGTGCGGTTCACACCGTATTGAAAATTGTAAGCCGCTTAGAACGTCCAGCCGAGGGAGAAGCTGAAAATCTGCGTCCGGTCGTCGTCGTCCTTGACCAGCGGGAAGCCGAAGTCAAACGCCATCGGCACGTCCCCGAAGAACGGAATCACCCAGCGGAAGCCGAAGCCGATCGCCACGCGATAGGTGGTGAACTCGAATTCCTCCTCCACCGTGCCGGAATCGAGGAAAAACACGCCGCTGAGCTGATCGGCGAGAATGGGATAGGTGTATTCCGTCCCGGCGAAGAACATCATGTCGCCGCCGATGGCGTCGCGGTGGATCGCGCCGTTTGGCCAGTGGCCCCGCGGACTGATCCCGCGATACTTAAACCCGCGAATCGACCCGATGCCGCCGCCGTAGAACCGCTCGAACACGGGCGCGTCGCCGACGATCTGCCCGTAGGCCACCCGCCCGGCCAGCACGTGCTTGCGATCCAGCGAATCCACATACGTCGTGTGATACATCTTGTACTGGCTGTTGAACCGCCCGAACGTGTACGAGCCGACCACCTGCTCGTATCCGAACTCGAACCGGTCGCCTTCGGTGGGTTTCCAGCGGCTGTCCGTCCGGTCGCGGATCAGGTTGCCGCGGAAGCCCACGAGTGTGTGGTTTCCGTCGTCCTCGAGAATTTCCACGGCGGAATAGTCCGAGGACTTGATATCGATGCCCTCCAGCCGCGTGCCCACCTCACCGTACCAGCGGTTCTTGAACTGATGCCCGAAGCTGGCCAATACGCCCAGGCGGGTTTCGTCGTAGCCGTTGTCATAGTCGCGGTCGAACAGGTAGCCCTTGACGGCCAGCGAATACGGCAGATCGAAAATGTACGGCGTGGACCAGCCTACGGTGAAGACCATCATTTCACTGCCCGGCTCGGCCTTGATCTCCAGCCGCTGCCCGGCGCCCTTGAACGACTCGGCCTTGATGAACTGCTTGAACGACTTGGGCCAGCTCAGGAAATCGAAGTTCCGCTGCGTGAACGACACCGTACCCAGCAGCCCGCTGTTCGTACTGATGCCCACGCCGATGAGAAATTCCGCCGTCCGCCCTTCCTTGACCTCCACCAGGATGTCCTTGACGCTCTTTTGGTCCGTGTCCACCGGCGCGATGTTCACTTCGTCGAAATAGCGAAGTTCCTTCAGGCGGTTCTTCGTGAATTCGACGGCCACCGTGTCGTACAACTGCTCCGGACGGAAGCGGAACTCCCGCCGAATGACCCTCTCCTGCGTGATGGAATTCCCGCGGATATGAATCGCGCCGATGCGATACTGATCGTTTTCGACGACGTCGAAGACCAGGTTCAGCAGGGCCGGCTTTCCGCCGTCCACGTCCCGCGCCCATTCCGGCACGGGCGCCTGGGGCGCGAGGAAGCGTTTCTTGCTCTTGACGTCGGCGTCGATGTAGCCCAGTTCGCCGTAGGCGAATTCCAGCGACTTGAGGTCCAACCGCAGTTTCTCAGTGGTGTAAAACGCGCCCTGCTCGAACCGCAGGCGACCGGCCAGTTCCTGGGAACTGAACACGGTGTTCCCGTTGAACACCACCTTGTTGATGCGGTAGCGCGGGCCTTCCTTGACCAGGAACGTCACGCGAACGGAATTTTTGTCGTCGGAGAAGTCCAGGCGCCGGCCGACTTCCGCGTCGAGGAAGCCCTCGTTGATGTAGACGTTGCGGATCGTCTGCACGTCGCGGTCGAGTTTTTCGACGTTCAGCGCGCCGTTCAGGAACGGCCAGAATTTCGCCTTCGTTTCGGCTTTGAGTTTCAGCGTGATGTCTTTGAAGTAATGGTTCCCCTCAAAGAGAACTTTTTTGATGATCGCTCGCGGCCCCTCGACGATGCGATAGATCACCTCGTCCTTCTCGGCCGGCGGGGAATCGACGACGGTGATTTCCACGAAGTAGAATCCGTCGCCGTGGTACTTGTTCAGCAGGGCCCGTTTGCCGGCCTGGATCGACGCGGCGCTGAGCGGATCGCCTTCGGAGATCGGCAGATCCTTGCGCAACTCCGTTTCGGTGTAGTGTTTCGCCCCCAGAAGCGAGATGCGCCCGATGGTGGCTCGCTCGGCGACCTTGAACGTGACGATCACGCCCTTGTCCGTGGGGGTTCGGGTGACGGTGACGTTGCTGAATCGGCCGCTGGCGGACAGGCGGTCCCGGTCGGCCTTGACGGCAGCGTCGTCGTAGGTCGTCCCGACGCGCGTCTTGACGTAGCTCAGCACGGCGTTTTTGCTGAGACGTTCGTTCCCCTCGACGCGCACCTCCACGACGGTATTGGGCAGACCCTCCGCCGCGGCGCCGCGCGAAACCAGCGCAAAACATGCACAACAACCCAGTAGAATCCAGGTGATCCGATTCACAGTCATCCTCGCAGCGCGTCGGCGACTTCCGCGGCGACGCCTCCATAACCCGGCAAAACAGCAACGGATAAATACGCTTTCACAACGCCGTTGTCAACGAACTTTCCCGCGGGAATTTTCTGAAATTGGCCCCAAAACGCCTGTTGATATTTCCCCCGCGCAACTGTATCTCTCCCAGCACCCTACAATTCTCCCGCCCGCAAGACCCGTCGGAAAAATCTTCCTCACAACATTCAACAGCTTACCCACAGGTTTCTGTTGATTCTTTGCGCATTTCCCCGCCGATGTTGGAGTTGCGGGACGAGTAATCGGATTTTCCGACACGAGTAAAGATCAAGAAAATCCGACACTGAGATACAGAGAAACAGAGAAGATATTCCTGATTAATTCTCTTGTTTTTCTCAGTTCCTCAGTATCTCTGTGTCGCGTTTTTGCATGTCCACGGAGCTCGGGGCGACCAGCGAGTTACCGCCGGAAAAAAAGGTCAATCACGTTGCGGGACGCGGGGGAAAAAACGACGACGCCGAGTGAGACGCCAACGGGAATTATCGAATGCCTTCAATGGCGGCGCGGAACTGCGAGCCGTTGAAGGAAGGAACTTTTCCGCCGATCTCGATGACCACGTCTCGCCCGGCGCTGGTTCGGCCATGCCATTCGACTGTGGCGAACGGACTTTCCTCCGCCGCGGGCGGACCATACTGCTTCACCAGGCGGGCCTGGAGTTCTTCGCGGTCGTAGGTGCTCTGGCATTGCACGCGAATTTCACACAGGCGAAGGGCACTGCCCTGTTCCAGAAAGGCGTAGAGAACGGAGCGAAGTTTCGCCCCGCCGACTGGCTTGAGCGACTCGGCGGGCTTGTACCATTTGAGACTTCCCGTATCGAAGAGTTGGGAGGGCGGCTCAGCCGGCGTCAGACCCGGAAGGGCCGAGGGACTCACGCCCCAGGTTGCCTCCAGAAACGAGTCCCAGACAACGGGATGTTGCGAATCCACCCAGGAATACGTGTCCACCACCGGCTGGGCCGGTGCATGAGTCGTCGGCTCAGCGGATGGCTGCTTCGAGGCCGGCTGGGGTCGAAGCGGGCTGGGGCCCTGCCGCATGAAATGATGCACCAGCCAGCCCAGGCCGCCCAAAAGGAGAACCGCCAGAAATGCCACGACGAGTTTTTCCCCGACGTTTCCGCGCAAGGCGGCCCGGCGACGCGCAAAACCCCTGGTAACGGGAAGGGCCTCTCTCGCCGATTGGGCCAGGGTGGAAATTTCAAGCGGATCGTCCTCGTCAATCTCCATCGTCGTTCCGACAGCCGCCTGGACGGTGGGAAGCTCGACCTTCATCACCGCCTTGCACGACTCGCACTGGACGGCCTGGCCGATGTCCCGGCTGGATATCTGCATCCGCTGCCCGCAGGTGCTGCAATCCACGAAAATGGCTTCGACGCGCCTGGCCCGATGCGGCAAACTGCCGGAAACCAGTTTCGGAGGATCCTTTTCCCCCAGGATAATCGCTTCGTCCTCATCGGGACGAGGCGGGGCAAATTCCCGCGTCGAGTCGTTTGCGTTCTTCCCAGCCGCCACCGCCGCCGCGGGCGCCTTCACCGTGCCGTCGGGACAAACCAGCATGGGATTGCCGCAATAGAAGCAGCGAATGGACACCCCAATCCTGTCATCCGATATGACAAACTCGCGATCGCAGGTTTTACATCGAACCAGAAACATCCACGTTCTCCATTCCTGCCCCACGCATTCGCCGGGGGAGAACTTTTTAGAACTTCACAAAAGAACCGACAAATTCGCCTGTTTCCCCGTTGATTTCTTCGGGGAACAAGCTGGTTTGATGATTCTTTCGAAAGCTCTTATTCACATGCATTATCGTCCGGAACGTCAGGAGCTTGCTCCAGGAGAGACCCTTTTGTTTCCATGGACGATCGGGCGTTTCAAAACACGCCCTTCCCTATCCACTTATCTGAAACAGGATACCATAAAACCGTTGCCGTGAACAGAAAAATATGGCTATCTCACGGCTGGGTAAGTGGTTCGGTTTTCCGGAACCGGTGGACATTCCTATACCAAACACGCTTTAGTTATTGCATGGTGGAGCCCACCTATAGCATCCCTGCGGGACCTGCTCCACCATGTGAATACACTGCCATAAACTGCCTTCAGTTTCTTTGATAGTAGCCACGGGCGCAAGCCCGTGGGCCGGTTGGGACGGTAAATTTTTCCGGAGTCCCGGAGGGACGATTGACATTCAGGGTTTCTGGCTTCTGCGGTTTGGTTCAGTGCGATTCCGATTTCAATCGCCCCGCCGGGGCTCAAAAAACATAAGATGCGATCTTTCCCACGGGCTTGCGCCCGTGGCTACTGCCAAAAACTTGAAACTCCCGTTCTTCCACCGAATCGGTATAAGAACCTTTTTTCCCGTTAACGTCTGATATTCCCACATCGGGGCTTGCATCGCAGCCGGGGGGCTTGGTAGACTCCGTTTCCATGAGTGATGCAATGGACTTGCTGAAATCGGTCCGTGACACCATGGACGAAACGGAGTTCCACACCCCCCTGCCGGACGGCTACACGGTCGGCTCCACGCGCTACCTGGCGGTTTTCGGAACCGTCATGAGCGGACTGGGAAAGGGCATTTTTTCCAGTTCGCTGGCCAAACTCCTGAAAGACAAAGGCTTGCGCGTCAGCCCGATCAAGCTGGAAGGTTATCTCAACATCGACTCCGGCACGCTGAACCCGTTCCGCCACGGTGAGGTGTTCGTCCTGGACGACGGAATGGAAACGGACATGGACCTGGGAACTTACGAGCGCATGCTCGACCAGGACCTCACGCGCGCCAACTTCGCCACCAGCGGGCAGATTTACCGGGCCATTCTGGACCGGGAGCGGGCGGGCGGATACCTCGGCAGGGACGTGCAGATGATTCCGCACGTCACGGGCGAGGTGAAATACCGCCTGCGCGAATTGGCCGTCAAAACGCGGGCCGACGTCGTGTTCATCGAGGTCGGCGGGACCGTGGGCGACATCGAAAACGCCTTTTACATCGAGGCCCTGCGAGAGCTGGGCTACGAGGAAGGCCCCGGCAGGCTGATCTCGGCGGCCCTGACGTACGTGCTCGAACCGCCCGCGCTGGGCGAGCAGAAGTCCAAAGCCGCACAGCTCGGTATCGCCCGGCTGATGGAATACGGCATCCACCCGGACATCATCGCCTGCCGCGCCGAGCACGAAGTGACCCCGAAGGTTCGCCAGAAAATCTCCGTCTACACCAACGTGCCCGTCGAGCGGGTTTTCAGCATGCACGACCTGCCGAGCATCTACCTGCTGCCCGAACGGATGCGCCAGGCGGGGCTGGACAGCGAGGTCGTGCAACTGCTGGGCCTGGGGGGGAAGGTCAACACCGCCGTGGAACTGCGGGCGGCGGCGGCGTGGCATCAGTTCGCCGACAAGATCGGCAGGGCCGGTCGCACCGTCTCCATCGGCATTACCGGGAAGTATGTCGCCCTGCGCGACAGTTACGCGAGCATCATCAAGGCCATCGAACACGCCGGCGTCGCCAACGACGCCGACGTGAACCTCAAATGGATCGAGACGACGGATATCACCGAAGACAACGTCGCGGAAAAACTTTCGACGGTGGACGGCATAATCGTGCCCGGCGGATTCGGCGTGCGCGGCACGGAGGGCAAGATCACGTGCATTCATTACGCGCGGGAGCACAATCTGCCGTACCTGGGCATTTGTCTTGGATTTCAGATGGCCGTCATCGAGTTTGCGCGGAACGTCTGCAACCTCCCCGACGCCGGCAGCACGGAAATCACGCCCGACTGCACCACGCCCGTCATCAGCATCCTGCCCGAGCAGAAGAAAATCGAAGGCCTGGGCGGGAACATGCGCCTCGGCGGGCAGGACGTGCAGATCACGCCCGGCACGAAGGCAGCCGAGTTGTTCGGCAACGCCAAGTGCATCCGCCAACGCTTCCGCCATCGCTACGAGGTGGACCCGCAGTACATCGAGACGCTGGAAAA
>JAFGEJ010000230.1 GCA_016931655.1 Phycisphaerae bacterium
AAAGGCAAGGCCGAGATGATCCCAACCGATCCTTGCCGACGAAGAATGTATGCAAACATAAAATCACGGCAGTGCCATTCGAGACTGTCCCTATTTATCTCTATTTATCGCACCTCCGCGTCGAAGGAAACCGGCCTGATTTCATTACCGTTCGGCGGGAGAGATCCTTCGACCTGCCTGCCTGCCGGCAGGCTTCGCTCGAAGACTAGCGGAGTTTACCCCTGAGGGCTGAGGGGCTCAGGATGACAATTTTTTTCCGCTGCCTGCTCCCGTCTTCGCCTTCGGCTTCGACGCGGCAAGCCCTGCTGCCCGCTCCCCGCTTCCTATTCCCGGCTACTGACTACTGACCACCGACCACGAACTTCGCAATCGCAAACCCTTGCTTTTACGGGAAATTAGGGTACATTGAACGGCCTTGTAGACAAAGGAAATCCCTATGGAAACCTATTCAGACGACGTATTGAAGCGGACGCACACCTGCGGGCAGCTTCGGCTGGACCATAATGGCCAGTCGGTTCGCCTTTGTGGCTGGGTGCGGAGCTACCGCGACCACGGCGGCGTGGTCTTTATCGACCTGCGCGATCGCGACGGCGTGACGCAGGTGGTCTTCGACCTGCCCGACGTTTCTGAAAAAGACGACGCCGACGCGCAGGCCATTTACAAACTCGCCCGCGCCGCCCGCAACGAATGGGTGATTTCCGTTGCCGGCCAGGTTCGCCCGCGCGGCGAGGGCAAGGACAATCCCAAACTCGCCACCGGCCAGATCGAAGTGATCTGCCACGCCCTGACGGTCCTGAACCGCTCCGATCCCGTACCCTTCGAGCCGGACGAGTTCGGCGAGACGGCCGAGGAGACGCGCCTGCGTTTCCGTTACATCGATCTGCGCCGGCCCGACATGACCAAAGCCCTGCGTCTGCGTCACCAGATCTGCCGGACCATGCGCCGCGTGCTCGATGAGCAGGGCTTCGTCGAGGTCGAAACGCCGTTCCTCACGAAAAGCACGCCCGAAGGCGCGCGGGACTTCCTCGTGCCGTCGCGCCTTCAGCAGGCCGCGTTTTACGCCCTGCCGCAAAGCCCGCAGCTGTTCAAGCAAATCCTCATGGTGGGCGGCCTGGACCGCTACTACCAGATCGTCCGCTGCTTCCGCGACGAAGACCTCCGCGCCGACCGCCAGCCGGAGTTCACACAGCTCGACCTGGAGATGAGCTTCTGCACCGAGAAGGACGTGATGGACGTGACCAACCGCGTCCTGCGCGACGTGTGCGACGTCAGCGACGTGCCCTTCCCCGAAGACGTGCCCGTGATGACGTACGACGAGGCGATGCGCCGCTTCGGCACGGATCGGCCTGACGTGCGATTCGGCATGGAACTGATCGACATCACGGACATCGCGAAAAAGAGCGACTTCCGCGTGTTCACCGGGGCCGCCGAGTCCGGCGGCGCGGTGCAGTGCATCGTCGTGCCCGGCGGGGCCGACATGCCCCGCAGCGCCACCGACGCGCTGGCCGACTGGGCCAAGGGCTTCGGCGCCGGCGGCATGCCCGTGACGAAACTCGGCGCCAACGGCGAATTCGAGACGGGCGTCGCGAAGTTCGTCGCGCCGATCGCCGCGGAACTCATCAAGGCCACCGGCGCCGCCGAGGGCGACCTGCTGTGCTTCGCCGCCGACAAGCTCAAAATCACCCAACGAGTCCTGGGCGAACTTCGCTGCAAACTGGCACGCGAACGGAAGATGATCCCGCCGGACAAGTTCGAGTGGCTGTGGGTGATGGATTTCCCGCTGGTGGAATACAACGAGGGCGAAAAACGCTACGACGCCCTGCACCACCCGTTCACCAGCCCGAACATGGACGACTGGGAGAAACACCAGGATCAACCGGAATTTTTTGAAAAGATTCGCTCGCGTGCGTACGACATCGTCTGCAACGGTATGGAGATGGGCGGCGGGTCGATTCGTATCCACTCGCCGCAGGTGCAGCAGAAGGTGTTCGAAATGCTGGGCATCGACGAAGCCTCGGCCCGCGTGAAGTTCGGTTTTCTGCTGGACGCCCTCCGCTACGGCGCACCGCCGCACGGCGGCCTGGCGCTGGGCCTGGACCGCGTGGTCATGACGATGATCGGCGTCCAGTCGATCCGTGACGTGATCGCCTTCCCGAAGACGCAGCGCGGCACGTGTCCGTTAACCGACGCGCCCGGCGAGGTGGACGAAAAGCAACTCGCGGAACTCGACCTGAAAATCATCGCCCCGCCGGCGAAAGAGAACACGAATAAGACGAATTAAGACGAATTTCGCGAATCAAGACGAATTATACCCATCCAGAATGAAACTCGCGTTATTGCCTGGTGGAGCACCTGCTCCACCAGGTTTATTTTTGGCCACAAATCAACCAAGCGCGGCGGAGCAGGTGCTCTGCCGCGCGAAATTCTTTCATAATGCGTATTACACGAATGTTTTTACTTTGCGCGGCCGGATTTTTGGAAAAAACTTTCCGGCCGCGTTTTTTTGTATTCTCAAATCGGTTTCGTATTCAGAACCGTAACGGTAATTAATGCGACGCTGAGAAGAATCACAATTACCGCCAACATGAGTATCCACAAACTCCATCGGCGACGTGCAGGATTCAGGAACGGATAAAACACAGCCGCAAATAGATTCCGCGTTCGACGAAATAATCCAGCGATTCCCAGCACCAGAAACCAGAATCCCAGAATCGGCCCGGCAATACAGCCGGCGAGTATCAACTGCACCCAATCGTTATATTGTCGTCCCTCAAGCCCAAATAACGAATATGTTTTCCCAAGCCATGTCACATACACACACCCGAGATGCACATATTCATCGGCAATTCCCGCTCCGAGTCCAACGGGCCAAAGTAAAAAACAGAGCACTGCAGGAATATAAACCACCAGCAGCGAAGGATATGTAAGCCACTTCTGCCCCCCGGGCATCAGCATCGATCCCCCTGCCGTGCTCAGCGTTGCCCGGCCTGTGATAAAACTCAGTAGCAGGCAAAAAATGAAAAAAGTTAAACCATACTCCTCATATTTAGTATGCCTTTGATACGCCGCTCTTCGATAGACGTCGTATTGCATGAGATTATTGTTTCTCATTTGCTCGTTATATCTTCCAAGGTCTGTCCAGTAATCGTTTTCCGACATTCCCGGAAGATATTTCGGCGCTATTGGTTGTAGATAATCGCGACTATCCGGGATGGTGAAAACGGAAAAGCCCAGCCACACGAGAAAACCAAGAAACACCAATCCAGCCGTGATATAGGCCAGCCGCCAGCTTTCCGGTCCGCCGCGAAGACGAAGCAGGAATTTTCGCCACCACGAAAGATCGTTTTCGTCAACCCATTGGCTGGGTTCGCCCAGGCGATGCAGAACCAGTTCCAGATTCTCCGCCGTAACCGGTTGAACCGTCTCCCCCAGTTCGCTTTCAATATGTTCCGTCACGTCTCGGACGATTTCTTCCGAGTCGGGCATGTTGGCGGCACGAACATTGGCTTTGACCTTTTGAAGATATGACTCCAACATCCTTCGGGCGGACTCTTCGTATCGCATTGGTCGTTCTCCCTTATAAATTCTGCACGCCGCGGACGATGGTCTCCCACGTCGCGTTCATTTTTTTGAGTAACTTTTTTCCACGGTCGGACAGTTCATAATATTTCCGGGCGGGGCCTTCGGAGGATTCTTCGAGGTGACTTTCCACCAGCCCCTCGCGATGAAAGCGGCTCAGGATCGGATAGATCGTTCCTTCGCCGATAACCAGACCCTCGATCTGCCGCAGCCGGCGGACGATTTCATATCCATACGCCCGGCCCGGCCTGATCGCGTTCAGGATGCACATCTCCAACAGCCCCTTACGAAGCTGCGTCGTCCAGTTGTCGTAAAATCGTTCATCCAAAATGACGTTCTCCCGATCCGCAGGATAAGTTTGGCGCGACGCAAAATATCCCCCGCCGTATCCTGCCGTGATAATTATATGGCCTGCTACCTTGTAATGCAAGGTATATTTTATTATTTTTCATTTCTCTCGTTACATCCGGAGAAATACACACACGAATGGCCTGAAGATAACCGAGCTGTCCAGATACGGGAAATCCCCACCTGCTCTCACCAACTACCTTGCGATTCTCTTGCCGTTTGGTATGTTCTATACAGGGGCGCGAGTGTCCCTGAGAATCCAAGGAGGTTCATCCCATGAGAACCAAACATTACGTGGCTCCGGGTATGTACGGATTCCTGCTGATTGTCTTTTTTGTATTCGGCGGTTGTGATGAGTCCAAATCCGTTTCCCTTCCGAGTTCCGCGGAAACCAACCAGTCCCTCCGCGACGCTTCCATCCATTTTTTGCGCGGACAACTTGCGCCTTCCGGCGCCGCTTCTTCCGAGGCCGTCCCGGAGAATCTTTCTCTTTCCGGCGGCTGGGCGGCGGAGGTGAAGTTTTACGCGCAAGGCCAATTGCAGGGCGAAGGAACGGGGTCGCGCGACGTGCTGGCAGAGGCCCTCTGCGCGGCCTTGAAGGCATGGAAAACCAATACAGCCGTCGATTGGCACGACGCCCAGACGATGCGGCGGGGTCGGTTCTTCGTGACCCTTCATGCGACGGGCCAATCCCCTTTTTCCTTTGTCGAGTACGAAGGCGGCGGGAAAGAAATTGTCGGCGACCTCGTGGCGACGTACACGGTGGATACGAACCTGCTTCGTGAAAAGATCCTCGCGGGCAGGGACTATCTGTTGCGAATCATCAATAAAGACAGGCACGCATTCTTCAAGCGATTTGATGCCGCCACCGGAATTCCTGACGCGAGGCTTCGCACAATTTACACGGCCTCTTGTTTATATACGCTGTTGAAGATGTACGATCTTACTCACGACCCGGCCATACGGGAACAAATCCCTCCCATCACCCGGTTTCTGCTCTCCATGCAAAACACCTCCCCGGAACATCGGGGCGCGTTTCATTATTCCTGCAACGAAAAAACAGGGGAAAAAGAAAATACGTTTGTTGTTGGTACCGCGTCAAAAACCATTTTTGCTCTTCTGGAATTGTATCAAAGAACCCGGAATCCCGCGGATCTCTCCTCGGCCAGGTCGGCGGGCGACTGGCTCCTTTCCATGCAACGTCCGAACGGAACCATCGTCAATCGTGTCCGCCGCGTTAACGGTGTATGGAAGAGTAAGGAGTTGTTTTCCACGCTGTACGCCGGCCAGGTTGTCTCGGCGCTGTCTCGATTGTACGGGGTAACGAACGACGTGCGGTATCTGCAAGGCGCCGAAAAAACCGTGGGGATTCTCCTTCGGCGCGCCGAAACGACACATTATTTCCTCCAGGACGATTATCGTCATCCCACCGATCCGATTCCCACCACCTGGGCCGTTCAG
The DNA here is from genome assembly GCA_016931655.1 of Phycisphaerae bacterium. Lineage (GTDB taxonomy): Bacteria > Planctomycetota > Phycisphaerae > SM23-33 > SM23-33 > JAFGEJ01. The sequence continues at coordinate 5,389 of JAFGEJ010000230.1, forward strand.
TCGCTTCTGGATTTTTACAAAGTCTCGAAACGTCAGGACGTTAAAATCGCCTGCCTGCGATGCGCACGGGCGGTACTTGCCCGGCAGCACACTGACCCTTCCGACGTTGAAAATTACGGACGATTTAAAGGAACGCGGGCCACCAGCGGCAACGGCTGGATTCTTGAAGTGTTTATGGAATTGTATCGCTATGCCCGCGGCGCCGGCTGGGAGAATTGCGAACCCTATAAAACGGCGGCGGTGTGCGTTGCACGCTGGCTGATTCAGAATACCTATTCACCGGAAAATACTTATTTCCTCGAGCATGGCCCGGAGGTCATGGGCGGATTGATCCGCAGCAATCGCGAGGAAAGCGTTCGCACCGACGCCGTCTGCCACGGCTCCAACGGGTACATGCTTCTGCTGATGTGTACCAAACCCGGCGTGTTACTTTCCATTCCCGAGACGGTATCGTATCCGTGATTCGTTTCTCGAAAATCCTCTCTCGGAGGCCGTGTGTTTCGTAATGCCGTTTCCCGGATATAAAACGACTTCAGGTCGTGGTTGATTCTCTGCGTGCAATGGGTATGATCGTGTCCACGTATGAAGCACTATTATCCGAATTTTGACGAGTTTCTGAAGCTCTCCGAGAAGGGCAACACCGTGCCGGTCTATCGGCAGTTGCTGGCCGACGCGATTACGCCCGTGACGGCCTACCAGCGCCTCGCCCAGCCGCTGGGTTATGCGCCGGCGAGTCACGCCTTTCTGCTGGAAAGCGTGGTGGGGGGCGAGAAGATTGCCCGGTACTCCTTCGTAGCCGCCAACCCGGAGGCCGTCTTTACCGCCACGCGCGACGAAATCGTCATCGATCGCGACGGGCAGACGCAGACCCTCGCCAGCCATGACCCCCTGGCGGAACTGCAGAAACTGCTCGCGCCGCACCGGGCGGTTCACCTGCCCGGCCTGCCGAGGTTCACCGGCGGCGTGGTCGGCTACGCCGCCTACGACATGATCCGCTACTACGAAAATTTCGGCGAGGGTCCGAAGGACGACCGTCACCTGCCGGACCTGTCGTTCGGGCTGTATCGCACGATGGTGATCTTCGATCACGTGAACAAGACCGTCAAGGTGGTGCACAACGCCCACATTCAGGGAGACCCGGGCGGGGCCTACGCCGAAGCCGCCGAAGCCGTCGAACGCACCATCGCCCTGCTGCGCGAAGGCGACGGCCGAAGCGTCGGCGAGATCAATCTGGAGGGCATTCCGCAAAAGCCTTACCAGAGCAATTTCGCCCGCGAAGACTACATGAAGGTCGTCGAGGCGTGCAAGGAATACATCAAGGCCGGCGACATCTTCCAGGTCGTGCCCAGCCAGCGGCTTTGCGTGGAAACCGGCGCGACGCCGTTCGACATCTACCGCGCCCTGCGCGTGGTGAACCCCTCGCCGTTCATGTTCCTGCTGAACACGCCGGCCGTCACGCTCGTCGGCTCCAGCCCGGAAATTCTCTGCCGCGTGGAAGACGGCGTGGTGACGAACCGCCCGCTGGCCGGCACGCGACCACGCGGAAAAACGGAAGCGGAAGACCAGGCCCTGGAGAAGGACCTGCTGGCCGACCCGAAGGAACGGGCCGAACACATCATGCTGGTGGACTTGGCGCGGAACGACGTGGGACGCGTCGCCGAGCCCAACAGCATCACGCTGGACGACGTGATGAGCGTCGAACGTTACAGCCACGTGATGCACATCGTCTCGGACGTGAAGGGCAAACTCGCGGAGGGTTTCAGCGCCTTCGACGCGCTGCGGACGGCCCTGCCGGTCGGCACGGTCAGCGGGGCTCCGAAAATCCGCGCGATGGAGATCATCGACGAATTCGAGCCGACCCGTCGCGGCCCCTACGCCGGCGCGGTCGGCTACGTGGACTTCTCCGGCAACATGGACACGTGCATCGCACTGCGGACGATGGTGATCGCCGGCGGCAAGGTGTACATCCAGGCCGGCGGGGGCGTGGTGGCGGATTCTGACCCCGCGACGGAATACCAGGAAACGATCAATAAAGCCAGGGCTTTGCTCCGGGCCATCGAAGTCGCCGAGGCGGGATTCGGGGATTAGGATTTTATCCTTCCGCGGTGCGGGAAGAGATCATCGCGTTGAGGTGGCTGACAAGGTTCGTGCCCTTGTTGGTCAGTTCCAGTTTCTGGCGGATGTGTTCGCGGTGTCGGCTGACCGTGCTGGGCGAGATGTGCAGCACATGGGCGATTTCCTTGCTGCTCAGGCCCCGCCGGATCATGTCGCAGACGCGAAGCTCCGCCGGCGAGAGGTTCTGGAAGGCCCGGGAAACCTTGTCCACAAAGGGGGAGGTGATTTCCTCCAGGTTGAATCGCAGCAGATCGACCAGGCGCTGGTGTTTTCGGCCCAGGCGGCTGTGCAGGTCTTCCAGGATCGGCAGGATGACGGTATCGACGTTGTTCTGCATCGCCTGGGCGACTTCGCGTTTTTCGTCCTGAATCCGGGCCATCAGCTCGCGCATGGCGATGTTGGATTCGCGGAGGGCCTGGCGTTCCTTTTGAAGTTCCTGATCCGCTTCCACGCGACGGACGACGCCGGCCAGACGTTCCGCCACGGCGTTGAGCAGGCGATGTTCCTCCCAGGTGAAAGGCCCCTCGTCGGCGTCGGGCATCTTTCGCCGATAGTACACCTCCACGCGTCCGACGGGGTGCTCGTCCACCACGATCTCCGCGGCAAGTTTCCAGGGGGAACGGCGGAAGTTCCGCGAGGTATACCGATGGTTCCGCAGAACAATGCATCCGCAGGCGACATGGGCGTGTTGCCAGGAGTCCGGCAGGAGATCGGCGATCTTTTGCAGAATCTCCTCCAGGCAGCCGCGGTGCGTCTCGACAATTTCCGTGATCTGCAGGAGGCAGTTGAGTTCCCTGGCCCGGTTGTTGAAGGCGGTTTCCATTTCCTTTCGCCGCGTGATATCCTCCACGGCCGTCAGCCAGCACGTCTGACCTCCCAGCGTGATCGCGTCGCCGGAAAGAAGGCCGGTTTTCATCTGCCCGGACTTTGTGCGAAAGCGGCATTCCGCACCGCGAAGAACGCCGTCTTTTCGACGCGGCTGGGCGATTTTGTTCTCCCGGTCCTCCGGCGTGAGAATGCCCAGCTCCACCGGCGTTTTTCCGATTACCTCGTCCCGGGTAAATTCGGTCGCCCGCAGAAAGGCGTCGTTGACCTCGACGAACTGTCCGCCAGCCAGGGTAATGATCACGGGCGTTGGGTTGGAATAGAAGGCCTTGGAGAACATTTCTTCGCTTTGGCGTAATTCGCTTTCCGCCATTTTTCGCCAGCGAATATCCCGAACGAACGCGATGGACGCCGTTTTTCCCATCCAGGTGGTTCGGGTGGAAGCCACTTCGATCGGAATGTGCGTACCGTCTTTTCGGACCAAAATGGTTTCATAGACTCGCGGCGTTTCGTCGCCGGCCAGGCGCTCGTACAGCCTGTGCACCATGATTTCCCACTGATCGGGGGGAACAAGATCGCGGGGCCCCAGTTTCAGTAATTCGTCCCGCGTATAGCCCGTCATGACCTCGGCCTGGCGGTTGACGTACAGGTGGTTTTTTTCATTGTCGGTGACGAAAATGCCCTCGCCGGCGTTGTCCGCAATGGCCTCGAAATTTGCCTGGCTGTTTCGCAGGGCCTGTTCAAGAGCTTTGGCCCCTGTAACGTCCCGGAGTATCGAGAGTTGGGCCAGGTTGTCCCCCGCGCGTCGAATCAACGATGCGACACCGCGAAACCAGCGTCCGTCCCTGGGATCCTGAATTTCCAGGGGAACTGAATCGCCCGCCAGCACGCGATCCATTTGGCACCAATCGCAGGGTTTGTCCAGGCCGTACAGGGCCCGGTGACAAATTTCGCCCGTAGCCTCCTTTCCCAGCCGCTTCACCGCGGCGGGATTGAGGTATTCGATGCGATAGTCCCGCGTGACGACGTAGATCAGGCCGTCAAAGGCTTCGAGAATGGCGCAAAGCAGCGCCCGCGACTCCTGAGGCTTTTGATCGTGCGACGCCGAGGCCGCCGTTTCCCGCCGCAACTCCGGATTGACGTTTTTGCGGGTCAAACAGTACACTCCCCCGCCTTTGCGGGGCGCCGTTCCGGACGGCGGGAATTTGTATCGCCGCGCCGGAACGCGTCAAATCAGGTAATAAATTTTCCCCATGCTTACAGGCTGCACCATAAGGATATTCTAGGCGATATCCGCTGAATTGCAAGATGGACTAAAAGGCGGACAGGCGGATTTCGCCCGGTCCAAAGCCGGGCTTTGTGTTCCGCCGGGGAATTTGATACGATCCGGAATCACGAAACGATCAGAAAGGACCGCACGTTATGGCCCACACGCTGGTACAGAAAATCATTCAGGCGCATCTTCTCGACGGCGAACCGACGCCGGGTTCGGAGGTCGGCCTGCGGATCGATCAGACGCTCACGCAGGACGCCACGGGCACGACGGCGTTTCTGCTGTTCGAGGCCATCGGCACACTACGCGTGAAAACCGAGGTGTCCGTCAGCTACGTGGACCACAACATGGCCCAGTTCGGCCCGGAGAACCACAACGACCATTTGTACCTGCAATCCGTCGCGCGGAAGGTCGGGGCGTATCACAGCCGGCCGGGCAACGGCATCTGTCACCAGGTGCACCTGGAACGTTTCGGCCGACCGGGCGCGACGCTGCTGGGCTCGGACAGCCACACGCCCACCGGCGGCGGCATCGGCATGATCGCCATTGGCGCCGGCGGACTGGACGTAGCCGTCGCCATGGGCGGCGGTGCGTTTTATACCACGTATCCGCGCGTCATCGGCGTGGAGCTTAAAGGAAAGCTCCGCCCCTGGGTGTCGGCCAAGGACATCATTCTCAAGCTGTTGTCGATTTTGACGACGCGCGGCAACGTCGGGGCTATGGTCGAGTATTTCGGCGAAGGCGTCGCGACGCTGCCCGTGCCGGCCCGGGCGACCTGCACGAACATGGGCGCGGAACTGGGCGTTACCAGCAGCGTGTTCCCCTCCGACGAGCAGACCCGCGTTTTTTTAAAAGCGCAAGGCAGGCAGGAGCAGTATCAGCCGTTGGCCGCCGACCCGGACGTGACGTACGGGCCGATCGCCAAATGCCTGCACGCGAAAAACGACGCCGCGACCATCGAGAATATCAAAACCAATTGCACGGACGCAAAAATCGGCTCGCCCGACGAGAAGAGCATGGTCGAGGTGACGTTCGGGCACGTGGTAATCGATCTGGATGCGCTCGAGCCGATGGCGGCCGGCTCGCCCAGCCCGGACAATGTTCACACCATCGCCAGCCTGGCGGGAAAAGACGTGCGGCAGGTATTGATCGGTTCGTGCACGAATTCGAGCTATCAGGATTTGATGCTGGTGGCGGCTGTGTTGAAAGGCAGGACGGTGCATCCGAACGTGGAACTCGGCATCGCGCCGGGCAGCCGGCAGGTGCTGACAATGCTGGCGCAGAACGGTGCGCTGGCGGATTTGATCCAGGCCGGCGCGAGAATCGTGGAGTCCGGCTGCGGGCCCTGCATCGGCCAGGGCTTCAGTCCGGCGGAGAATACGATCAGCCTGCGGACGTTCAATCGCAACTTCGCCGGCCGAAGCGGCACGAAAGGCGACATGGTGTACCTTGTCTCGCCGGAAACCGCCGTGGCCGCGGCGCTGAAGGGAAACATCACCGATCCCCGAACGCTGGAATTCGGATGTCCCGTGATTGAAACGCCCCAATCGTTCCTGATCGACGACGGCATGCTTCAGCCGCCGGCGGACGAGAAAGAAGCCGCCGGCATCGAGATCATTCGCGGTTCCACCATCGTCAAACCCCCCGCCGGGCAGCCGCTGCCGGACGATTTGCGGGGCCGGGCGATTATCAAGGTGGGCGACAAGATCACGACGGATCACATCATGCCGGCCGGCGCGCTGCTGAAATATCGCTCCAACGTGCCGGAGTATGCAAAGTACGTCTTTAACTGCTTCAACGAGGCCGGCAAGGCAACGTTCGCCGATCGCGCCTTAGCTGCCAAGGCCGACGGCGTTGCGGGTGTGATCGTCGCGGGCGACAGCTACGGCCAGGGTTCGAGCCGGGAGCACGCCGCGCTGTGCCCGATGTACCTCGGTGTGAAGGTTGTCATCGCCAAGGCCATCGAGCGAATTCACCAGGCCAACCTCGTGAACTTCGCCATCCTGCCGCTGACGTTCGCCGACCCCGCCGACTACGACAAGATCGACGCGAACGACGAATTAGTCATCAAGGGAACGAGCAAGGCGATTGAATCCGCGGATACGGTGACGGTCACGAATAAGACCAAAAACTTCGACTTTGTCTGCAACGTCCGCCTCGCCCCGCGACAGCGAACGATCCTGGCAGCCGGCGGTCTTCTTCGGCATACAAGAAATGTGTAAGAAAAGAGAACGCGAATTACGCGAATAAAGACGAATGTCACGAATGATTTGATAGGAAATGAATTAAAATGAGATAATTATGGTTCCAATCATCGACGAGTTTTCTCGGATTGCAAAGGATTATCTTCAGCAGATCAATGACAGAAGTGTTTTTCCACACTCGGAAGATTTGGAAAAAATGAAACTCTTGGATGTGCCTCTCCAGAAACAGCCTATTGATCCGGTGAAGGTAATCCAAGAACTACATGAATTTGGCTCGAAGGCCACGGTAGCAAGTGCAGGCAGTCGATATTTCGGTTTTGTGATTGGGGGAGCATTGCCGGCTTCCCTTGGGGCAAATCTGGTAGCCGGGGTGTGGGATCAAAACGCGGGCATTGAAGCAGCATCGCCCATTTCCTCCCTCCTTGAAACCATTTGTCAAAAATGGCTCGTTACACTTCTGAACCTTCCCCGGGAAACGGTTGTCGGCTTTGTCACGGGGGCGACAATGGCGAACTTCACATGCCTGGCCGCCGCCCGTCATGCTTTATTGCAAAAGATGGGATGGAATGTTGAAAAGGACGGCCTTTTTCAGGCGCCGTCGATAAAGATCGTCGTCGGAGAAGAAGTACATGCAAGTGTCTTAAAGGTGTTAGGTATGCTCGGGCTGGGGAGGAATAACGTCGTCAAAATTCCCGTGGATTCTCAGGGAAGGATGAAATCCGATTTGATACGGGAATATTCGGAACCGGTAATCATCTGTGCCCAGGCGGGGAATGTAAACACGGGCGCTTTTGATCCAATTGACGATATTTGCGAGATTGCCTCCCGGATGAATGCGTGGGTTCACATCGACGGGGCTTTCGGCCTTTGGGCGAACGCTTCTCCCCAATACAAACATTTATGTAAAGGCATTCATAAAGCGAATTCCTGGGCCACCGATGCACATAAATGGTTGAACGTTCCCTACGACAGTGGAATCGCCTTTGTCAGGGACAAACGCCATCTGGTTTCCGCCATGTCCATGGATGCCGCCTATTTAATCTCAGGAACGAAAAGAGAACCTTATCACTATGTTCCCGAACTGTCACGGCGAGCGCGTGGAATTGAAATATGGGCGGCGTTGCGTTCCTTGGGGAAAAAAGGGCTCGCCCAACTGATTGAAAGAAATTGTTTCCAGGCAAAATTGCTGGCCGAAAAACTATCTGCTGCGGGATACCAGATTTTGAATGATGTCGTATTAAATCAGATACTGGTGTCTTTTGGAGATTCCGATACGACAAAACGAGTCATTCAGAAAGTCCAGGAAGATGGCACTTGCTGGTGCGGAGGAACGGAATGGCAGGAGAAGACCGCGATGCGAATCAGCGTATCGTCCTGGCGAACCACGGAAGAAGATATCGAAAAAAGTGCAAATGCGATCATTAAAATTGCCGGCAAGGAGAATCCGTTTACGGATTAATAATTGTAGAGGAGCTACTGCTCCGCACAAAAAATTGAAACCCGAAGGGTTGAACAGCGTTTGGCCGGGGGTGAGCGAAGCGAACCCCCGGTAGGCGGTTTTTTGCATAGAGTCCCGAAGGGACGATAGCGACGTTGTGATAAAAGAGCCCCGCATTATGCTGTCACCCCTTCGGGGCTCAGAGAGAATGGCCCCGTGTCCGGGGGTTCGCTTCGCTCACCCCCGGCTAGATGCTTTTTGACCCTTCGGGTCGAAGAAAGGGTATGCGTTTGTAGACGCAGGATTTCACAGGAAGCGGAAATCTTGATACAAGCTTTTTTGCACGTTAACACGATTGAGAATGTTCGTGTATAGTAAGACGTGGTGCAGCGGGTGCTGCACCACGCAGAAAAAATTATTCGTCTTATTTGTGTTCTCTTGGAGTACGTAATGGATGCAAAAAAGGTCATTTCGGTATTCGGCGCGAGCAATCCCGAGCCGGGGTCGGCTGATTATAAGCAGGCGCAGGCGGTCGGAGGGGTGCTGGCGGAGTTGGGGTATACGATCGCCAACGGCGGGTACGGCGGGACGATGGAGGCTGCCGCATGCGGAGCGAAAGAAGCGGGCGGCCGAACCATCGGCGTAACGTGCAGCCTCTGGTCCCGCAAAGCCAACGAATACATCGACGAAGTGATTCAGACGGAGGAATATACCGGGCGGATGCGACGGCTGATTGACCTGGGCCAGGGCGGCTACGTCGCACTGCCCGGCGCGACGGGTACGCTGGTGGAACTGGCATGGGTGTGGGAGCACGCCTGCAAGGGCTGGTGGAAGCGCCCGATCGCGATGGTGGGCGAATTCTGGAGGCCGCTGCTGGAGATGATGGTCGCCCAGCGCGCCCGCTCGGACCAGTACGTCCGGCTGGTTTCCTCTGCCGAGGAACTGCGGAGCGTTTTCCCGAACCTCTGCAAATAAAACCAGTCCCCACTCTGCTTCGCCCTGCGTAGCGGCTCTTTGCTCTGCGTAGCGCTACGCAAAGCAGAGTCGCAGAGCAGGGTCCCTAATCCCCAGTCCCTGTCTTCTGCCATTCGGGGGCGATGTCTTTTCGCAGGCGGTAGAGCATTTCGCCGGCCTTGGGAACGTACAGCCGCCCCTGGCTTTCCTTGCCCTCCCAATCGGCAATGTGGATGCTCTCCGGGTCGCGGTAGCCCATGTTGATCTTTTTACAAACGTCCTGAGGGATTCCCGTAGCCAACGTTACTTTCACCCGCGAATGCTCCACGCCGTTTTCGTACGTGCCGATGCCGCGCACGTGCGTCGAATGGGCCAGCACGCCCCAGGGATAGTTTTTGTATTTGTCCCACTGGTTTGTGAAGAACGGCAGCGAATGGTATCCAATCGCCCGAATCGTCTCGCCGTGGGCGACGGCGAGTTCCGAAATGTGCGGCGCGTAGATAATCAGCTCCCCGCCGTCGGCAACGACGCACTCCATCTTGTACATGCACTTGGCGCCCGTCCAGAGTTCGTCGTACATCTCCGGCGCGCGGGAGAGGATCGAATCGAACGGCCTGTCGCAATAGATCGTGTGGATATGATCGGAAAGGTCCGCCGCGGCTGACCAGCTCTCAGCCGGCTCGCCGAAATACAGACCCGCCAGGTCATGCCCCTTCACGACCATGCACAGTGCGTATTTTTCCACAGCCAGCATGTCCATGGCCTTGTGCAGCATGGCCCGGACGGGCGTGTCCTTCACGCCGATCATCTTCGGGATCGTAATCAGCGCGCCGAGCCAATGGAAAAAGTTCAGCAGTTCCTCGCCGCAGACGCCGGGAAAGAAATACTTCGCCCCGCCGGAAAATCCCACCACCTCGTGCGGAAAAACCGGTCCGGTGATGAGCACAATATCGTAGTCGAAGATGCGCTTGTTGATCGTCACGTCGATGTCGCGGGCGAAGCGGTGATTCTCCGGCGTGAGGTACATGGCGACCTCGTCGCGGTTGAACGAGCCAACGCGGGCCAGCATATCCGGGTTTTTCCACTCGTGGTTGAAGATCCGGCTGCCCGGCAGGACCTCTTTCCGCCGGCCCGGTTCGATGCCGAAGAGCTTGTCGATGGCCTTTTCGGGCAAGGCCGGGTGCGTGCCCAGTGCGATAAGGAAATCCAGCGCTCCGGCGCGCGGCGCGACGGCGGCGTGCAGCTCGCGGGCGATCTGCGGCAGGGGGCAGGTGCGCGTGTGATCGGGCACAATTACGAGGATTTTTTTGCCGTCCGGGCTGATCGCGTCGGCGGCTTCCGAGACAATTTTACGAATGTCGTCATTTCCCAGCGCGCCGCCGGCCCGGGCTTGTCCAATTACCGTCATGGGCGTAACTCCGTCCAGTTTTGTCAAACAACGTTTCTGAAACCATCTTACCAAAAAGAGGGGGTGAAATGCACGGATAAGGCCAAGGCGCCGGGGCGGCTGGGCGTTATTCCGCCTTGATGATCCCGTCGCGCATGCGCAGAACGCGGTCGGCCCGGTCAGACGCCTCCGCGGAGTGCGTGATCATCACGATCGTCTGTGCGTCCCGGCGATTGATCCGGCGGAGCAGGTCCAGCAGCGCCAGGCCGTTGTCGGTGTCCAGGTTGCCCGTGGGCTCGTCGGCGAGCACGATGCCGGGCCGATGCGCCAGCGCCCGGGCAACGGCGATACGCTGCTGCTCGCCGATGGACAATTCGCCCGGCTTGCGATGAGCCACCGCCGAGACGCCCATCTGGTCGAGCAACGCCTCGACGTGCTCGTCGTCCCTTCGGCCTCGCACGTGCAGCGACATTCGCACGTTGTCCCGGCCGCTGAGTACGCCGATCAGGTTGAACCGCTGAAAGACAAAGCCGATCTTCTCCCGCAGAAATCGCAGGCGTTGCGGCCTGGCGGCGGCGCGGGAAAACGTTTCGCCGTCAAGCATCACCTCGCCCCGGTCGGGCTGGTCCATCAGGCCCAGGATGTGCAACAGCGTGCTCTTGCCGCAGCCGCTGGGGCCCATGACGGCCAGGAATTCGCCCCGCCGCACCTGGAGATTCAATCCGCGCAGGACGTGGTTTCTTGCTTCGCCCCGGCCGAAGCTCTTGTGGATGTCGGTTGCTTGAAGGATGGTATTCATAGTAGTCCGTAGTCGGTAGTCAGTAGCCGGTAGTCGGTAGCCGGTAGCCGGTAGTCAGTAGCCAGTTGTTAACACCACTGGCTACGGGCTACCGACTACTGGATACTGACTACCGGTTATTCGTAAACTAAAACCTCAGCCATATTGATTCTCGTGGCTCGCCAGGCGGGGTACAGGGCGCTGAGGATCGCGCCGAGGACGGCGGCGCCGGCGGCGATGAGCATCCAGTGAAACGAAAGTTCCGGCGTCAGGAGCGGTTTAAGTCGCCCGATCAGCGCCGAGGCGCCGAAGCTCATCGCCACGCCGATCACGACGCCCGCGGCTGCGAGGATCATCGACTCGCCCAGCACCTGCCGCAGAATAAACCACCCCGACGCGCCGCACGAACGGAGAATCGCGATCTCCCGCTTCCGTTCGAGCACCATCGTGTACAGCGTGTTCATCACGAACAGGAACGCGATGATCAGCGCGATAATGTTGACCATGTCCACGTAGTTGAGCATGATGCTGAAATGTTCCTGGAGCGTCACGCGGTAGGCCTTCGGCGGGATCACGTCCAGTTTCAGTGCGTCGCGCAGCGTCCGGGCCGCCGGGCCGGCGTCCACGCCGTCGCGCAGCTTCACGAGGATCATGGTGCACTTGGTCACGTCGCCGTCGCCGAAGAGGAACTGGGCCGTTCGCAGGGGCATGAAGATGCGCGTCATCACGCCGGTCGGCGCCAGGCCGACGATGGTCCAGTCGTGATTGGCGGCGTGGAGCGTATCTCCGACGCCCAGACCCGCCGCGGCTGCCAGGCGTGTGTCGATCACCAGCTCCAGGCCGTCATGCTCCGGATCGCGCAGGTCGGCTTCGGTGATTTCCACCGCCCGGTCGTCCGTTGCCGGACTCAGCAGCCTGTCGTCGAGCCATTTCGCAAAGCGGTTCTCCGGGTCGAACAGCCGGCCTTCCTTGATCGCCTTGCCGCCGGAAATCATGTCCCATTGCTCCGGCGCGACGCCGGCCACCACGTGATCCTGCCCGGCGACCTTCATCGGCCAGCAGAACACGCCCGCCGCCCGCTCGACGAGGTCGCCGTGTTTCTCGCGGAGGAGTTTGGCGTACTTTTCGCTCAGCCCCACGCCGCGATTGGCGATCTTGTCCGCCCAGCCGCGGGGAAAAACGATCAGGTCCGCGCCGACGGATTCCCAGCGATCGGCGTTCTCGAACAGGCTGCCGCGCGCCAGGCCCGTCAGCGCCACCAGCATGCAAATGCTGATGCCGACGCCTAGCGCACAGAGCAGGCTGCGAAGCTTGTGATGCCAGATATTCGCCAGTGGAAGATAGACCATTACAACTCCAGAATTTTTTTTATCTGCGTGGTGCAGCACCTGCTGCACCACGTTATCCATGTCACGTTGCATGACATGGCGGAGCAGGTGCTCCGCCATGCTTTGATACATTTTAAAAAACCATTACAGCTCCAGAATTGGATACAGTTCATTCAGCCGGTCGATGCGATAGTCGGCCTGTTCGCACCAGTCGGCGAAGTCAGGCCGATCGCGCTGCGTCGTCAGCAGCACGCTGGTGGCGCCGGCGGCGTTGGCGGCCAGGATATCATACCGATAATCGCCCACACAGCACGTTCGTTCCGGCAAGACGCCGAAGGTTTTGCAGGCCTGGTAAATTCCGTCGGGTTCGGGCTTCGCGGAGCCGTCCTCGCGGCTCATAACAAGATCGAACCGCAACGACGGGTGATTCGCCAGGACGATGTTCATCGCCTCTCGCGTATTTCGCGTCAGTAATGCGGTCTTCAGCCCCGCCGAACGAACGGCGGCGACGATTTCCACCGCACCGGGCAGCAGCTTCGCCTGCCGGGCGGCCGCGACCTCGATTTCCACCAGGCGATCGTGCGCTTTTCGTCGTTCTTCACCCGGCCTGCCGTGAATCGACTCCAGCACGCTCTGCCCCGGCGCAACGCCGAACTCCGCGCGAATCGCGTCAAAGTCCAGCAGCGGCACGATCAGCGTGCCGTCCATGTCGAAAATGACCGCCTCAAACGCCCGGTTCGGCGAGGCTGGGTTTTCTCGCGGAGATTTCATTTTTGCCCTGAAATTCGTGGACGTTTTCCGGATGGAGCCGCTTATACATGTTCGGTTCCGCGGCGGAGTCTCAGCAGCAGGAGATGGCCGGGGCAGTTGAATCGCACCGCCGGCCCGCTCGTGCCCAGGCCCCGATTGGTTACGCCTACCATGCCCTTGTACCGCCACAGGCCCCGCGCGAAGCGTCGGCCCTTGTCAAGATGGCAGATCACGGGCACGCCGCCGGGCAGGCAGACCTGTCCGCCGTGCGTATGCCCGCAGAGGTACAGGTTCACGCCCAGTTCCGCCGCCTCGGCGAACAGCTCCGGCGAATGCGCCAGCAGAATGCGAAAGGTTCCGTCCGCCGTCCGCTCCAGAACGTCCACCGCCTGATCGGTAAAATAGTAATGCACGTCATCCACGCCGACGAAGCGGAGGCTTTGATCCCCGCGACGCACGAGGGCGTGTTCGTTGATGAGCATGGCGACGCCCAGCGATTCCAGCGATTGGACCATGTGGCAGTCGTCGTGGTTGCCCAGGACGCCGAAGACGCCGTCCCGCGTCGGGATGCTTTTGAGGAGATGTTCCAAGCCGCGGATTGCCTCGCGGTGCAGGCCGTGGGAATGGCGGCGGTAGTCTCCCGTCAGCACGCAGGCGTCCACGGTTCGTCCGCCCCAGAGTTCCGCCGCCTGTTGAGCCAGGCCGGGCATGGCGTCGAAGTGCGGATCGGAGACGTGCAGAATCGTGTAGCCGTCGAAGGCCGGCGGGAGCGCCTCCAGCGGCAGGTCGATTTCCTCCACCCGGATGCGCCGTGCGTTGCGCAGGCCTCGATTGTATTGCCGGGAGGCTTTCAGGACGATTTTCAGCGTTCCCATCAAGAAGTGGAGGAGCAGCCAATGCTGTCGGCCATATTTGCCGTACCTGCGCGTGCGACGATTTTCCGTTTCCATGCGGAATCGGTTCGTCGCCCACAGCCATCGCGGCGGGATCGGCTCACAGCCGGCCCGTTGCGGGGAAAGAAGCTCTCCCTGCGACAATGCGGAGTCCGAATTTGAGGTTGATGTTTCGCGATGGGACATGTCCCCAGCATACACCGTTTCGGCGCGTGTCGGCAAATGAGAAAAACGACCCGGGTCAGACGCTTCGTCGTTCATTCATCGCGTCGGCGAGGATGGACTTGTTGGCGTATTCGATTTGCCCGCCCGCCGGCAGCCCCCGTGCGAGGCGCGTAATCTTCACGCCCGCCCGGGCGAGTCGCTCGGCGATGAACAGGCTCGTACCGTCGCCGGCGACCGTGGGATTGGTCGCCAGGATCACCTCGCTGACGCTGCCGGCGGAAACCCGCTGAAGAAGCGAATCGATCGTCAGATCCTCCGGCTCGACGCCGTGCAGCGGGTCGATCGCGCCCATCAGCACGTGGTACACGCCGTGATAGGCCCCCGTGGATTCCAGGGCCAGCAGGTCCTTCGGCTGCTCCACGACGCAGATAATCGAGCGGTCGCGGCGCTGATCGGCGCAGATCGCGCAGACGTCCCGCTCGGTGGGATTGAAGCAGATCGAACAGGGATGAATTTTCGTTTTCAGGTCGTGGATCGCCTCGGCCAGCGCCAGGGCTTCGGCGTCGGGGGCCTTGAGAAGGTAAAACGCCAGGCGCTCCGCCGTCCGCGCCCCGATACCCGGCAGTCGGCCCAGCAGTTCCATCACACGCTGAATGGTTTCACTGTATTGCGCCATAAGAGAAATTCGCCACAAAGGACACAAAGGTCACAGAGAAGAAAAACATCACATAAAGATGTCTTAAAACTTTGTGTCCTCTGTATATTTGCCTGGCGGAGCACCCGCTCCGCCAGGTTGAAACAACTCATGGACGTGGCGGAGCTGGTGCTCCGCCACGCGGTGATTATGGACTACGCTTCGGCTACGTACCGCCGCAGGTTCGCCAGGCCGATGGAGAGAGCTTTGTAATTTTCCTCCAGGCCTTCAAAT
This sequence comes from Phycisphaerae bacterium, assembly GCA_016931655.1. Lineage (GTDB taxonomy): Bacteria > Planctomycetota > Phycisphaerae > SM23-33 > SM23-33 > JAFGEJ01. The sequence continues at coordinate 20,427 of JAFGEJ010000230.1, forward strand.
TCGATACTCAGCGCGCCGTCGTAGCCGGCGTCTTTTACCGCCCTAATGCAGCCGGGCACGTCCACGTTCCCGTGGCCGATGATAGAACCTCGCAGATACTTCCCGCCGCGAGATTTGAACCAGCCCTCGCCCGGATCGGCTGCGTCGGCGGGTTTGACGTGAAAGTCCTTCGCGTGGAAGTGAGTCACGTATGGGGCCATTCGCTTGCAGGCCGAAACGGGATCGTCGTCGGCGCAGAGAAAGTTGCCCATGTCGATCAGGGAACCGAAATTTTCGTGATTCACGGCGTTCATGAGCTTCTCACAGCGCGTGGCTTCCTGCACGAATTTTCCGTGGTTCTCGACCATGGTCTTGACGCCCATGTCGGCGGCGTATTCCGTTACGGCCTTACAGCCTTTCGCGAGGATCGGGAGCACTTCATCAAAAGCGGCTTCGTCGGCGGGGTCTTTCCCTTCCAGCGGTTTTGTGGTTGAGTCGTGTCGCATGCACGGCACGCCCAGTTCCGCGGCCACCTTCACCTCGCCCTTGAGTCGTTCGACTTCGGCCTGCCAGCCGTTTTTCTGGAGGAAATTGGCGAAAATGGTATAGCTGAAGATGGGCATTCCCGCGTCCGCCGCCGCGGCGCGAATCTTCTGCGCCAGCGGAATGATCTTCGGATCGTCGGCGGGCAGGCCCAGGCTGGAGTACTCCACGCCGTCGAAACCGATTTCCTTCGCCTTGGCAACCACGCCCAAATAGTCCAGACTGCCTTCATCGAGATAACGCAGAAAACTATACGAACTGACACCAATCTTCATCACGGCTTCCTTTTCGCTTCCTGTTTATGTGTCTGTCATTTTGTGGAAGAGAACACGAATGACACGAATCATAATTTGCGCTTTCAGCGGTCAGCTTTCAGCTTCTAACTTCCAGCTTCTATTCATGCGATTCGTTTTACTTCGCGTCACCTGTCCCCTGGGGATTCGTGTAATTCGCATTCTCTTGCTTTTATTTACATCAAGTCACTCAACCCGGGCAGGTCCATTCCGCCGGTTAATTCCTTCATTGCCTCCTGGGCGGCCTGGGCGGCCTGGGCCTGGGCGGCGGAAACCGCCGCCTTGATCAGGTCTTCCAGCATGTCCAGCGACAGGTCGTCATTGGCGAGCAATTGTTCGGAGAGTTTCAGGTCCACCAACTGCATTTTCCCGTTGACGGTAGCCCGCACCACGCCGCCGCCGGCCTGGGCGGTGTACTCGCCGGCGGCGAGGCGCTCCTTCATTTCCGGCATCTTCCGCTTCATTTCGCCGGCCAGTTTCATAATCTTGCCCAGGTCGCCAAACATTGTGTTACGTCCTTTCGTATTGTAAGAGACCGCGAATGACGCGAATAAGAACGAGAATTCCGCGAATATTTTTTATTTAGAACTCATAACAAAAAGAATTTTTTGCCACAAAGATCACAAAGGACTCAAAGTAAGAAACAACAAATAAGGGGTGAATTTTTCTTCCTTTGTGACCTTTGTGGCTCATTTTGTTATGCGTTCTTAAAAGAATTCTCGCGTAATTCGTCTTGATTCGCGACATTCGCGTTCTCTTATTCTTCCTCTTCGTCCGCGCCGGGCGGAACGACGGCGGGATCGGGCGTTTCGACGCGTTCCACGTGCACCATCTCGCCGCCGAAAAGCGTCATGACCTCGCGGACGGCGGAGTCGTCCTGCACCTTCTGCTTCTCGTCCGAACTGAGGGGCTTGACGTATTTCTTTGCCTCCGGTTCCGGGGACGACGGTTTCCGGTTCGGTGTCGGTGGTTGTGCGACGGGAGGAGTTCTTGTCGTTCCCGCCGTTGCCGAGGGGTTTGCGGGCGTGTTAATTACCGACTTTTTTTTTTGCCCAGCCGCCAAGCCGCCCGCGGAGAACTGCTCCAGCCGCTCGATCAGGCTCGCGGGATCGATGAATTTCTCCGCCTCCGCCAGGCGCACCAGCGCCGCTTCCAGCAGCGCCCGTCCGACGGACGATCCGCGAATGTTCCGGGCCGTCTGCTGCAACACGCCCACCGCCTGGACAATCACGGGCGTGGAAAAACGGCTCGCCAGCTCGCCGACCGTTTTGCGCTGCGTCTCGGGCAGTTCGATCAGGTCGCTGTTGGCCCCGCAGGCAGCCGAGAGCATCATGTTGCGGAACATTTCGCCCAGGGCCGTCGTGACGCTGGTGAGCGTCACGCCCGAATCCAACACGGCCGCCAGTTCGCTCAGCGCCGCGGCGGCGTTGGACTCCGCCAGCGCCTGAATTACGGCGATGGTCTTCTCGTCCGGCGGCGTGCCGAGGACGCGAATGACTTCCTCGTCGGTGACTTTTTCCGCGCCGGCAAGCAGTTGGTCCAGCAGGCTCAGTCCGTCGCGCATCGAGCCGGCCGCGGCGCGGGCGACGCGATACAGCGCGTCGGCGTCGGCGGAGACGTCTTCCTTTTGGCAGATCGCCTGGAGGTGTTCGGCGATTTTGGCGGTGGGGATGTTGCGGAAGTCGAACCGCTGGCAGCGGCTGAGGATGGTTGCGGGTACTTTTTCCACTTCGGTCGTGGCGAAGATGAATTTCACGTGGCTGGGCGGCTCCTCCAGCGTCTTGAGCAGGGCGTTGAAGGCCTCCTTCGTGAGCATGTGCACTTCGTCGATATAGTATACCTTGAACCGGCAGCGGGCCGGGCGGAAGATCGCGTTGTTGCGCAACTCGCGGATTTCGTCGATGCCGCGATTGCTGGCGCCGTCGATTTCGATCACGTCCACGTCGTCGCCGCGGGCGACGGCCTGGCAGGCGTCGCATTGGCAGCAGGGCGTGGGCGTCGGAGCGTCGGTCGAGAGGCAGTTCAGGGCCTTGGCGAGAATGCGGGCCATCGTGGTCTTGCCCACGCCGCGCGTGCCCGTGAACAGGTAGGCGTGGGCGATGCGCCCGGTCTTCACGGCGTTGGTGAGCGTTTGCGCAATGGGCTCCTGCCCGACGACCTCCGGAAAGGTTTCGGAACGATATTTCCTCGCCAGTACGAGATAGCCAGCCATGCGTCCGCCGCTCCGTGGTTTCCCCGTCCCGGTCAGGGACGGGGATTCGTCTATGGTACGGACTGGCGCGGCGGAATCAATCAATTTCGTCGCGGGAACTGCGGAGGGAAGTTTGGTGAACCTTTCGCCTCCGCGGTCAGGCCACGAAGTATTCCTCGTCCATGACGGTTCGGAGCTTGTTCAGGGCGTGTTTCTGGATCTGGCGCACCCGCTCGTTCGTCAGTCCGATGCGCCGTCCGACCTGCGCAAGGGTTCGGCCTCGCCCCTCCGATCCGATGGCAAAGCGGTCCATTACCACGATTTGCTCGGTTTCCGTGAGGTTCGCGCGGTTCTGCATGAGAATTTCCCGCAGCGAATCAACGGAATCTTCCCTCTGCATGTCGTGTTTTTTCACGTCGTAATCGCTGCGTTCCATCTCCGGCTCGAAGGAGGCGGGGAAGTTCTGGACGTATCGCCCCGTTTTGGACGCGAGGCGATTAAAACTCTTCAGGATCGCCCGGCAGGCGTACGTGGAGAACTTGAAACCCCGGCGAACGTCGAATTTATCAATGCTGCGCAGCAGGGCCATGTTCCCCTCGCTGATCAGTTCGGAAAAATCCACATTCGGAATCCGCGTTCGCCGGGCCATCGCCACCACCAGCGCGAGATTGGCCTCCGTAACGGCGGACTGGGTTTCTTCCACCCGCCGAAACCACCGGCACATTTCCCGGGCCCGGCCGAGCGTGGGATGCTCCTGCTGGGACTCCACCACCAGGCTGAGCCGGTAACGAGCGTAATTGAACCGCAGGAACAGCTCCGCCTCCTGGCCGGCCTTGAGGCGAGGGCGAGGAGATTTTTTCGGCGTCTCGGCCTGCTCCTGGGCCTGAACGAAATCCGTCCATCCGGGCAGGTGAATCTCCGCCGCGTTCGGGCCAAAGAATCGCTCCTCCGCGCCAGGCTCGTCAAACGACGGATGCGGCATATATGAAATCGCACGGGGAATCCTTTGGTACAGATCGTACAGGCCGCGATCCTGCTCGAAAAGCTTCTCCGCGATGTCGGAACAATAGCTGCGAGTTTCGATTGTTGCTTCATGGCTTTTCATGCTTCACCATCCCTTCATTTTGTTACGTTCCAGCGATCCCTTGAGATCGAACCATATCGATATTTTTCTAACTCTATTTAGTACTATTATAGTATATAAGACATACATTTTGTAAACAAAATAATTGAAAAAATGTAATAATTTTCCACATTAGAGCCTTTTTATGCAAACAAATCGATAACATTTTGTCGATTTCGGCCGACGACTCTTCGAAAGGAGGAGTTGAAAAAATTCCGTTCTTGACGATTCTCCCCGGCGGGCCTACATTGACTCCCGTTTTCGGGGAGTAAGCAGGAGTACAAAACACATGAATCTGATTACCGGCGCTACGGGGCTTCTGGGAAGCCATATTGTTGAGAAGCTCATGGAGCAGGGCCGGCCCGTCCGCGCCCTGGTTCGCAAGGGCAGTGACACGCGCATTCTGGACAGTTGGGGTGTGGAGAAGGCCTACGGCGACGTGACGGACCGCGAAAGTCTCACCGCCGCCTGTAAGGACGTGCACACCGTCTATCACGCCGCCGCCGCCGTCGGCGACTGGGGAAACTGGGAGAAGTACTTCGTGCCCGTGAGCATCGACGGAACCGTTAACATGCTCGACGCGGCACGCCGGGCCGGCGTGAAGCGATTCCTGTACGTCAGTTCGATCAGCGCCTACGGGCATCCCAACGGGGCGGGCATGGTACTGGACGAGACCGCGCCGCTGGGCGTGAACCTGCACAAGTGGAGCTACTACAGCCGGGCGAAGGCGGAGGCGGAGAAGCTCGTCTGGGAGGCCCACCAGCGCGGCGACGTGCCGGTGACGGTGGTAAAACCCTCCTGGCTGTACGGGCCAAGGGACCGGGCCTCGATGCCGAGGATCATCCGCGCCCTACGGGCCGGGAAGGGGAAAATTCTGGGCGACGGGAAGAATCGCCTGAACCTCACCTACGCCGCCAACGAGGCCGAGGGCTGCATCCTGGCCGCCACCACCGACAAGGCCGTCGGGGAAAACTACAACCTCTCCTGCGACGGACATCTTACGCAGGAGGAATACTTCAACAAGATCGCCGCCTGCCTGGGCGTTAAGCCCGTGACGCGCCACGTGCCTTATTCCATCGCGTACAATGCCGCCTTCCTGATGGAACTCTTCGGGCACATGGTCGGCCGAAAGACCCCGCCGCTCGTGACGCGCTACAGCGTCTGGCTGATCGGGCGAAAGTGTTTTTTCAGCGAGGAGAAGGCCCGCCGCGACCTCGGCTGGAAGGCGACCGTCGGATACGACGAGGGCATCCAGCGGGCCGTCAAGTGGTGCGTGGATAATGTGGAGGGTTGTTGATGGTGGCACCTTCAAGCGTGTCTTCACGCTTGTGGGTGCGATTGGATAATGGCAGCGGGAAGCCGGTAGCAGGTAGCGGGACAGCAAAGAGCACCCACAACCGTCGAAGCGACGGTTGAAGGTGCCACGATTCATGCAGAAACAACACAACGCCGAACGGAAAGCCGGTACTCAACCCGGCTTGAATCTATGAGCAAGCCTCCTCATCAAGTACATTCGGGGTCGTGTTGTCATGGTGATGACACGCCCCATACAGGAAAGGAG
>JAFGEJ010000231.1 GCA_016931655.1 Phycisphaerae bacterium
GCCTCGGCCTGCGAAATGTTCACCTTCGTCGCGTCGATTTCGCTGCGCAGCTTGACCTTTTTGAGGGTTTCGCGGGTCTTGTTCAGCAGTTCCTCGGCGATCTCGACGTCCCGACGGGCCTGGATCAACTGGTAATAGGCCGTGATCGCCTGCGTGACGGTTTCCTCCACCTGGGCGCGGAACTGGCTGAGCGTGACTTTGTGATTCAGCCTCGCGACGCGCAGGGCCGCTAAGTTCACCTCCGGCCAGGCGTCGCGCAGCAACGGCTGGGTGATCTGCATGTTCAGGTCGTCCGCGTACCATCGCCCGAAGCGGTCGGTGGTGGCGTCGTCCCAGCTGCGTGTGAACGTGTCCGAGACCTCCCACGTGGCGCCGGTGACGGTTTGCTGGCGCGCGCCCACCTGGAGCGTCCGGTCCTTCGTTTGGGCCAGGCCGCTCCGGTAATTCCGGGCGGTGTCGATCTTTTCGTACCCGAACTCGCCGAACATCGTGTAATCAAACGCCGCCGCCGCCTGCACCACCTCTTCACGGGCGATCTGCGGATCGTAGGCGACCACGGCGATGTCGGTGTTATTGGCCAGAGTGCGCATGACGGCCTCGCTGAGGTTCAGGCGAACGACCCGCTTGCCGGTCTTGGGATCCTTCTCCACGCGAAGATCGGGCACGTCCGGCGTGCTGGGGCGCATCAGGCCCAGCCCCTCGCGGGGACGGTCCTGCGGCGAGCGGGAGAGAATCGCCTGTTGCAGGCGATAGACGCTGTTTTCGTCGATCTCGCCCGGATTCACGCAGCCGGCGGTTAACAACATCAACGCCGCCAGGAAAAATCCCGTGACTCTCATGTACTTCATCACAACGAATCCTTTTTGCACCCCGCGCGGTTCGCGGAGACCATTCCGCGCCGGCGGGACGGCGTACGTTTCACGCCGGGGCTTCTTACACCGTACAGCGAAAAGACCCTGCGCGCATAATTAGCCATTTCCACGTTACAAGTTATCGGTCCATTGGGCTGTTTTTCCTTCGCCTTTTTCAGGAAATAAAAGTCGATTGATATTTTTTCTGACATGGTGTGTAATCCCCCCAAAGGCGGGTTGCCATTTTTTGACCGAAAGGATTCCTCCGCATGGCCGACATCGAAAAGGTATTTAAGGCGTATGACATCCGTGGTTTGTATCCAGAGCAGATCGACGAAGACCTCGCCTGGGCGATCGGGCACGCCACGGCCCAGTTCCTGCGAACCAAACTCAGCGGATACGAACGGGGCCAGTCGTCCGTCAACCGCGTGGTGGTCGGGCGCGACATGCGCCCGCACAGCGAACCTCTCGTCAAGGCACTGATCGAGGGCATCAGCGCCAGCGGCGCGACCTGCATCGACGTGGGCATGATCGACACGCCCCTGATCTACTTCGCCGTCAACCACCTCGGCGCGTGCGGCGGAATTCAGGTCACCGCGTCACACAACCCCATCGAATACAACGGCTTTAAGATTTCCGGCTACCAGGCCAAACCCATCGGCGAGGCGACCGGCCTGAAGGAAATCAAGCACATCGTCGAAACGCTCAAACGCATGCCGCCCGGGGCCGCCCTGGGGCCTGTCCAGCAGATGGACCTCTGGGACGAATACAAAAAGCACGTCCTGAAGTTCCTCGACCTCAAAAAGCCCGTGAAGGTCTTCGTGGACGCCTCCAACGGAATGGCGGGCAAAATGCTCCCGGCCGTCTTCGGTGACGTGAAGAACCTCACGATGATCCCGCTGAATTTCGAAACCAACGGCACGTTTGTGCATCCGCCCAATCCGCTCGTGGAGGCGAACATGAAATGGACGCGCCAGGGCGTCAAAAAACACAAAGCCGACATCGGCATCTGCCTCGACGGCGACGCCGACCGCTGCATGTTCGTCGATGAAAAAGGCCAAATCGTCCGCTGCGATATCATGACGGCCTGGCTGGCGGAGGATTTTTTGAAAACCAACCCCGGATCGACCATCGTGTACGATCTGCGGTCCTCAAAGGTGCTCGCGGAAACCGTTCGCGCCGCCGGCGGCGTGCCGAGGCGAGAGCGCGTCGGACACGCCTTCATGAAAAAGGCGATGGCCGACACGCAGGCCGTCTTCGGAGGCGAGCTTTCGGGGCATTCCTACTTCCGCGACAACTACCACGCGGACTCGGCCGCCATTGTCTTCGCCAGGGCGATCTCAGTGCTCTCCGCGGCTGGCAAGCCGCTGAGCGAATGCGTCGCGCCGCTGCTGAAATACTCTCATTCCGGGGAGATCAATTTCCAGGTTGAAGACAAGGCCGAGAAGATGAAAGAAGTCGAAACCACCTTCAAAGGCGCCCAGATCGACCATCTCGACGGCGTGACCTGCACGTATCCCGACTGGTGGTGCAACGTCAGGCCGAGCAATACCGAACCGCTGCTGCGATTGAGCCTGGAAGCCCAGACGCCCGAAATGATGAAGGAAAAAATCGCCCAACTGGAATCCATTCTCGGAAAACCGGTGGACCATTAGAATCAGGAAGGATGTCCTACGGCTGTCATCCTGAGCGAAGGTTCGAGCAAAGCGAGAACCGAAGCCTGCGGTGAGCGAAGCCGAACCCGTCGAAGGACCTTAACAAGTTTATGGATGTGAGTTCCTTCGACTCCGCTTCGCTCCGCTCAGGATGACAATTACCAGACGTTATCCCCCGTTGCAATTTTCCCTCCCGTCGGGCAGAATGCCCAGCCATATGACGCGAGACGTACTTTCTCTCTGGCCCGAAGGCGACGGGCGGAATCAGGACGACCAGGGAAAACCGCAGTTTTCCGTATTTTTACCCGCCGGGACGAAAGCCCGGTCCGGCAAGGCCGTCATCGTCTGCCCCGGCGGGGGCTACGAACACCTGGCCGACCACGAGGGGGACTGCTTTGCCGAGCTGTTCGCCGAGCGAGGACACGTCGCTTTCGTGTTGCGCTATCGCGTCAGGCCGCACCGTTTCCCCGCTCCGCAAATCGACGCCGCCCGGGCGGTTCGTCTCGTGCGAAGCCTTTCGGCCCAATGGGGCGTCGATCCCGGCGCGGTAGGCCTGATGGGCTTCAGCGCCGGCGGGCATCTGGCCTGCACTGTCGGAACCCAGCCGGACCTCTGCCGCGGAGAACCCGACGACCTGGCGGAGCGCTTTTCCGCCCGGCCTGATTTTATGATCCTCGCGTATCCGGTCATTTCACTCCTTCCGCCCTGCGCCCACGAAGGCTCCGCCGCCAATCTTCTCGGCCCGAATCCTTCCCCCCGGCAGCGGGAAGAGTTGTCAGGCCATTGTCACGTCACTCCCGAAACGCCCCAAACGTTCCTCTTCCACACCGCCGACGATCCGTCGGTTCCCGTGGAAAACAGCCTGTCCTTCGCCGCCGCGTGCCGAGCCAGGGGAGTACCGGTCGAACTGCACGTTTTCTCCCACGGCCCGCACGGCGTGGGAATGGCCCGGGAATATCCCCACCTGCGCGGCTGGACCAACCTGCTGCTGGACTGGATGGAACGCTTTTAGCGAATAAATGCGCGGCGGAGCACCCGCTCTGCCGCGGCAAGTCAATTTATAACCACACATTCGCATTACGAGCGGTGGGCGCAAGCCCACCGATTCGTCCAAACACCCATTGATTCTTCCAAACACCCATCGCACGTGGAGAAATCGATGGGTTGACACCCATCGTGCGCGGAAAAATCGGCGTCCGTTAGTACTACAACGAAACATCGTGTCGCGGGCCTCCGGCCCGCGCGTACCGAGGGCATCTTGCCCTCGGAATTGCCTTGTTTTCGCGGCCAAGATGGCCGCGATACGCGCGGGCGAGACGCCCGCGACACATAATTGGCCGATCTTTCGTTGTAGTATTAGGGACGCCGTTCGATTCGCCGGCTCCGTATCATATTCCGGCATCGAAATTGGCGCATCCTTATCCCTTTATTGCAAATGCGGGGGGAGTTTCTGGTTGTGCTCCCAGGTATCGCGTATTTCCATCGTATCCGGCCAATCCGGATCGGCCGGCTTTTTCGGCAGACGGCCGATCAACAATTTCCCCAGTCCGATCAGTGTATCCAAAAAGAATATCCCGCACCAATAGGGGAACATCCGATACCGCTCCCCCCGAATATACGCCGGAGCGGGTACATATTTACCATTGTACTTGTTTATCTCGTTTCGCTGTTTCCTATCCTTGCGAAATGTCATTGTCCCATCCACGCGAAAATCATAGTGAATCTTAAACCCGCCTTTGACGCGAAGGAGATAGTGCACGTCCTGCCCTTCCGGATGTGCAAGTTCAAATGCCTTTTGAATCACGGAAAAGGCCGTATCCTCAGAACCGCACTCCACCACAAGCCGATCCATATACGGCTCAAGCTTTTTGACGCGATATGTATTGTCAAGAAGGGGGTATTTTTGGTTTAAGTAATCGCTGTCTACTACGGCCTTTGTGCAAATCGGCTCGCCAACTTCTTCAAAAGATTCGGCATATCTGTAATAATCCGGCGTGCTTCGCTTCACCCACTCCGGAATGACGTAATAGTGAATCGCCGGATCGGCCGGCACATAATACTTCAGGCAAGTGACGCGATGCCCCGCCGAGCTCTTAATGAGAAGCCAGGTATACTTCCCATCACCCCTTCGAAAGTGCTGCCTGACGTGTTTGGCCAATCCTCCAATTGTCACTTCACGGTATATGATCGGATACTTTCGATTGGCGTGGCGAAGAACTATCTCTATAGGTACATGAAGAAGAATATACCCTCCAATACCTACGAGAAAGGCTATTCCGATAGGTACTTCAAACAGGAAATGCGCGACAGCACCGATTAAAATAACCCAAAATAGACTGTCCATTATCATTTATTCAGATATTCTTCTCCGAAGTCATATCACTCCGATATTATCCCTCTTGAATGAACTTACCATGTCCAAGCGTTTCGTTGATATACTTCCTTCAGTTCTCCCTTGACCAGGCCGGACATAACGGAGGAAGTGACCGTACCAGGCAACTCACGCGCAAAGGGAGAAGAAGCCATCGGCCCGACCCACCGTCTTGCACTTGGCGCGAGGGCATAGTACCACTTGGACGCCTGCTGGGCCAGTTTGTTGCTGTTCAAATCCGCGGCGAGGGAACTGTACAGGCCGCGGAATCGCCGGCCGGTCCAAGGTAAGGTATATTATACTGTTGTCCCGTTGGGACTTTTCATCTTTTATCTCTTTCCGAGGCCTCAGGTCTTCATTCCGTCAGGGATGGCGATGATCTTTCCGTCCCGATCGACGCAGGCCAGCGTGGTTTCCGCCGTCGCCAGCAGCGCACCGTCGGATTTGCGATGCAGTTCGTAGGCGTGGTCGATGCGGGCCGCCCCCATGCGCGTGATTTTCGTCTGGAGCGTCAGTTCGTCGTCGTACCGGGCCGGCTGGCGAAAGTTGCAGGAGCACTTGGCCACCACGAAAAACACACCCGCCGCCTCCAGGTCCCGATAGCAAAACCCCTGTGCCCGCAGCAGTTCGGTCCGCCCCATCTCGAAGTAGACCCAATACCGGCTGTGATGCAGCACGCCCATCGCGTCCACCTCGGCGTAACGAACGCGAACGTCCAGTTCAATGTGGTCCAGCATGACGGGATTGTCAAGCCGCCGGGGAACATTGTCAACCGATATCGTGTTTCGAGAATCGGAATTCGGAAAGACTTACCACAGAGGCACAGAGGTCACAGAGAAAGACGTAATTTCTTATGGTTTTCTCTGTGCCTCTGTGCCTCTGTGGTAAATTTCTCTTTTTTCACGAGGTCCCAATTTCGGATCGCGGCGGAGTAAAAAAATTCAGATCTTCGTAAATTTTTTAAAAAATACTTTCCAAAACCGATGTGAATAAGATAACATAAGGATTCTAACATTGTGAACTATTTCACATAGTTTAAAAATCAACATTAAATCGCATACTATTTAAGTGTTATGGAAGCGCCTTGTTTGTGATTTATTTCACAAATATGGCATTTATTATCCGAGGATTAAGGTGATGGCATGAGTGAAACACTTGCATCGGCGATACGGGAAATTGCTCAGGCGTGCGGGAACGATCGTTCGCGGATGATGGACATTGTCGAGGCGGTCCAGGCGAAGTTCGGCTGTGTCAGCAGCGAGGCGATGGACCTGATCGCGAAGCAGGTTTCCACGCACCGCGTGGAGGTCGAGAGCGTCGTATCGTTTTACGCCTTTTTGTCCGAGCAGCCCAAGGGCAAGGTCGTCATTCGGCTGTGCGACGACATTATTGACGAGATGAAGGGCAGCGAGTCGGTCGCGGAGGCCTTCCGGCAGGAGTTGGGCATCGACTTCGGCCAGACCACGCCCGACGGCGTGATTACGCTGGAGAAGACGCCCTGCATCGGCATGTGCGACCAGGCCCCGGCGGCGTTGATTAACAACGAGGTGATTACCTACCTCAGCGGCGACATGGCGCGCGAGATCGTACGAAAGCTCAAAAAAGATCCCGATCCCAAAAAGCTCATCGGCCGGCTGGGCGACGGCAACAACGCCCATGACCTGGTTCGTTCGATGGTGCACAACAACATTCGCCTCGCCGGCGAGGTGGTCTTTTCCACCATGGCGTCCGGCGCGGGGCTGAAAAACGCCCTGGCGATGACCCCGCAGGAGGTCATTCGGGACGTCAAGACGGCCCGGCTTCGCGGGCGAGGCGGCGCGGGCTTCCCCACCGGCATGAAGTGGGACTTCACCCGCCAGGCCCCCGGCGACAAGAAATACGTCCTGTGCAACGCCGACGAGGGCGAACCGGGCACGTTCAAGGATCGCGTAATCCTCACGGAGAAGGCCGACATGATGTTCGAGGGCATGGCCGTCGCCGGATACGCCATCGGCGCGGATACCGGCGTGGTCTATCTCCGCGGCGAGTATGCCTATCTGCGGGCGCTGCTGGAGGACGCGCTCGCCAAGAGGCGAAACGCCGGCCTGCTGGGTAACGACGTGATGGGCAAGAAGGGCTTCCGCTTCGATATCCGCATCCAGATGGGCGCCGGGGCGTACATCTGCGGCGAGGAGACGGCCCTGATCAGCAGTTGCGAAGGCCTGCGGGGCGATCCGAAAAACCGCCCGCCGTTCCCGGCCCAGAAAGGCTACCTCGGCTGTCCAACGGTCGTCAACAACGTCGAGACGTTCTGCAAGGTCGCGCGAATTCTCGAGCACGGGCCCGGCTGGTTCGCCAAGATGGGCTCGGAAGGCTCCAGCGGCACGAAGCTGCTGAGCATCTCCGGCGACTGCGCCAAGCCGGGCGTGTACGAAGTGCCCTTCGGCATCAAGGTCCGCGAAGTGCTGGACCTCTGCGGCGCGGAAGACACCGCAGCCGTCCAGGTCGGCGGGCCCAGCGGGCAGATGATCGGCATGAACCAGTTCGGCGATCCGATCTGCTACGAACACCTCGCCACCGGCGGGTCCGTGATGGTCTTCAACTCCTCGCGCGACGTGCTGAAGATCGCGCGGAAGTTCATGGAATTCTTTGTCGAGGAAAGCTGCGGCTTCTGCACACCCTGCCGCGTGGGCAACGTGCTTTTGAAGGAAAAGCTCGACGACATCATCAACGGAAAGGGCGCGGCGGGCGACCTGGACTATCTTGAGAGCCTGGGCGCGACGGTCAAGGCCGCCAGCCGTTGCGGACTGGGGCAGACCTCGCCGAACCCGATCGTAACGACGATCAAAAACTTCCGCTCCGCCTACGAAGCCAAAATCAAGGCCCCGGCGGAGGAAGGTCTCCAGCCGACGTTCGATATTCACGCGGCCCTGAGCACAGCCGAATCCATCGCCGGACGAAAGTCCGTGCATACGTAAAGAAGTAGTCTGTAGTCGGTAGTCAGTAGCCGGGCTTAACCGACTACGGACTACCGGCTACTGACTACTGGCTACCTGAATAGAGCACACGAGGAACAGCATGAGTAACACGATCACATTTACGATTGACGGCGTGGAAGTCACCGGCCAGTCGGGACAGACCATCATGGAAGCCGCCGACGCGGCGGGCATTTACATTCCGCGGCTCTGTGCGTTGGAGGAACTGGCCCCGCACGGTTCCTGCCGCGTCTGCACCGTGATGGTCAACGGCCGACCCCAGGCCGCCTGTACGCAGCCCATCGCCGAGGGCATGGTCGTCGAAAACGAAACCGAGCAGCTGCTGGCCATTCGGCGGGACATCATCGACATGCTCTTCGTCGAAGGAAACCACTTCTGCATGTTCTGCGAGAAGAGCGGCAACTGCGAATTACAAGCCCTGGCGTATCGGTTCGGCATCGCCGCGCCGCGGTTCCCGTACCTGTTCCCCAAGCGGGACATCGACGCGACGCACCCGGATATCTTTATCGACCGCAACCGTTGCATCCTCTGCGGCCGATGCGTGCGCGCCAGCCGCGACATCGACGGGAAAAACGTCTTCGAGTTCGTCGGCCGCGGATTTGACAAACGAGTGGCCGTCAACGCCGAGGCGAACCTCGCCGACACCGACGCCGCCGTCACCGACGAAGCCGTCAACGTCTGCCCCACCGGCGCACTGCTGAAAAAACGCGTCGGCTACGCGATCCCCGTGGGACAACGGAAATACGACCACAAGCCGATCGGCTCGGATATTGAGAAGAAATAAGGCAGCAGGGAGCAGCAGGTTGAAGGAACGAAGTGACTGAAATCCCATAGGGACAACAGGCAGCAGGAAAGTCACTGAAAGCTGTCTGCTGAACGCTGACCGCTGAAAGCTATGTACAAAGGATAGAAAATTATGGCTAAGCCTAAAGTAGCAACAACCTCCCTGGCGGGATGCTTCGGCTGTCACATGTCGCTGCTGGACATCGACGAGCGCATCCTGAAGCTCGTGGAGCTGGTGGACTTCGACAAATCGCCCGTGGACGACATCAAGGAATTCACGGGCCGATGCGCCGTGGGGCTGATCGAAGGCGGCTGTGCCAACGAGGAAAACGTCCGCGTGCTCCAGGATTTCCGCAGGCACTGTGACGTCCTGATTTCCGTGGGCGATTGTGCGATCAACGGCGGCATTCCCGCGATGCGCAACGGCATTGCCCTGATGGAATGCCTCCAGGAGGCCTACAGCACCGATCACCGCCTCGGCCCGAAGGTGCACAACCCGGACAACGTGATTCCAAACGATCCGGAACTGCCCCTGCTGCTGGACAAGGTGTATCCCTGCCACGAGGTGGTCAAGATCGACTATCACCTGCCCGGCTGCCCGCCCCCAGCCGATACGCTCTGGGAAGCTTTAGTGGCGCTGCTGAGCGACAAACCCGTCGCACTGCCCTATGAATTGATTAAATACGATTAGTCCGTTCCCGAGGAGTTAACCACGGATTACACTGATTTCAAGACGATTTCACGGATTGCTTATTATGAAAAAAATCCGTGTAATCCTTCTTAATCCGTGAAATCCGTGGAGAATTCCGAATGGACCATGATTTTTCGGAGACGAACATGGCGAAAGACAAGACAAAACGAGTAATCATCGAGCCGGTGACCCGCGTCGAGGGGCACGGCAAGGTGTCGATCCTGCTGGACGAGAACAACCGCGTTACCCAGGCGCGAATGCACATTGTCGAGTTCCGCGGCTTCGAGCGGTTTGTGCAGGGACGCCCGTACTGGGAAGTGCCCGTGCTGGTGCAGCGGTTGTGCGGTATCTGCCCGGTCAGCCATCATCTCTGTGCGGCCAAGGCGATGGACCTCATCGTCGGCGTGGACAAGCTCACGCCCACAGCTGAGAAGATGCGCCGGCTGATGCACTACGGCCAGACGTACCAATCCCACGCGCTGCACTTCTTCCACCTGGTCAGCCCCGATCTGCTGTTCGGCTTCGACGCCGACCC
>JAFGEJ010000232.1 GCA_016931655.1 Phycisphaerae bacterium
CGGGGCTACTTTCAATCGATGCAATAAACCATAACTATCTTTTAAACAGCATGTTAGCAATTTGCGAGAGTTATGCAAAAAGCTAAGTTCTCTGTGTCTCTGCGGTCAAAACAAGAATTTTTTCTAGCCTCGCCGCGGCGGGGCCGGACAATAACGATATGTTACGATTCGAAGCCTATCGAAACGCCAGGCCGGTGCAGCACGTGGATTTGTCCGGGGCGTACGTCTTCGGACAGGACGACATTCCCATCCGGGCCGACGTTGTCACAGCCGATCACCAGGTCCGCTGCATGAAGCGCATGCCCGGAGCAGCCGGGTTGGCGATCACGTGGGACTTGGGCGCGATGGGCTGCTACCTGCTTCCCACCACGCGCCTGCCGGAACGGTCGCGGCCCTACCTGCTGAACCTGGAACTGGCCCGGGCGCAACTGACGCGCCTGTACCAGAAACGCGAAGACTGGGCGCTGTTCGATCATCCCAAAGCCGCCGAGGTCAACGACGCCTTCCGCGAAGCGCACGACCTGTTCATCCGGGCACTGAGTCTCAGCGTGACGGATTTCGCCGCCGGTTCGAATCTGGCGGACGAATGCCTCGCCCGGTCCCTTTCGGTCGGGGAAACCACGGCCATGTTCCACGCCGACCGCCTCGTGCTGAAGCGATCCGCCGCCGGCGGGCCGGGACTGGCCGTCGGATGCCGCGTTGAACCGGAACGCCTCGATCCGGGCTATCAGCAGCGCGTCAACGACTGCGCGGATTTCATTTACCTGCCCCTTTCCTGGCGGGTTCTGGAGCCGACCGAACGGGCCAATCGATTCTCCCACGCCGACGCGTGGTGCAACTGGGCCGCCCGGCAGGGCAAGGGCGTTCACGCCGGCCCGCTGCTGAGTTTCGCGCCCGAGGAATTGCCCGACTGGTTGAGCGTCTGGAAAAACGATTTTGAGTCGCTCCGCGCCCAGGTGGCGGGGCACATTCGCCGCGTGGTCGACCGCTACGGCGAGCAGGTACAGGTCTGGCACGTGCTGGGGGGCGTCAACGCCTGCAACACGCTGAACCTCACCTTCGACCAGATCATCGAGTTGTCCCGCACCTGCTGCCAGGTCGTCAAAACCCTTGCGCCGCGGGCCGAGGTGGTGATCGAGCTGGCCTTGCCCTGGGGCGAGTATTACGCCCACAACCCGCGAACGATCCCTCCGCTGCTCTTTGCGGACACCGCCTATCAGAGCGACCTGCGGTTCGACGCCTTTGCCATACCGCTGGAGATGGGCGTCCCCGTCGAAGGCCGCTACGTGCGCGATCTGCTCCAGATCAGCGCCATGCTGGACAATCTTCTGCCGCAGACGAAGCGCGTGCACATTGTCGCGTGCGGCGTTCCCTCGTCGGTGCGGCCGGACCCGCGCGACGCCTGGGGCGGCGAGAAAAGCGTCTCCGAAGCGGGCCGATGGCACGAGGTGTGGTCCGAAGAACTTCAGTCCCGCTGGATGCAGAGCGTGCTGCAACTGACCGTCTCCAAGCCGTTCGTTGAGAGCTTCTGCTGGGGTCGGCTGGCCGACGGGCCGGGGCAGATGATCCCGCATGCCGGCCTGTGCACCCAAGACCTCACGCCGAAACAGGTGTATCGGGATCTGTGCCGCCTGCGGGCGGGTGAAGAATCCGCCGACGCCCCCGATGCACCGCCGGAGGAGGCGAAACAATGACGCTCCCCTCCGCGCGATACGATTTTGCCCTGACGGCCTCCCATGCGCGGGCGATCACGGTGCTGCTGACGTTGGGGGCCGGCGTGACGGGCGTCTGGGCGGCGGGAAGAATGGGGTTCGGCCAGGCGGTTCCCGTCGATGACGCCCGCGTCGCGGCGGCGAGGGAATTTCTCGATCCCAATACAGCCAGTGCAGCTTCACTGGAGCGCTTGCCCGGCGTCGGCCCTTCGCGCGCCCTGGCCGTCGTGCAATATCGGCAAGACCACGGCCCGGAAGCCTTCCGCACCGCCGGCGATCTTAAAAAAGTTCCCGGCGTCGGCGAGGGCACGGTTCGTAAAATCTCGCCCTATCTCTCCATCAGTCCCTTTTAGTCCGTTTATAATGTTGTTCGAACCATATGATCGTATCCGGAGTCCGGCAACGCGGCAAAATCATCCACGGATTACACGGATAGAAAAACGATTACACAGATTTTGTGTATTAAAATCCGTGTAATCCGTCTTGTATCCGTGAAACCTGCCTACCGGCAGGCAGGTCCGTGGAGTTTTTTGCGAACCGGTTTCCGTTGATGGAATACTACCACAATCCGCGCACGATGCGGAGCACGTCGTTCCAGGAGATCACCAGGAACAGGCCCAGGATCAGCACGAGAAAGACCATCTGGAGGGCGTTGACGAATTTCAGCGGCAGGGCCTTTCCGCGAATCTTCTCGATCACCAGCAGCAAAGCATGGCCGCCGTCGAGAACGGGGATCGGCAGGAAGTTGAACACCGCCAAAGCGACCGACAGGAACGCCATAAGGCGCACCAGGCTCATGAAGTCCTCGCGGGCGGCGGAGACCGCCAGCGACCCGATGCCGATGGGACCCTGGACGGCTTTGGTGGCGGAAACCGATCCGCGAATCATCGCCCCGAACGACTTGTAGACCAGCACGACCAGCCGGCCCGTCTCCGCGGCGCCCCAGGCGATGGCTTTGAGCGGATTGCGATAGAGAATCACGACCGTCTCGGGCTGAAACGGAACGTCAGACAGCAGGCTCCATTTGTAATCGTCGGGGTTGAACACAGCCTTGTCGAGTGAGCCGATATCCCACGTTTTTTCTTCCGTGCCCACCCGGCCTTGCAGAGTGACCTTCTGCCCGGCGAGTTTTTTCAACGTCGCAACGATGTCCAGCCAGGAGTGCACCTTTTGGTTGTTGATCGCGGTGATTTCGGCGCC
>JAFGEJ010000028.1 GCA_016931655.1 Phycisphaerae bacterium
CAGAGAAGAAAATAGGAGCTAGAAGTCAGAAGCTGGAAGTTTAGACGTTAAGCGATTCTGCATGTAGCTTCCAGATTCTATCTTCTAACGTCTTCCTCTGTGACCTCTGTGCCTCTGTGGTAAAAAAATCTGTATTATTCCGCGTCGTCGGCAAGCTCCTCGGCGGGGGTAAGGGCGCCGCCCTGGCTTTTGGCAAGCAGTTGAATCTTCTTTTCCGCGCGGTCGAGGATGGCCCGGCAGGTTTCGATGAGCTTCACGCCCTCGGCGTACTTCTCAATGGATTCCTCCAGCGGAATCCGCCCGTCCTCGATCCGGGCGACAATCTCTTCCAGTTTTTCCAGCGCCGCCTCAAACGTGATACTTGTTTCCTGTTTCGCCATGATTGCCTCACTATTTGGTATTTGGTAGTCAGTAATCGGTAGTCGGTGGTCAGAAGTCGGTAATTGGTAATCGGTCGTTAATCGAAGAGTGTTGGTCCGCTGTTCTTTGATGCTCTTTTCATTTTCTGTTTTGTTGATCGCCTGCTTATTTCGTTCTTTGCTTGCGGATCGGATTGTTCCTTCCGCGTTGTATCGGACTTGTCGTTCCGCGCTGTTGTTTCCTCCACGTCCGTCACGTCGCTGTAAAACATCCCATCGGCGAGTTCCGTTTGCACGCGATGGGCGGGATGCACGTCCGCGACGCTTCGCAGAAGCCGCCCGCCGGGATCCCGCGTAACGCTGAAACCGCGCCGCAGCACGTTGCGATAGCTCATGGCCTCCAGTTGCCGGGCGAAGGCGTCCACCCGCTGGTGCGCCAGACGGAGCGAATGGGCGGGGTCGGCCTTGTCCAGCCGCCGCCGGATCGCCTCCAGGCGATCCCCGGCCCGCTTGCCCGCCGCGGCCAGCACCCAGCGAAGGCGATGGGCCAGCTCGTCGATGCGCTGCATTCCGTTTCGCACCCGCCCGGCAGGATCGCGGAAGGCCGCACTGCGCAACAGGCCGTTCAGCGCCCCCCGTGCGGACGAGACGGCCTCCAGCAAATTGCGCCGCAGACGCATCGCCAGATGCTCCACGTGCCGGCGAATTTCCTCGCGGTCGGGGACGGCCAGCTCCGCCGCCGCGGTCGGGGTAGCCGCCCGCACGTCGGCTGCCAGGTCGCAGATCGTTACGTCCACCTCGTGCCCCACGCCGGAAATAATCGGCGTTTGCGAGGCCGCGACGGCCCGGGCGAGAACTTCCTCGTTGAACGCCCACAAATCCTCCAGGCTTCCGCCGCCGCGAACGAGAAGAATCGTGTCAATTCCCAGTTTTCGGGCGCCGGCGTCCATCAGGCGGACCGCTTCGGCAATTTTCTCAGCCGACCCCTCGCCCTGCACGGGAACCGGCAGGAGATACACGCTCGCGGCGGGCCAGCGACGGCGCAGCGTCCGCTGCACGTCCCGGACAGCCGCCCCGGTGGCGCTGGTGATCACGCCCACCGCGCGGGGGAATCGCGCGACGGCCTTCTTACGGGCCGGGTCGAACAATCCCTCGGCCTGGAGCTTGTCCTTCAACTGCCGAAACGCCAGCTCCAGCGCGCCCTGTCCTCGCGGCGTCATCCGCTCGACGTACAGTTGCAGACGGCCCTGCACGTCGTACACGTCCACGCGCCCTTCTACGACGACTTCCAGTCCGTCGGCGGGCCGAAATTTCAGCCGTTCCGCCTGGCTGCGCCACATGGCCGCGGCGATGGCGGCGCTGGAATCCTTCAGGTTGAAGTACAAATGCCCCGACGCCGGCGCGGAGAGGTTGCTGATCTCGCCGACCACGCAGAACCGTTCCGGCAGGGCTTCCGCCAGAGCCGACTTGATCCGCTCGACCAGCGCGGAAACGCTGATCGCGCCGGGAGGGGCGTTTCCCGCGCCGGCGGCGCCTCGGCGGGAATCGTCGCGGGGGCCTTGAACGCCGGCTGGGTCGAATAATGTCTTTCGCTTCCGCGCCATGGGGAACCATTGTACCCCATGCGCGGAACCATTGGGAGGCCGACGTTTCGGGATGGCGCTTCGACAAAAACCAAAAGTCTGTGGACATACAGAAAGACGCGACACAGAGAAACTGAGAAGACTTTTTTATTTTTTCCCCCCCTCTATATCTTCTCTGTCTCTCAGGAACTCAGTGTCGGATTTTCTGTTTTTTGTTTATGCCAGAAAATCCGGTCGTTCACCTGCCGGGAAAGAAAAAAACCAAAACTGGCCTTGCGGGATCGGGGACGGTACAATTTCCCCCATTCGTTTCGGATCGTGTGTTTTACCGTGACGAGATTTCCCAACGCGGAATACAGGGAATGACTATGACGGCGCCGGAAGCATTACGGGAAAAAGTCGAATCCGTCGGACAGGGGCACGTGCTTGCCTTTTACGACGAATTGTCAAGCGAACACCAGGACCTGCTCCGCCGGCAGATCGAGGCGATGGACTTCGGGCAACTCTCCGAGTGGGTGGAGACGTATGTCCGCCGCAAGCCAAAATTCGATCTGCCCGCAGACGTTCAGCCGCCGGAGATTGTCCCGTCCGACGGCGGCCCGCTGGCGAAGTCGGCGAAGCAGCGCGGCGAGGAACTATTGGCCGCCGGCAAGGTGGCCGCCTTCACGGTCGCCGGCGGACAGGGCACGCGCCTGGGCTACGAAGGACCCAAGGGCTGCTTCCCGGCTACCCCGGTCGTGAAAAAACCGCTGTTTCGCCTGTTCGCCGAGCAAATCCGGGCCGCGGCGCTGCGCTACGGCGTGACAATCCCCTGGTACATCCTGACCAGCCCGACCAACGACACCGCCACCAAGGCCCACTTCCGCCAGAACGACTACTGGGGCTTCTCGCCGAAAGACGTGATCTTCGTCGTGCAGGGAACCATGCCGGCTATCGACTTCAACGGAAAGCTCCTGCTGGCGCGGAAATATCGCCTGGCCGTCAGCCCCGACGGACACGGCGGAAGCCTCTCCGCCCTGCGAAAAAGCGGCGCCCTGGACGAGATGGCCTCCCGCGGCGTCGAGCAGATCAGCTACTTCCAGGTGGACAACCCGCTGGTGCGAAGCCTCGATCCGCTGTTCATCGGCCTGCACGACCTGGCCGGCGCGGAGATGTCCGCCAAGGCCCTGCCCAAACGCGAACCCATGGAAAAGCTGGGCAATTTCTGCGTGATCGACGGAAAAACGCGGGTGATCGAATACTCCGACCTTCCGGAAGAGCTGGCCCGGTCGTGCCTGCCGGACGGACGACTGAAATTCTCCGCCGGCAGTATCGCCATCCACCTGTTCCGGCGGTCGTTCGTCGAACGCCTCACCGCCGACGGGCGATGCCTCCTGCCCCTGCACCGGGCCGATAAAAAAGTGCCCTACGTGGACCCCGCCGGGGGACAGACCACTCAGCCGGCCGAACCCAACGCCGTGAAACTGGAAATGTTCGTCTTCGACGCCCTCCCGCTGGCGGAGAAAACCCTGCTGCTGGAAACGCGCCGCGAGGAGGAGTTCAGCCCGATCAAGAACATGGACGGCGCAGACAGCCTCGCCACCAGCCTGCACGACCAGGTGCGCCGCTGGGCGACCTGGCTGGAGTCGGTGGGCATCGGCGTACCGCGCGACGCCGACGGACGCGTGGCGGCGGCCGTCGAAATCTCGCCCCTCTACGCGGACTCGGCTGAAGAACTGCGGAAAAAAGTCGATAAGACCATCACGATCTCGCCGGGCCAGAATTTCTACCTCGGCAGCCGGGGACAAATCGGCGGATCGTAGAAACACACCGCTTATTTCACCGCCAAAAGGCTTTCGACGGAGATATCTTCGTCCACATCCTCCCAGTGCATACCCACGCCGCCTCCGATCAGCCGCCAGTTCTTACGTTGAGACGCGGTGGCGTTCTTGAGTCGAGGAAACCAGCTCAGGGGGGCGGAAATTTTTCGTCCATCCTGCAACACAACCACCAACGCGTCGCGCGTGCAATGAACATCCGCCGCCAACGGTTCATAATCAACCACGGAAGAACTCATGCCACTTCGCCTCCAGTAAGTCACGTTGTTAGTATAACAATTGTTCTGTTGAAATCATGGAAAACAAAACAAAGAAAATCAGCCACCCCTCAAGGGTGGCAAAAAAATCTTTTCGACAAAGCATATAGCAATCCTTTTCGCATGCAACAAGTCTGCCCCCAAGGATTGCATATGTGCAAAGACTTTTTCCGGCGTCTCGCCCCCAAAATGTCATCCTGAGCGAAGGGGCGAGCGGAGCGAGCCCCGAAGCCTGCGGTGAGCAACGTCGAACCCGTCGAAGGACCTAAAAACCAAAAATCAGGTTCTTCGACTTCGTCGCGTACGCGCTTCGCTTGTACGCGACTCCGCTCAGAATGACACCTTGTTTCAGCTTTGCCAGAAAAAATTCTCGTACACGGTTGCATGCCCTACCGGAATTCCGCTGGACTTTCGAGATATCGCCGCGATGATGGAGTGGCTGTGAATCCCGAATCGGAACCACTGACCGCTTCGCTTCAGACCCCGCCGGGCAAAGGCGGCATCGCCGTCATTGCCCTGCGAGGGCAGGGTCTTACCCCGGCCCTGCGGGCGGTGTTTCGCCCGCGACGCGGGGGGAAGGATTTCCCCGCCGAACAGCCCGGCCGGCTGCACCTGGGCAACCTGATCGACGGGGAAGACATCCTCGACGAAGCCGTCGTCGCCCTCCACCCGCGCGGGGCGGAGATCAACATTCACGGCGGGCCGACGGTCGCCCGGCGCGTCCTGCGCCGCCTGGGAAACCTCGGCGCCGCCGTGGCGACCGGCCGCGACGAGGCGCCCTTCCCGCCGGCTCATCCGCAATGGCGCAATCCCGCGATCGGCGGGGAACTGCAAGCCGCCCTGCCGGATGCGCCAAGCCTCTGGGCGGCGGCGGCGCTGACGAACCAGTGGTCCGCCGGTCTGAGCAAGCTCGCGCGGGAATTTCTCGACTCTCCAACGGCCCCGCCGGAAGCGACGGAACCGTTGCAGTCCGCCGCCGACGCCTTCGCCGCGACACGAAAGCTGCTGCATCCGCCGGAGGTCGTGCTGGCTGGGGCGCCTAACGCCGGAAAGAGCACGCTGACCAACGCCCTGGTGGGTCGGCCCGTGAGTATCGTGCACGAACAGGCCGGCACGACGCGGGACTGGGTCCGCCAGCGGGCGATCCTCGCCGGCCGTTGCGTGTACCTCACGGACACCGCGGGCCTGTGGGAAACCGACCACCCCATCGAGGCCGAGTCGGTCCGACGGGCGTGGCAGCGGATCGCCTCGGCTGACCTCGTACTGCTGCTCTCGGAAGCCGATCCCATCGACTTGCCCGCCGGCGTCCGCCCCAAAATTATTACCAAAAACCTCCTGCACGTGCGAACGAAGTGCGACGAGCCTGACGACGGCCCCGGCCCGGAAGGCCTGGCCGTCTCCGCGCACACGGGGCGAGGAATGCCCGAACTCATCGCCGCCGTTCTTGACGCGCTGGGACTGGCGAACATCGACCCTGCCGCCCCGTCGGCCTTCACGGCCCGCCAGGAAACCCTCCTCCGCGCCGCAGCCGACTCCCTTCGCCGAAACACCCCCGCCTGGCGAGACGCGCTGCGGAAACTTCTGGAAGAATAATACCAAACACACCTGGTTATTGCATGGTGGAGCACCTGCTCCACCATGTTAATACACTGCTATAAATTGACGTGGCGGAGCAGGTGCTCCGCCACGCATTTCGTTCGTGTTCTCTTCCGATTTTTTTATTTCGCGCCGAGGTGTTTGCAGAGGGCCTCGAAGTGTTCGCGGGCCTGGCGGAGTTCCTCAGCCGCCGGTTCCCGTCGGCCCCAGCGCCAGCGATATTGCAGCCGCGCCAGGGCGTCCAGTCGGTACTCAGGCAAATCAAACTGGTCCCGCGCCCTGCGCATCTGTTCCAAAAGGGTCTGATCCGGCGTGATCGCCAGCCCGCGCCGCTCCAGCAGCGCCAGCAGACGATTCAACAGGCTGAAATATCCTTCTCCGGCGCCAGGCTGCTTTTGGCGTCGCCGACGGCGAAGGTATTGCCCCACGATCGCCACAATGACCACCACCGCCATCCCCTGAAGAATTAGTAAAAATCTCAGCAGAACGCGATCCACCACGCCGCGCTGAAGAAGATTCCAGAAGCTTTCCCGTAATTGTACCAGCCCCCACACAAACGTGTCCCACGCCTCGATAAATTCATCGGCTACCTGCTCGCTCAACTCGCGTTGTTCGGCAAAGTCGTATCCCACGACCTGCTGATACCAGTGAAACTGGATTTCCTGGAAGAAATCCGTGATAAAGGCATACCAGGGCCGTTCCATCGCCGCCAGGCGCGCCCCGCCGGGGGTCGGGTCAAACAACTCCCAGTCCTTCGCTTCGGTGAACACTTCGCACCAGGCGTGGGCGTCGCGGTCGCGGACGATGAACTCGTCGGCGTCCGGGTCGTATTCGTCCATCACGAATCCGACGGCCACCCGGGCCGGCACGTCCAGCAGGTTGCACATGACCACCATGGCCGAGGCGAAGTATTCGCAGTGCCCCCGCCGCATGTAAAACAGGAAATCCTCCACGCCGTCGCGGCTGGGATCGCTTTGACTCAAATCGAGCGTGTATTCGTAGTTCTGCTGAAGGCGGTTTTCGATGCGTTGCGCAATTTCGCGGTTGATCTCATCCGTGTGCTGCGGATCGTTTCGGCGTTTTTCGAGCAGGTCGCCGCACCATACCTCCGCCAGGGCGCCGACGCGCTTTCGCGCGACGGAGGGCAATTGAACGCTCGGAGGGGTAAGAGGCTCGGTTTGTCCCCGAATCCACCGCAAATACGCACGGGGCCGATCGCCCGGCGGGGAAGGAAAAGACAGCGTTTCATAGCACAAACGCTGCCGCGTCGGAGACGCGCCCCGAATCAAGTATTCCAGCGATCGGGAGAACAGCACGCTTATGCCCTTCGACGGCTTCAGCCACACGGTGGGATACGGGGCAAACAGGTCGGTTTGGCCCAACGTCATCGAATGGATGGTGTGGCGAACGGCGTCGTGGTGCAGGGTCGAGTCCAGCGGCGGCGACTGCGAGGCGGACAGAAGATACCGTTCGGATCCGGCGGCGTTCTTCCAGGAGGAACCCTGATACTGATCCAAAACCACGCCGCGAAGGTAGCGGCTGGAGAATCCGGCGGCCTGGCTGGATTTGAACCCCGGCCCGCGCACCTTGACGCGCAGTACGATGCGATCGGAGAGATACACGTTCTTGGGTTTGCCCAGGCGAATGGACGTGTCGAATCCCTCGGAGAGGATATTTTTCTGGGCCTCTTCCAGCAGGCTCCCGGCGGTGCGGGGCGTCAGAAAAAACGCCAGAACGCCCACGATCAGGGCCGGGATCGTCACCGCCCAGATAAACCGCAGCAGCGCCCGGCCGGGCCACTGGCGAACGACGTTCCAGGCGACCTGGCGGGGCGACAACGGCCCGGCCTCGCCGCGCAGCCGGGCCTCACCGGCGGCGTCCAGGCCCCGCTTGATCGTGAAGACCATCGCCACGTAACACGCCAGCAGGAGATACCCCACCAACGCCGCGGCAAACCACATCGCCGAACAAATCAGCGCCGTGGTGACCACCAGCAGCATGTTGAGCGTGATGAGTTGAATATAATCCCGGGCGCGCTTTCGCTCGAAAAGCTTCAGCAACTGAATGAGCATCATGAAGTGCCCCACCGTCACCTGGGGCAGAACGTTCGTGAACCGCCATTCCAGCACGATCACGACCAGCGAGATCACCACGCCGACGTTCACGTACGCGTGGCGGAGGTGAATTTCCATGTTCCGGCGAACGACCAGCCAGTTGACGCCCACGCCCAGCGTGCAACTGAGGAGGTACAGAAGATTCCCCTCCGCGAGGCTGAACATCGCCGTGCCCAGCCAGATCAGCAGCAGCAGGGGTTGTTCCAGCCGGCGACGCTCGGTCAGAACGATCTCCGCCGTCGTGTAGCGGGTCAGGGGCACGGCGTCTCCCGGGGTTGAACAAGGGGATGGTCCTCAAAGATCCCGTCCAGGTCCGTCGGGCCGATCACTTCCAGGTGCCGGGCGGATCGGCCCAGGTTCACCAGCACAGCCGGGGAGATGCTTTCCCGGTCCTCGGTCAGCAGAAACGTCTGGGCGTTGTGGACAGCCGAGACGGGAATCGCCTCGACGACGCGTCGGAAGGGAGTTTGCTCCTCGCCGGAGACGTCCGCCAGGGCGTCCAGCAGGCCGGTTCGCGCGCCGACGCCCATGGCGGGAGAAAAGACGCGCGGGCCGTCCGCTCCCGCCATCGCCATGCCCACCTGGAATCCGCGCATCAGCGCCTGGTCGATCAGCGTCGCGGCGAATCGCAGCATCCGTTCCCGCTGCCATTCCGAAAGCACTTCCTTTTTGTCGAGACGGGTATCGAGCACGAGGAACAGCACGTCGGGCACGGGATGGGCCATTTCGCGGACGACGGGCGTTTCGCGCCCGGCGCTGCGCCGCCAGTGGATCCATCGCGGGCTGTCGCCCGGGCGGTACTCCCGCAGGCCGAAGAATTCGTCCTGCCCGCCCTGAAGGCGGCTGGGCGGTGCGCTGGAGGCCTCCAGCGCGCCGCGGCGGAACAGGTTCGATTTGATTCTCCCCTTCGCCGGCCAAACGACCAGCGAGGCGGGCTGCTCGACGTCGCGTTTGACCATCACCAGGCCGAAGGGAAATTTGGTCGCCAGTCGAACGCCCTGCAAGTCCACCCTGCCGCGATTCTCGGCGCTCAGGCGGCAGCCGGCCCGAAACGCGCCCCGGCCGGGCAGATGCACGCAGTATCCGTAGGCGTTTTCGACGCCCTTCGGCGCGATTTCGTGCAGCGCCAGGCCCAGACACGGCGCCCGGCGACGGCGATTGCGAAGAAAATACCCGAAATAGACCGCCTCAAACTGCCACGCCCGCGTGGGCAGCTCCCGATGTACGCCGGCAGCGATCACCATCCCCCGGGCGATCATCGACGAGACGGCCATCCCGCCCAGCATCGCCCCGAACAGAACGAACATCAAGGGCATCTGGCTGCGCACCGCCGCCAAACCCACCAGGAGACTGATCAGCAGAAACAGCCACCCCGCCAGGGTCACGCGAAGCGTCGTTCGTCGATCGGCCTTTTTCCTTCGTCTCGCCATTGTGAATCAGGAAAGATTTTGACCACCCCTAAGGGGTAAACTCCGACTCAGAAAACACAAAGAGTAATATTCAATTTTCAATATTCAAATTTCAAACAATAACCAATACTCAATAACAAATATTCAAAACCAAGGACGCAACGGGAATTATTGTCTTATTGGATATTGAGTATTGTTTGAGTATTGAAATTTGGATATTGAATATTTCATCTTTATTGAGCGTTGCCGTGATAAAAAATGTGTTCTCCGTCACCGCGGAACGGGCACGGTTTCGAGGATTTTCTGGAACACGCCGTCGGCGGCTGAGCCGGCGCCGTCGTGCGCGAAGGCCCGCGCCTGGAGACGATGGGCGCAGACGGGCACAGCCAGGTCCTTCACGTCGTCGGGCACGACGTAGTTTCGCCCCTCCAGCAGCGCCATCGCCCTGGCCGCCTGCATCAGCGCCAGCGAGCCGCGCGGCGAAAGACCCACCGTCAGTTCCTCGCTGCGCCGGGTGGCCTCGGCGATATCGAGAATGTACTCCATGATCGCGTCCTCGACGTGCACTTCCAGGACGGCGTCCTGCAGGTCGATCAGTTCGGGAACCGACATGACCGGTTTCAGCTCGCCCAGGCGCGTCCGGGCCGGCTGGGTGCGGAGAATCCGCCGCTCCGTGTCCTTGTCCGGGTGTCCGATCCGCACGCGGAGCATGAAGCGGTCGAGCTGGTTCTCCGGCAGGAAATACGTGCCCTCGAACTCGTAGGGGTTCTGCGTGGCGATGACCATGAACGGCGGGCCGAGGGGATAGGTTTTCCCGTCGATGGAGACCTGGGCCTCGTTCATCGCCTCCAGCAATGCGCTTTGCGTGCGCGGCGTGGTGCGGTTGATTTCATCCGCCAGGATCAGGTTCGCGAAGATCGGCCCGCGGTTGAAGATGAACGCAGCCGTCTGGGCGTCGTAGATGCTCACGCCCAGAATGTCCGTCGGCAGCAGGTCGGGCGTCAGCTGGATGCGGTTGAAGGTGCAGTGCAGGCTCGCGGCGATGGAGCGCGTCAGGATCGTCTTGCCCACGCCGGGCACGTCCTCCAGCAGCACGTGGCCGCGGGCCAGCAACGCCACGACCACGTGACGCACCGCTTCGGACTTCCCCAGAAGGACCGTCTCGATCTGTTCCACCAGTTGGGCGAGTTTTTCGACGTTCGCGTTGTCGGCGTCTGTCATCGGTTCCCTTTCCGTGACGTTTGAGGGTGGTTTCCCAGCGGAAGGGATTATATCATAGAGCCTTGCCCCAAGGCCAGTGTCGGGAAATTATCCACGGATTCCATTCGATTTCTCGGATTTATTATATATTGTTTCCGTGTAATCGTTCTTTGATCCGTGTAATCCGTGGATAATTTGGCCCCGTGCGGCGACGTAGGTGTTTCCGCTTTAATCGGAACAACGAGCGAACTTATGTTTACGGGAATCATACAACACGTGGGAAAGGTGCAGGCCGCCAGGCCGAGCGGCGCGGGACTTCACCTGCGTCTGGACCTCGGCCCGCTGGCGGAGAACCTCAAGCCGGGCGACAGCATCGCCGTCAACGGCCTTTGCCTGACCGCCGGCGGGGTCGCGCCGCCGACGGCGGAATTTGACGTGGTAGCCGAGTCGCTCGCTCGTTCCATGCTGGGGAGGCTGCGAAGCGGCGACAGCGTGAACCTGGAACCGGCCCTGCCCGCCGGCGGGCGTTTCGACGGGCACGTGGTCCAGGGACACGTGGACGGCCTGGCGACCGTAACGCGCACCAGCAGCGCCCAACCTTGGATCGCGGAATTCTCCGCACAGCGCGACCTGCTCGACCAGATGGTCCCGAAAGGCTCCGTCGCCATCAACGGCGTGTCACTGACGCTGGCTGGCGTGGAGAACGATACGTTTCGCGTTGCATTGATTCCAACGACGCTCGCCAAAACGACGCTGGCGAACCTCGCCGTCGGCGAAACGGTGAATATTGAGGTGGACATTCTCGGCAAATACGTCCGCCAATACCTCCAGCAAATGCTCTCCGGCGACTCCCCCGCCGCGCCAAACGGCCTGACGCTCGAAAAACTCCAGAACGCGGGCTTCTGCTAGAAGATTTTTACGAACGAACCCGCCGCGTTTCCCCCAACCGCCGCCTCCGCGAAACGACTGGAGCTGGAGGGATTTGAACCCTCGACCTTCTGCATGCCATGCAGACGCGCTCCCAACTGCGCCACAGCCCCGAAGGTGCGTTACTTGTATACGAATTTATCGGAACGGTCAAGCGTATCTTTGAGGCTCACACCACGGGGTGAGCGACCGGATTTTTAAAAAATTCCGGCACGATGAAAAATCAAGAAAAACCGACACTGAGAGACTGAGAAACAGAGAAGAAAAACAGAAAAGATTTTTGTTTGTTTTCTTTCTCAGTTCCTCTGTAACTCTGTGTCGGTTTTTTTGTCCTTCCTCAGGGTTTGGGGAATCATCGACTTGCCGTCAGAAAAAAATCGCTCACATCGCGGGGTATCCGTCCGGGTGGTTTTTGTGCCACGCCCAGGCGTGGGCGACGATAGTCGCCAGGTCCGGGAACCTCGGCTGCCAGCCTAATTCCGCCATGGCCTTTTGACTGGCCGCGACGAGCCGGGCCGGGTCACCGGGCCGGCGCGGCGCGTCGACAGCCGGGATGGGCAATTCCGTGACCAGCCGGCACGTCTCGATCACCTCCCGCACGCTGAAGCCCTCGCCGTTGCCGAGATTGTAGGCCTTCACTTCGCCGGCTGAGATCGCGCCGAGCGCCAAGACGTGCGCGTCGGCAAGGTCGCAGACGTGGATGTAATCGCGGATGCACGTGCCGTCCGGCGTGTCGTAATCCTGCCCGAAGATTTTTATACTCTCGCGTTTGCCAACAGGAACCTGGAGGATTAAAGGAATCAGGTGCGTTTCGGGGCTGTGGGCCTCGCCGATGTCGCCGTCGGGATGCGCCCCGGCGACGTTGAAATATCGCAGCGACACGACGCCGATATCGTACGCAGCCGCGTAGGCCCGCAGCATGTACTCCACGCACAGTTTGCTCGCCCCGTAGGGGTTGATCGGTTCGAGGCGGTCGGTTTCCTCGATGGGCACGCGGCTGGGCGTGCCGTAGACGGCAGCGGTGGAGGAGAACACGATTTTCCCCACGTTGCACGTTCGCATCGCGTCCAGCAGCGTCAGGCCGATGCGGGTGTTGTTGTGGAAATACTTGTCGGGCTTCTCGACGCTCTCGCCGGCCTCGATGAAGGCGGCCAGGTGAATGACGGCTTCGATGTCGTGCTCACCGAAGGCGTTGGCCAGCGCCTCGCCGTCGGCGACGTCCGCGACCACCAGTTCGCAGTCCGGGACGGCCTCGGCGTGGCCCTTGCACAGATTGTCGTACACCACGCACTCGTGCCCCGCGGCCTGCAGGGCGCGAACCACGTGCGAGCCGATATACCCCGCCCCGCCGGTCAATAATACGTTCATCGCGTCACGGTCCTTTCCTGTCTCTTTCAGAAAAGAAATTCTGAAAAACCTACCACAGAGCCACAGATCGAAGACCCCCTGGGGGACCACAGAGAAAGATGTTATTTTTTTATGGTTTTCTCTGTGCTCTCTGAGTCTCTGTGGTAAATTTTCCTTGTTTCAGAGGTCTCATGTGCCCAGCCGGATACAATAACTCCAAACGGCAACCATTACCATGATTCAGAAACGATTTCATTTCACCGGCGACGTGCAGGGGGTGGGCTTTCGCTACACCGCCTGCCGCATCGCCGGCGGTTTTGATATTACGGGCTACGTGAAAAACGTATCCGACGGTTCGGTGGAATGCGTCGCGGAAGGAACCGCCGAGGAAATCGACTCCTTCATCGAGCGGCTCCAGCAAACGATGAGCGGATACATTCGTCAAACCACGCAGGAGCAAAGCCCCGCCACCGGCCGATGGAATTCCTTCGGCGTGGGGTATTGAATATCCGCTTGGCGGAGCACCTGCTCCGCCAAGTCTTTTTCATGATAGTATGAAAAACCTGGTGGAGCAGGTGCTCCACCAGGCAAAATATGTGGGGTATTGAATTCCCTGCTCCCTGCTGCCTGCTCCCCAAATACTCGTCACTGTTTTCTTTGATGTCCCCGGTTGATGTTGGGCACGATGCCTCGGTGATAGGGTTTTTGCGCGGTGCATGCCTTTCGCACGAATTCGCGGAACCGCGACCCGGCCGATCCGAGGTCGCGTTTGTCCATTTCTTCCAGCGCCCTGGTGGGCGTCAGGCCGGAACGATACAGAAGCTGAAATACTTCTTTCACGTCCTCGCGGTCGTCGTCGGTAATGTCCGGCGAGCGGCGCAGGCCTACGACGTTTAAGCCCACGATTGTGTTATCCTCCGCCAGCAGGCAGAACGGCGGGGCGTGCATGCTGATCGCCGCGCCGCCCTGGAACATGCACATTTCGCCGATCCAGACGAACTGGTGCACGCATCCGTTGGCGGGCAGAATCGCCTTGCGCCCGACCGTGCAGTGCCCCGCGACCAAGGCGCCGTTGGCGAGGATCACGCCGTCCTCGATGATACAGTTGTGCCCGGCGTGCGAATTGGCCATCCAGTACGTGCCGTCCCCCACGCGCGTCTCGGACCCTTCGCCCGTGCCGCGGGAGATCGTCACGCCCTCGCGGAAAATATTCTTATCGCCGATGCGCAGGTAGCTGACCTGCGAGACGTCGAACTTGTAATCCTGCGGCTCGCCGCCCAGGGCGACGAACGAATCCACGTGGTTGCCCGCGCCCATCGACGTGTAGCGGCGGATCACGGCGTGTGGGCGAATGACCGTGCCCGGGCCGATTTCCACGTCGCCCTCGATGATCGCATACGGGCCGACTTCCACGTCGTCGGCGAGTTGGGCGGAATGATCCACCACAGCGGTTGGATGTATATTTGCCATGAAAATACCTTTCACACCAAGCCGAGCATTATAAACTTCTCGTTGGTAATTACGAGAGTGTGTTTTAATTGATTGTCATCCTGTGAACTTTCGCACTTTTTGCGATGTGTTAAATTAGGCAAACTTTAGGTTGCTGGTTATTTCCAGGCAGTCCAACGAATTATTAGCA
>JAFGEJ010000233.1 GCA_016931655.1 Phycisphaerae bacterium
ATTTTGAATATTTGTTATTGAGTATTGATTATTGTTTGAAATTTGAATATTGAAAATTGAGTATTAACCTTCTGCGATCTATCTGTGGCATCTTCGATCTGTGTCTTTACCCCTGAGGGGTGGTGAAATATCCGGGTTAGTCCATGTTGCGCAGGCGGACGCGGGCCTTGACGGCCCAGGTGGTATCAGGGTACTTGCGAATGATCTTATCGAGGTAGGTTTTGGCCTTGTCGGGCTTGCCCTGGTCGAGCAGGGCGTCGGCCATGGTCAGCCAACCCCGGCATTCGCGGGCGGCCTTCTGGTCGCGGAGGCGCTTCTGCAGATTGTCGTCCGAGCGGAGTTTTTTGAGCTGTCGTTTGACGTCCTCGGCGCCGTCGGACTTCGGGTACAGCCAGAGGTATTTTTCATACAGGCGAATCGCTTCGGCGTGGCGGCCTTCCTTCTGGGCCGCCAGGGCCTGCTTCTCGATTTCCTCGGCCTGTTCCTTGACCTGCCGCTGCTGGAGTTCCTTTTGCAGTGCCGGGTTGGACTGGAGCTTGTGCAGGCGTAAGGCGGCCTGGTTGCCGACGTAGGAACCCTTGAATTCTTCCGCCAGTTCCGCCAGAAGGTCCTGGGCGAGCGAATACTCTTTTTTGTCCATCGCGGCGGAGGCCCGATCCATTTTCGCCTGCGCCTTGGCCGACAGCGCCTTGGCGGCGATACCGGCCTGTTGGCAGAACACGTTCCCGTCGTCCACGTGCGCGAGGGATTCGTAGATCTCCAGCGCCAGGCCCGGATGGCCGATTTTCTCGTGGACCTTTGCCTTGGCGAGACGTTCGGAGGCCTTGTGCAGCGGGCCGTTCCGGATCAGCCATTCCCCAAGCTCCGAGCCGGGGTACGTTTCGACGTGGCCGGTTTTCGGCCAGACTTCCAGCGTCACCAGCGAATTCATGTCCTTGAAGTGGTCCGCCGCGGTCTGGACGTGCTGGAGATGCGGATCCTCCCGGCCGCAGCCGAGGAAAATCGGAATTTTGTAGAGCGATTTCGGCTGCTTCGGCCTCGTCGGTTCGTTCATGCCTCCGCCCAGGAGCACGCCGCCGGCCCAGGAGATTTCGGGCGCGTTGTTGAGCATGCTCGCGGCGTAGAACGCACCTTTGCTGTACCCGCCGACGAAGATCAGTTCGCGATCCATCCGAACGCGACGATTCACGGAACGCAGGGCGCGCTTGAGGATGTCGATATCCACGGTCTTGATGTAATCGTACCCTTCGCGTCCGGCCTGGTGATATCCCAGGCCGACGAGAATGAAATGCCTGTCCTTCAGAACGCTCCGGAAAGGCTCGACGGTCGGTTTTTCGTTCAGGCTGTGATAGCAGAACAGCACCGGCCAGGTGTGGCGGGGCGTGTAGTCCTTCGGCAGGTAGAGCACGTAATAGCCGTTCTCGCCGAGGTCCTTCTCGCGGATTTTCGTTTCCCTGCCCGGCAGAAGCGGCGGCGAGGAAGATTCGTCCGCGCTGTCGGTTTCGCGGAGGAGAAGGTCGGTATTGTCCAGTTCCGCCCGGCAGGGGCGGACGTTGAGGGAGAAAAAAACACCGACAGCCAGCAGGGCGAGGCACGCATTGTGTAAGAATTTCTTCATGGGGCAAAACCTTCGTTTTGGATTCGCGGAATCGCCGAATTCTGGTAGTATACCGTTTTTTCAAAGGAAATGGCAGCAAATCCGGTTGTAAGCGGTTGGACAATTTATCGCGCAATGAAAGATTGAAAATCCGACACTGAGACACTGAGACACTGAGAGACAGAGAAGATTTTTGTTTGTTTTCTTTCTCAGTTTCTCAGTAACTCTGTGTCGTGTTCTTTGTTGTTCACAGAGTTTGGGGCGATCATCAAGTTGGTGTCAGGAAAAAGGTTGCTTACAAGGCAATCGAATTGACGCGGCCTGACGGTTCGCGGACAATGCGCCCCTTATGGACGTTTGGCGGGACATGCAGGCGCAGCTGGATCGGCGGGAGGTGGAGGATTTGCTTCGTCGGCCCGTGGTTCTGGATTCGCCCGTCGGCCCGCGCGTGCTCGTGGAGGGGCGAGAGGTGCTGTGTTTCTGCAGCAATGATTATCTCTGTCTGGCAGCCGATCCCGCCGTTCGCGCCGCGGCCAGGGACGCGATTGACGCCTGGGGCGTCGGCAGCGGCGCCAGCCGGCTGATCTCCGGCACGATGCAGCCGCACGTGGAACTGGAGGCGAAGCTGGCGAGCTTCAAGGGAACCGCCGCGGCTGTCGTGACCTCCACCGGCTGGGCGGCCAATCACGTCGCCGTCCGTGCACTGGCCGGGGATGGCGATCTGATCCTCTGCGACAAGCTCAACCACGCCAGTATCTTCGACGCCGCCTCCGGCGGTTCGCCCGGCCGGGCCGGCCCGACGCTGCGCACCTACCCCCATCGCGACACGGCGCGACTCGAAGCACTGCTGCGCAAACATCGCGCCGAGCACCGCCGCTGCCTCATCGTGACCGATTCACTCTTCAGCATGGACGGCGACCTGGCGCCGCTGGACGATCTGTCGGCCCTCAAGCGCCGCTACGACGCCCAACTGCTCATCGACGAGGCCCACGCCACGGGCGTTCTGGGCGAGCAGGGGCGCGGGGCGGCGGAACTGCTGGGCGTGGAGGACGAAATCGACGCGACGGTCGGTACGCTCTCCAAGGCCTTCGGCGCGATCGGAGGATTCGTCGCCGGGCCCGCCCCGCTGATCGGGATGGTCCGAAATACCGGCCGGGCCTATATCTACACCACCGCTCCGCCGCCGGCGACGTGCGCCGCCGCGGGTGAGGCGTTGAAAATAGTCCAAACCCAGCCGCGGCGGCGGGAAAAACTGCTCGCCCTGGCACGGCGCCTGCGCGAAGGCCTGCAAAACATGGGGCTGGATACACGTGATTCCGCCAGCCAGATTGTCCCCGTCGTTTTGGGCGACGCCCGGCGAGCGGTGGAGGTCAGCCGGCGCCTGCTGGCGGCGGGGTATCTGATCCCCGCCGTTCGCCCGCCGACCGTTCCGCCCGCCACGAGCCGGCTGCGCATCAGCCTGTGCTGCGAACACACCGAATCCGACGTCGATTCCCTGCTGGAAGTACTGAAGACAACTCTGAACGACAACGGGTGAGCGTTCGTTCGGAATTTGTGCAGTAACGAGCGGTGGATGTAAATCCACCGATTCTTCCATGTACCCATCGTTTACGGAGAAATCGGCGGGTTGACACCCGCCGCTCATAAAATCGAATCCGGATTTTCCGTATAAAAGAGCGGTGGGCGTAAGCCCACCGATTTGTCCAAACACCTGTCGATTTGTCTCAATACCAATCGCATTCGGAGAAATCGGCGTCCCTAAGGGACGCCGCTCGTAAGGCGCTTTTTGTTGTTTTGCTGCTTGAGTAGGCGGGAAAACGGAA
The DNA here is from genome assembly GCA_016931655.1 of Phycisphaerae bacterium. Taxonomy (GTDB): domain Bacteria; phylum Planctomycetota; class Phycisphaerae; order SM23-33; family SM23-33; genus JAFGEJ01. The sequence goes on from JAFGEJ010000233.1 coordinate 3,421, forward strand.
CGATAAAAACAGTAGCAGCCGACGGGGGGCTGAGGTGGAGGTGCAGCATGAAACTGGAACTGTCCGATGAGGTGATTCATCGAGCCGAGGTGACCGCGAAGGAACTCCGGCTTCTGCTGGCGGTCCAGTTGTACGCGGACCACCAGATCGATTATCACGACGCCTGCCGGCTGGCGGAGGTAGTCCCGGCGGTTCTCGACCGGGAGATGACCCGCCGGGGCGTCAGCGTTTTGTGTTACCCGCCGCCGATGCGGCAACTCCGTAAGGCGGGATAGGTCCGGCGCCGGGGCCTACGCATCAAAATTCTTTGTGTTTTCCATATCCTTCGCCTGAAAGGCGAATGCATACCAGCCCAGGGCAACGCCCTGGGTTTGGAGAGATCATAAAAGCAAGCCCTGTAAGGGCGTGACAACTTGTCTCGCCCCTTCAGGGCTCAAAAACTGTTGACGAATTTACCCAGGGCGTTGCCCTGGGCTGGTATGTCTCAGCCCGTTGGGCTGGTAAAAAGAATTTCGATGCGTAGAGCTTGGTTCCGGTCGCGCTCGCCGGTTCCCTCGCCGGTTGACAGCGCCGCGGCGCGAGGCGACAATCGGAGGATATGGCCGCCATTCAACCCCCGCAACCCGTGAAGTTGATCTTCGGCATGATCTGCGCTGATACGGCGCTGCTGGAGCGCATGCCCGAAATCCTCGGAGCCACCTACGGGCCGGCGGACGTGATCGGGGAAATTCAGCCGTTCGATTTCACCCACTATTACGACGAAGAAATGGGCAGCCCGCTGTATCGGGGATTCGTCGCCTTCGAGCATCTGATCGACCCGCAACGCCTCGCGGAAATCAAAATCGCCTCCAACGAACTGGAGGACCGCCTGGCTGGGGAACTTCAGCGGGGCAAGGAAACCTGGTCTGCACCAATTCCCGTTCCGCCCCGGCCGATCAATCTCGATCCGGGCTATATCGCGCCGTCGAAGCTCATCCTGGCGAGCATGAAGGATTTTTCCCATCGCGTGTACCTGCGGGGCGGCGTGTATGCCGAGGTGACGCTGCAATATCGCGACGGCTGGCGGGCTTTGCCCTGGACGTTCCCGGACTACGCCTCAGGCCGATACGACGCGTTCTTCACCCGCGCCCGCGAGGCGCTGCGGCGGCAAAGCAGACAGGAGGCTTCGGCGTGATTCCCTGGGCGATTTTTATTACCGTCGCGGCGGCGTTCGTGTTTTCGCACCTGGCGACTTCGTTCTCGAAGCGCCTGGCGGTTCGGATCGGCTGGCTGGACGCGCCCAGCCAGCACAAGGCCCACGCGAAGGCCACGCCGCTGCTGGGCGGATCGGCGGTCTTCGCCACGGTGCTTGTGCTGGGGTTGTTGTGGGCGGCGCTGGCGAGAATCTGGTCGGCCTGGGGCATCCCGGCCTGGTTGTCGGCCCGGGCGCCGGACCTGGCGGTGCACGTTCCCGGCGCGGCGATGCAGGCCCCGCGGGCGATGGGGATTCTGGGCTTCGCAGCCTTGCTGCACGTCGTCGGGCTGATCGACGACCGCAGGCATCTCGGCCCGTGGAGCAAGTTGCTGGCGCAGGTCGCCGCGGCAGCCGGCGTGGTGCTGCTGTGCGACGTTCGCGTGCTGCGATTCGCCGGCCCAGCCGTCAGCATCTCCGCTTCGATCTTCTGGCTGGTGCTTATCACCAACAGCTTCAACTTCCTGGACAACATGGACGGCCTGGCCGCCGGCGTGGCGGCGATCTGCACGGCGGCGCTGCTGGCCGCGGCGTTGAGCATGGGGCAATGGTTCGTCGCCGGCGGGGCGTGCGTGCTGCTGGGGGCGCTGCTGGGATTCCTGCGTCACAACTTCCCGCCGGCTGACGTGTTCATGGGCGACGCCGGCTCGCTGCCCGTGGGGTTTCTGCTGGGCGTGCTGTGCTGCCTGACGACGTACGTTCATGTCGGCGAGGCGGGCATTTTGTACGGCGTGTTCATGCCCGTGCTGCTGACGGCGGTGCCGCTGTACGACACCGCCAGCGTGCTGTGGATCCGCCTGCGCGAGGGGCGAAATCCGATGGTGGGCGACCGGAGGCATTTTTCGCACCGCCTGGTGCGGCGGGGAATGACGCCGCGAACGGCGGTGCTGACGATCTATCTGTGCACCGCCTGCACGGCGATTTCCGCCTCGCTGCTGCCGTACGTTCGGGGGGCGGCCCCGGCGGCGATGCTGGCGGGACAAACCCTCCTGATCCTCCTGGTCATCGCACTGCTGGAAGGAACGGAGAAAAAA
>JAFGEJ010000234.1 GCA_016931655.1 Phycisphaerae bacterium
CTTGATCGCCTCGTCCTGGCTGACGACGCGCTTGTGCAGTTCCTTTTCCAGTTCGAGCAGGCGCTGGGCCTCTTCCTTCGCCAGGCGGGTTAAGGGCACGCCGGTCATTTTGCTGACGACCTCGGCGACCACTTCCTCGTCCACCACGCCGGAGGCCTCGGACGACTTCTCCCGCCAGGATTTCTGCATGGTTTCCTTCTCGGCGCGGAATTTTTCCGCCTCGTCGCGCAGCTCGGCCGCCCGCTCGTAGTCGGCGTTCTTGACGGCTTCGTCCTTCTCGACCTGCAACTTCTCGATCCGGGTTTCCAGGTCCGCCAGGTCGGGCGGTTTGGACATGTTCTTCAGGCGGATGCGCGCGCCGGCCTCGTCGATCACGTCGATGGCCTTGTCCGGCTGCACGCGCCCGGTGACGTAGCGGTTGGACAGTTCCACGGCCCGTTCGAGGGCCTCCTCGGTAATGCGCACGCGGTGGTGGGCCTCGTAGCGGTCGCACAGGCCCTTGAGAATGTCCAGCGTCTGCTCGCGGGACGGCGGATTGACGATGATCGTCTGGAAGCGTCGCTCCAGGGCGCCGTCCTTTTCGATGTACTTGCGGTACTCGTCCATCGTCGTGGCGCCGATGCACTGGATTTCGCCGCGCGACAGGCTGGGCTTCAGGACGTTGGCAGCGTCGATGGCGCCTTCCGCTCCGCCGGCGCCGACGAGCGTATGCAGCTCGTCGATGAACAGGATCACGTTCTTCGCGCGGCGGACTTCGTTCATGACGGCCTTGATGCGCTCCTCGAACTGCCCGCGGTATTTCGTGCCCGCGACCATCATCGCCAGGTCCAGCGCCACGATGCGCCTCTCGTGCAGGATGTCGGGCACGTCCTTGTTGATGATATTTTGCGCGAGTCCCTCGACGATGGCCGTCTTGCCCACGCCGGCTTCGCCCAGCAGGACGGGATTGTTTTTCGTGCGGCGGCAGAGCACCTGGATGACGCGTTCGATTTCGTCCAGGCGTCCGATCACGGGATCGAGCTGCCCTTCGCGCGCCAGGTCCGTCAGGTCGCGGCCGAAGTTGTCCAGCGCGGGAGTCTTGCTCTTTGTGCGGCGCTGCCCCGTGGAACCGCCGGACTCGCCGCTGGGGGCGCCCACCGCCTGGGGACCTTCGTCCGGCTCCATGCCCGCGCCGAGGAGCTTGAGCACCTCTTCGCGGACCTCCTCGAGCTTCAGGCCGAGGTTCATCAGCACCTGGGCGGCCACGCCGTCGTGCTCGCGCAACAGGCCCAGAAGAATGTGCTCCGTGCCGACGTAATTGTGGTTCAGGTTGCGGGCCTCCTCGATGGAATACTCCACCACCTTCTTGGCCCGCGGCGTGCGGGGCAGTTTGCCCATGGTGACCATGTCCGGCCCGGCCTTGACGAGCTTCTCCACCTCCATCCGAACCTTGTGCAACTCCACGCCCAGGTTCTTCAGAACGTTCGCCCCGACGCCCGTGCCTTCCTTCACCAGCCCCAGCAGCACGTGCTCCGTGCCGATGTACTCGTGGTTGAAGCGCTGGGCCTCCTGGTTCGCCAAGGCCATCACCTTCCGTGCCCGTTCCGTAAACCTCTCAAACATCTTGTGCAACCTTTCTTATTTATATCACCGGTCCGCCCGAATCGGACAAACCGTCCTGTTTACCGCAACGACGAAACCCAGCCGGGGTTCCGTTCATCGTATTGTATCCGACGTTCCTTGCCCGTCCTCGCTTCTCGAACGATAATTCATCTCCGTATGGAACCCCGATGCTTCCTGAAAGTCCCGGAGCTTCCTGAATTGTAGGCCAAACGCACCGGGGCCTTCAAGTCTATCCGAATGTCCGTCCGCCCCACTTTACTATCGGCAAAGACCGGCAAAAAGTTCAACCTTCAATAACTATCACGGAAAGAAGAACTTACAACTTTCAAATCCGGGGGAATCGACCGTTTTCCCCCAGGACATCATCAGCAAAGGTTCACACGGAAACCTTACGGTAACGCGATCGGGTTCGTCCAGGCCTTTCGCCCCTGATGGTCCGTAACGACGGCGCGGATATAAGGCCACTGGGGATCCACGTCCACAGTCATGCTCGTGATCGTCTTACCCGACGGGACGAATTTGCCCCCCTTTGCGGGACGGGACATGATATGAATCGCCCGGGCGGGAGAGCAGCGGACTTTCACTTTTCCCTTCTCGACGCGGAAGTCGTGAATCTTCGGACCGTGCGTGGAATAGCAGCAGCCGGTCCGGACGGCCTTCAGTACGTTGGCGACAGTCAGGGCGGGCATCTTCAGCCAGGTCGCGCTGTCGCAGACCAATGGGCCGTCGGCAACGTGGACGTCGTCCGTCGCGACGGCGGGGATCGCCATGCCGTGATCCAGCATATACGACCATTCGTTTTCACTGGCCGCCCTGCCGATCTTTTCGCAGCAGGTGTTGTATACCTCCACGGCGTCGAGTCCCCTGAGCGTTCGAATCGTACTCCACTCGATACCCGTCCAGAACGGATGCGCGAGGATCACGATTCCGCCGGCCTGGTGGATATCCTCGATGCAGCGGTTGGCGTTTTTCGGGCGCGAAAACTTCAATCCGTGCGGCACGCCCAGACCCACGAAGTGATGCGACGTGTTTTCCCGTCGGCAGGGAGGATGAAACTCGATCCCGCTGACCACGAGCATGGTTTTGCTCGATAATCCCCTCACGTCCTGCGTAACGTGATGATCCGTCATCGCCAGGACGTGATACCCCGCCTTGCGATACTGCTCCACCCGTTCGGCGGGGGTGAGTTTACCGTCCGAAACGGTCGTGTGCGTATGCAGGTTCGCCTTGTACCACTTGCCCTTTCGCGTAAAGGGATTCACCATGACATTATTCCTTTCGTTCGTAGCAAACTACCCTTTGGAGAGCATGAAAATGCAGGCAATCGCCGCCGCCAGGGCGAGAACCTTTCGCGGGTTTATCCGCTCGTTGTGAAAACTCACGCCCAAGACCGTGGTGACAATAAAGCTCAACTGCGTGATCGGCACGACCACGGAGGCGTCGGCCAGGCTGGTCGCCAGAAGCATGAAATAGACAATACCGCAGACCAGCCCGCCACTGACAACCGAAAATCCCGCCATGCGCCCGGCGGGCCGAATCGGCTCACGACGCAACAGGGCGAAAATAACGCCGCCGATCAACCAGCACACGCCGCCGATCGTGAGCATCTCGAATTGCGGGATGCCCTCGTTGTTCGACACCTTATACAGAATGCCCATGCACGCTCGCAACACGCAAGCCGTCGCCAGGGCAAAGGCCGCCCATCGCGCCAGGCGCGCCTCGCCGGAACCGTTTCCGTTGCGGATGAGCAACACAGCCGCCAACCCCAGCGCCACGCCGAGAAGCTTCCAGACCGTCACCGCCTCGTGCAGAACCGTCACGCCCAGCAGTGCGACCAGCACGAGATTCAGGCGGTAGATCGTCGCGCCCGTGCCGGCAGGCACTTCCCGAAAGCTGCCGATGAACAACAGGTTCGCCCCCACCGACGCCGCCCCCGCCCCCAGCGACACCCCCCACGCCCGCCAGGTCGGCCCGCCCGCGGTGAAAAACATCGCCAGGCCGAACACCGCCGTCCAGACCACGCCCACCGCCGCAACGAACCACCCCAGCGGATGCCGTCCTTTGTGGATGTACTGCTTGAAGACGAAGTCGTTCAACCCCGCCGACAGCAGGCTGCATAAAGCGTAAACAATTCCCAACGTCGGTTCTCCAGGAGATCGTCACGTCCTTCCGGCAAAGACGATCAGTAGTTTGGCCGCCTTTTTCCCGCGGCTGATTACGCGATGTTTCACCGCCCCGTCGGCATACAGGCAATCCCCCGCGCGAAGTTCGTGGACATCCTCGCCGGCTTCGTACCTCACGCCGCCCTCCAGGACCATGAGAAACTCCTCCCCCTCGTGGGCAAGGAGTTCTCGGCGCGCCTGGCCCGGCGGAATCGTAACGAGAAACGGCTCCATGATCTTTGCCGCCCGCTTGTGGGCCAGTGCTTCGTACACCAGCCGCGAACCGGGTCGATCCCGCTGAACGCCCAGGCGCTCGTCCGCCCGCACGACGACCAGTCTCGGCCGATTGTCCAGGCCCTCCACCAATTCAGATAATTTCACGCCCAGGGCCTCGGCGATCCTCGCCAACGCCGGCAGCGACGGCGTGACGCGAAAATTCTCCACCTTCGACAGCACGCTGTCGGTCAGTTCCGTCCGGGCCGCCAGTTGACGCAGCGTCCACCCGCGTTCCTGACGCAACGCCTTAATTCTCTGTGCCAGTAAAAACAGATTCATGGGGATTTGATTCTTATAACATAAAATTGATTATAAATCAATAACCAGCGTTCATATTTCCCCGAATCGTTCCACGGAGAATGGGAAAGAATCGCGGGGAGAATCCCGTCCATCAGGCGTTGTTTTCCTGAATGCGTTTGCGAATGGCCTCCAGCCGGGCTCGAACGTCCTTGTAATTGAAGTCGATCTGCGCCAAGTGCGAGAACTGTTCCTGGGCCTGGTCGAGTTTGTCGAGTTTTTCGTAGCACTGGCCGAGGTTGTAGCGGATGTCCTTGGAACGCTCTTCCGTAACGTCGCCGTCGAGAACCTTCACGAAGGTATCAACCGCCTCCTGCCACCATTCCTTGCGCATGAACGCCTGGCCGAGATAATTCATCACCACCACGAACCGTCGCGGATCGCGCTGGGCCTGCTGGAGATATCCGATGGCGTCGTCGTACTGCCCCGCGAGGAACAGCCGGCGGCCCAGTTCGTATTTCAGCGACAGGTCGGTCGGATAATTCCCCGCCCGTTCGCGGTATTCGGCCACCTCGAAGGCAAGCTGCTCCCGGGCCGCTTTGGCGGCGCCTTCCTTGTCGCCCGCGTCCTTCAGCTTGCGGAATCGCCGGCTCATCTGGCGAATCTTCACGTCGCCGATGCGCATCTTGAACTGGTAGGCCTTGGTGTCCTGGAAGGCCTTTTGCAGCACGTCGACGGCCTGGTTCTCGTAGGATTCGTCCTCGAACTTCAACAGGGCGTCGACGTACCCGTTAACCTTGCCCGGAACGGTGGGACTCTCGAGGTAGTCCTTCTCGGTTTTGGCGATCTGCTGCTGAAGGAAACTCTCGTCCTTCACGAGCATATCCTTCTGGATAAGCTCCTTCTGCTTGTCCAGGTCCTTAACGCCCTTGGTAAAATCGCCCTCCACGCCGTATTGTCCCTTTTGGAGGGTATACTCGGCCCCTAAGGCGCTGAGTCGGGATTCCAGGTCCGCGTCGTTCGGGGCGGCCGTCAGCGCCAGGCGGCAGGCCTGGATCGCCAGATCGTAATGCTTCGCGGCGGCCAATGTATCCATCATAACCGTGCAAAGGCGGCGGTTGGGCTTGCGGGCCTGCTTTTGGCTCTCCAGAAGAATTTCGCCGATCCAGCGGATCACGTCCGGGTTGCCCACCTCGGCGGCGGCCTTGAGGAACAACTCCATCAGCGTCTCGGAACCGGGGTCCTTGGCCAGCAGATAGGCGGCGTTGGCGAGATTACCCGCGGGATCCTTGCCCGCGCGGTGTTTGCGCCGGTCGCCCAGGCCGGCCGGCTTGCCGCCCTGGACTTTTCGCTTCAGGCTCACGTCCCGCAGCTTGACGTGCCCGCGCTCCATTTCGTCCGGGTTGAGGCGCAATCCCTCGCTGTACAGTTCGATCGCAAAATCCCAGTTGCCCGTGCCGGCCACCTCGTCGGCCCGGTCGAAAAAGACTTTGGCCTTCTTGAGTTTCCGGGCCTGCTCCTCAGCCGCCTGGGCATCCTGCGGGTCTGATTCGCCCTCGATTCTCGTTTCCGGTTCGCCTTCGGTCATGGTAACGCCTTGAATACGTTTCGTTCATGGAAGCCGTTTGCACGGCTGGGCTTTCCGTCACGGCCTTTCGCGGGTGCGACGGAATAAAGTAATGTACACGACGCAATCAAAACGGGCAAGGGTTTCCCTTCGGATTCCCGCCACGGTGTGCGATCGGATTTTCTGGCACGATGAAAAATCAAGAAATTCCGACACTGAGTTCCTGAGAAACAGAGAAGATGGAGATGATAGAAAAGAAGAAAAAAATCTTCTCCGTTTCTCAGGATTTTGCATA
>JAFGEJ010000235.1 GCA_016931655.1 Phycisphaerae bacterium
CTCATTACACTCGCTGTCGTCCCGTTGGGACTTTTCATTTTTTGCCGCTTTCCGGGGGTTCGCTTCGCTCACCCCCGGCTAGACGCTTACCGGCCCTTCGGGCCGAAGAGAAGAAAAAAACAACATGGTAATTTTTGGACAGCCCCAATCAACCAGTTAACCAATTAACCAGTTAACCAATTAACCTTCTCCCGGGCTGGTTTTTCAGATCGGTCAGTTTGAGTTCAGAAGCTGGATAAAACAGTAGAAAGGATACGATTATGGGCGGTTTTTTCGGTGTAGCCGGTCGGGACGATTGCATAGCCGACCTGTTTTACGGTACGGACTATCACTCCCACCTGGGCACGAAGCGCGGCGGCCTGGCCAGTCGCAACGGCGAGGGCTTTCACCGCCACATTCACAACATCGAAAACGCCCAGTTCCGCTCGAAGTTCGAGGACGACCTGGGCCGGTTCTCCGGCTCGACGGGCATCGGCGTGATCAGCGACTACGAAGACCAGCCCCTGCTGGTCGGTTCGCACCTGGGCAACTACGCGATCGTCACCGTCGGAAAGATCAACAATCTCGACGCCCTCGTCGCCAGGGCCTTCCAGAACCGCACGACGCACTTTTCCGAGATGGCCGGCGGCGAGATCAATCCCACCGAACTGGTCGCTACACTGATTAACCAGGGCGCGACTTTCACCGAAGGTCTTTCCGCCGTCCAGGACGCGGTGGACGGATCGTGCTCGATTCTCTTGTTGACGGAGGAAGGCATCTACGTTGCCCGCGACCGCCTGGGGCGGACGCCCATCGCCCTGGGCCACAAAGACGGCGCCCGGGCCGCCGCGATGGAAACCTGCGCCCTGCCGAACCTGGGCTATACCCTGGATCGGTTCCTCGGCCCCGGCGAGATCGTGCGAATGACGCCCGACGGCGTGGAGCCATGCAAGGCCCCCGGCGAGGAGATGCAGATCTGCGCGTTCCTGTGGGTGTACTACGGCTACCCCGCCAGCAGCTACGAGGGGATCAACACCGAGGTCGTCCGCAACCGCTGCGGCGCTGCCCTGGCGCAGCGCGACGACGCCGAGGTCGATTGCGTCGCGGGGATTCCCGATTCCGGCACCGGCCACGCCATCGGATACGCCAACCAGCGCCGCCTGCCCTATCGCAGGCCGTTCGTGAAATACACCCCCACCTGGCCGCGGAGCTTCATGCCCCAGGACCAGCGCGTCCGCGACCTGGTGGCGAAAATGAAGCTCATCCCCGTCCGCGAGCTGATCGACGGCCAGCGGATGCTCTTCTGCGAGGACTCCATCGTCCGCGGCACGCAGTTGCAGGATACGATCCGCCGCCTGTACGACGCCGGCGCGAAGGAAGTTCACATGCGCCCGGCCTGCCCGCCGCTGGTGTTCGGCTGTCCGTTTCTGAACTTCTCCCGAAGCCGAAGCGAACTGGACCTCGCGGCCCGTCGGGCCGTCGTCGAACTGGAAGGCCGGGATGACGCGGATCTGGCTGAATACGCCGACGACGCCTCCGACAAATACGCGCGCATGGTCGAGATCATCCGCAAACGCCTCCACCTGACCACGCTGAAATATCAAAAACTTTCCGACCTCGTCGAGGCGATCGGCCTGCCGAAATGCAAGCTCTGCACCTACTGCTGGGACGGCGCGGAATGTCCCGGCAAGCAAACGTAAAAAAATTTTGTTCTCCGCCTATAATGGAAAAACAGCTTTCCTGTTGCTTTGTTGAAAAGAGTTTTTTGCCACAAAGGACACAAAGGTCTCAAAGGAAAAAATGACATACTTGTTGCGATTTTCTTCTTCCTTTGTGACCTTTGTGTCCTCTGTGGCTGATTTTCTTTGTTTTTCAAGATTTCAACAGAGCACTTTCCTGTCAAATGGAGAAAGGCCTCATCATGGACCGTCAGAACGTGGAATACACCGCCTATTACGCCGAGGTGATGCGGACGATGGCCGGGCGCGGGCTGCTGCTGGGCAGCTACGACGCGAATCGCAAGCCCAACGTCATGACCATCGGCTGGGGACAGATCGGATACATCTGGGGCAAGCCCATCTGGACCGTGCTGGTGCGCCCCAGCCGATACACCTACCGCTGCATCGAACACACCGGCTGCTTCACGGTCAACGTGCCCGGCGAGGACCTCAGCCTGGCCGTCGCCGAGTGCGGCTCGACGTCCGGGCGCGACGTGAACAAGTTCGCCGCGAGCGGCCTGACGGAGGAGCAGGGCGTCAACGTTTTTGCACCCGTCGTCGGCCAGTGCCCCATCGTCTACGAATGCCAGGTCGTCCACCGAAACGACGTGATCCCCGACCGGCTGGCCGACGAAATCCTCTCCGGCATGTACGTGGACGGCGATTATCACCGCGTCTACTTCGGACACATCCTCGCCACCCGCGCCTCCGCCGACGCCGCCCGTCAACTGTAACGGTTTTCCCCTTATACTGATTTCAGAACAACACCAGGCGGCAAGCCGCTGCAAGGATCGGCTTGAATCTATGAGCAAGCCTCCTCATCAAGTACATTCGGGGTCGTGTTGTCATGGTGATGACACGCCCCATACAGGAAAGGAG
>JAFGEJ010000029.1 GCA_016931655.1 Phycisphaerae bacterium
AAATCAAAAGCTTCTTCTCAGTATCTCAGGAACTCTGTGTCGGATTTGTTGTTTCTTCATCATGCCAGAATATCCGGTCGCTCACTCTCTGGGTCTCAGTGTCGGATTTTCTTGATTTTTCATCGTGCCTGATTTAAAAAAATCCGGTTGCTCACGTTGTCCCGTAAATTGCGGATCAGCCCTTGCGGAGTTGCCCCGCGGCGGGATAATACCCTGTAATGGCCAAAGGCGGAAACAAAGGCAAATCGCGCCGCCGCGTGAAGGACTGGCAGGTGCGGCTGGAGGCGGGCGAGGAGGTCGAGGGCGACCTTGCGCGGCGGGAGAAATTTTCCCCGCGGCAGGTCAAGCTCGGCCCGGGGGCGTTTGGCGGCGCCGACGACCTGTCCGACCGGCAGCAGTGCGACGGCATGGTGACGGGCGTCTTTCGGCGAGGCGCATTTGTGCGCGTCGGCGGGGAGGAGCTGTTTTGCGGCCTGGCGAAAACCTTCCGCCCGCCGGACGGTTTTGAACACACCAGCCCGCTGGCCGTCGGCGACGACGTGCGGCTGGCGATGTCAAACCCGGACCACCAGGCCGGCCAGGTGCGCCTCGACCGCAACCGCATGGACGGGATGATTCTCTCCCGCCGGCCCCGGCGCACACTGCTGGCCCGCCCCCAGCCCCGAAGCGCCAAGCGACGCGATCTGTACGACGACCAGTGCCCCGTCAAGGCCCTGGTCGCCAACATGGACGATCTTCTCATTGTCGCCGCCGTGGCCTCTCCGCCGATGCGCCGCGGGCTGATCGACCGGTTTCTCATCATCGCGCAGCGGGGCGACCTGGAACCCGTTCTCGTGGTGAACAAAATCGACCTGGGAAGCCCTGAAGAACATATCCTGACGGACGTGGCCGAGCAGGGCGTGACGATCCTGCGCTGCTCCGCACAGAGCGGCGAGGGAATCGCCGAACTGCGGGCAAAACTGCTGAATCGGCGATGCGTACTGGCCGGCGCCAGCGGCGTGGGGAAGACCTCGCTGATCAACGCCCTTGTGCCCGGCGCCAACGCCCCCACGCGCGAAGTCCGCGCCAAGGACGACCGCGGCCGACATACCACCAGCCAGGCCTGCGTCTACGAATTGCCCGACGGCGGAATGATTGTCGATACGCCCGGCCTGCGGGAACTCGGCATGGATATCACGCCGGCGGAACTGCCCTGGTATTTCCCCGAATTCGAGTCGTTTGCCCCGCGATGCAAATTCCGCGACTGCACGCACACCCACGAACCGGCCTGCGCGGTTCGCGCAGCCGTCGAAACCGGCGAAATCCTTCCCCGCCGATACGAAAGCTATCTGCGGATTCTCGAAACGCTTGGATAACTCAAACTAACCGCAGATGCGCGGCGGAGCACCTGCTCCGCCGCGTTAAACCGATTTACAGTGTATTGGATAAGCATGGTGGAACAGGTCCCGCAGGGATGCCATAGGTAGGCTCCACCATGCAATGACTCAATATGTTTGGGATAAGAAAGGCGCTGTCGGCATGAAATGTTCCGGACGTATCAGTCGATACCTGATGTTGCTGTTGGTGGGGGCGTTTCTCGCGCCGGCCTGGGGGGGCGAAACGTGGATACTGCTGCAGGAATGTCCCAACGGGAAGCTCTACCGCGTCGGACAGCAGCGCGTGATGGTCCTGGAGGGAAGGCCGTACGAAATCGGAAAGGCCCACGGGCAACTGCTGGCCAAGGACGCCCGCGCACTGATCCAGCGCATTCTGCAATTCTGTATGCTCAGCGACCTGGTGCGGGAAAAGAACCCCACAGCCGGTTCTCTCGCCAAGGCCTACGAACGCCTGCGGCCTTTTATTCCCGAACGATACCAGCAGGAGATGAAAGGGCTGGCCGACGGCGCGGGAATTCCGCTGCGCCACGTGCAACTGGCAAACGTGTTTCCCGAACTGTTCCACTGCAGCGGATTTGCGCTGTTCGGCAAGGCCACGAAAGACGGCCGACTGCTGCACGGGCGGATTCTCGATTACCTCAGCTACCTGGGCATTCAGTGTCACGCCGTGACGATGGTTATTAGGCCGACGGGGCGAAACGCCTTCGTGAACGTCGGTTACGCGGGGTTTATCGGCAGTATTACGGGGATGAACGAAAAGAAGATCGCCATCGGTCAAATGGGCGGCCGGGGCGCGGGCCAATGGGACGGCGAACCGATGGCGTTCCTCTTCCGCCGGGCGATGGAAGACGCCGATACCCTCAAAGAAGCCGTAAACGTGTTCCGCCGGGCGAAACGCACGTGCGAGTATTATTACGTGATCTCCGACGGGAAAATTCCCGACGCCCGCGGGCTGTATTGCTCGCCGGAGAAGTGCTTGGTTTTGGCGCCCGGCGAGACGCACGAGCCGGAACTGCCCGACGCCGTGGCTGACGGTGTGGTCTTCAGCCGGCCGTCGGGACTGAAGGTGCTGCTGAAATGGATTCGTGCGGGATATGGCCGTTTTACACCCGCCAAAGCGCTTCGCCTGATGGACCGCCCGGTGGCGATGTCGTCCAATCTGCAGAACGTCCTGTTCGCGCCGGAGACGCTGGAAATGTGGGTCGCCCAGGCGATTCGGGCGGGTTCGCCAAACTTTCAGGCCTGCCACCAGCCGTATCAATACTATAACTTTACCCGCCTGCTCCGGCATCGAGGGAAAACGAAAGAAGTGAAAAACGCTTTCGTTGAAAACAATTGACGACGGGAATCCCGATTCCCGACCTTGCACCTGTGGCTGCTGTCAAAGAAAACGGATCATTTCCGAGAGAATAACCCCACTCATAACTGCCGGAGGTGGGACTCGAACCCACACTGTATTGCTACAACGGGATTTTGAATCCCGC
>JAFGEJ010000236.1 GCA_016931655.1 Phycisphaerae bacterium
ATCACCCAGGACGCACTGCTGGCGAAGATCGGCGAATTGAACGCCGACGCGAACGTAAGCGGCCTGATTTTGCAGATGCCCTTGCCGGCCGGGATCGACGCACGAGAAGTCCAGCAGGCCATCGCGCCGGCCAAAGACGTCGAGGGCATGCACCCGGAGAACATGGGCCGGCTGTTCTACGGCGGGGGGGTGGTCTCGCCCTGCACCGCGGCAGCAGCCGTCGAACTGCTCAAGAGCACGTGCAGCGACCTGGCGGGGAAGGAAACCGTCGTCGTTGGACACAGCGAAATTGTCGGCAAGCCCATCGCCGCGATCCTGCTGCAATCCTTGAACGCCGCGCCGACCGTCACCGTCTGCCACGTCGCCACCAAAGATCTCGCGGCCCACACGAGCAAGGCTGACGTGGTCTTCGTCGCCACTGGCGTGCCGCAGGTGCGTTGGCTGGCCTACAGCCGCAAGAAGAAGGCCGGCGAAAATCCGCCCCTGCCAAGCCTCTCTCCGCTGATCTCAGCCGACATGCTCAAGAGCGGCGCAATCGTGATCGACGTGGCCATCAACCGCGTTCCCAAAGGCTTCGACGAAAACGGCGAGCCGCTGAAAAACGACAAGGGCAAGAACGCCATGCAGACCATCGGCGACGTGGACTTCGAGGCGGCGAAGGAAAAGGTCGGTGCAATCACGCCCGTGCCCGGCGGCGTCGGACCGGTGACGGTGGCGATGCTCCTGAAAAACACCGTCGCCTGCGCCAAGGCGCTGTAGAAAACCGGAAAAATTCACGTCTCACACGGGAGTGACCGGATTTTTAAAAATTCCGGCACGATAAAAATCAAGAAAATCCGACACTGAGAAACTGAGAATCAGAGAAGATTTTTATTTATTTTCTTTCTCAGTTTCTCAGTGACGGAGCCTGCCCCCAAGGGGTGTCGGATTTTTTTTTGCCCACAGGGTTTAGGAAATCGGCCGCTGGCTGTGTTCCCGGCGGAGGGCCTGGGCGGCGGCGAGAAGGTGGCGGTCGGATTTCAGCACGCTGGTAACGTTGCCCGTCGAGACGCCCAGCCGGGCCGCCACGGGCGCAAGACGACCCTGGGCCTCGGCCAGCCAGTCAAGCAGATACGCCGCCACGGGCCAGAACCGCGCGTCCTTCCGCCCGATCTGCAATTGCAGCCCCGCCTCGGAGGTGGGCTTCTTCGGCCGATGAAGGCACTCGGCCACCACAGCCGGAAGGGATTCGTCTGTCGGGCAGGGCCGGCGCAATTGCAGCGAGAGGTTCATCCGCAGCCGCAGGATCGCCAGGCGACGATTGTCGTGCTGGGAGCGCGAGTCGTTGGCGACGGCGGAGATTCCCGTTGCCTTGTGACGCAGGCGGACGGCCGAGCTGACCTTGTTGCGATGCTGCCCCCCGGGCCCGGAGGCCTTGTAGATGTGCACGTCGCAGCCGGCGAGCAACTGCTCCTCCGATGCGGCCAGCCAGTCGTCTCTTGTTTCCCTGGACATAACGGTTTTGTCCTGATGTGAAACTAAAAAATACTCCACGGATTACACGGAAGAAAGAGGATTACATGGATACATTTCAGAAAATATTATCTGAGGCCGTTCGAAAATTCCCATGTTGTTCTTTCTTCTCTTCGGCCCAAAGGGCCGAGAAGCGTTTGGCCGGGGGTGAGCGAAGCGAACCCCCGGAAAGCGATAAAAAAGAAGAGTCCCAACGGGACGACAGCGGTTTTACTGGGAAGGAATCGCTGCTGTCGTCCCGTTGGGACTCAAAATAAAATAGACCTGTATCCGGGGGTTCGCTTCGCTCACCCCCGGCCAAACGCTGCCGTCCCCTCCAGGGCCGGAAATGTCCATGATCTCTCCGAGACGGACGGTAATCCGATGCCGATAGAAAAAGCCGGTTTTGCCAAATGAATTTCCGGATGGCCTCGAATTTAAAACAATCCGTGTAATCGTTTTTTATATTCGTGAAACCTGTCCCTGAGGGATCCGTGGATGATTCGATACGGGGAAAGAATTGTGCGGGTTCAACAGAGATCAAAGCCGTTTACTTCCGCATCAGCAGCAGGACGATCATCGCGATGTTCAGGATAACGCTGAGGATCAGGCCCAGGAGCAGGTAGCGGTTGGTTTTCGGCAGGATAAGTTGCGGGGGCGGCACGTCGTAGGCGGATTTTTGGAATTTGGATTTTCCCCTGCCGGCGGTGCTCAGGGACGTGGTTTTCGGCGGGGGTGGCGGGGGGATGGGCGGAAGTTCGTATTCCTCGGCTGTTCGCCCCAGGCCCGACAAGGCCGTCCCGTCGTCGGCGTCCTGCACCTCCAGCAGAAAATCCACCGACCGCAGATCGTCCATCATCTCGGCTGTCGTGGCGTAGCGGTGCCGACGCCGCTTGGCCATCATCTTCAGGATCACCTTCACCAGCCCGAACGACAGGTCCATGTTGTACCGGTCGGGCGAGATGAGCTTCTGCTTGACGTGTTTGATCATGATCTCCTTGGCGTCGCGTCCCTCGAAGGGCACGCGCCCGGCGACCATGTGATACAGCGTCGCGCCGAGGGAGTAGATGTCGCAGCGGGAGTCGATGTTCGTTCGGCCGAGGATTTGCTCCGGACTGATGTAGTAGGGCGTGCCGTAGAGTTTGCCCGCCTCGGTCTGAATGGCCCGGGCGTCGTCGGCGAGACGCGCCAGGCCCATGTCCATGAGCTTGGCCGTCCCGTCGGGCGTGATCATGATGTTCTTGGGCTTCACGTCGCGGTGAATCAGGCCCTGGGCGTGGGCGTGTTCCAGCGCCCCGCCGATCTGCAGGATGATGTTCAGGGCCTCGTTCTCAAAATACACCTTTCCCTTTTCCAGCTCGTCGTGAACGGTGCGTCCCTCGACGTATTCCATCACGAAATAGTGGTAGCCGGCGTATTCGCTCACGTCGATGGCCTGGACGATGTTGGGATGGTTGAGCTTCGCGGCGGCCCGTCCTTCGGCGTAGAACCGCTCGACGTACTCCGCGTCGTTCGAGAGCCGCCGCGGAAGGACCTTGATCGCCACGACGCGGTTGAGGCTCAATTGCCGGGCCTTGAACACCACCGCCATGCCGCCGGCGCCCAGCCGTTCGAGAATCTGAAAGCCGGGGATCTGCCTCTTGGCGATGATTTCGCCCATGCGGGTGTCGCCCGGCGGTCCGTCGCCCGGCGAGGGCGGGGGGATGGGAACGGGTTGGTTTGGTGTTTCGCTCATCGCACTGGTGATTTGTCCCCGGAATCGCCGAAACGCCGATGAATCCAAACAGATTCCCGCGGCGCTTCGCGCATTCCTTCGAAAGCCGTTTCGCGGCGCAAATATATGCCTTGTGCCTCTGAAAGTATCGGCCAAAAGGGGGCTGGGGGGACAGGTCCTTAGGTATAAATTCCGAGGAATTTTCCAGACAACCCCAGCCGCACACGCCCGGAGGGATTCGAACCCCCAACCCTCGGTTCCGAAGACCGATGCTCTATCCAATTGAGCTACGGGCGCTTGTGGTGATTGGGACCTGATAATAGCGGTTTTTTCCCGCCGGGCAAGGGTTTTCTTCTCGTCGGCGGTTTTCTTTGCCGGGCGGAGGCTGGGCGAGGTCCGCCGGCCCGGAGTCGGCTGGTTTTCCGCTGAACATCTCCCGGCCTGGTTCCGATGTACCCTCGGCGGTCGGCCCATGCGCCCGCGTTCTACTCGTAAAAACGGGAGAGCGGCAGAATGAACATGAATCAACGAATCCGAACACACCGCCTCTTATGGCTGTGGTGGCTGGGATTGACGGCCTGGGCGGTGTTGTTCTGGCTGGCGGAACCTTGCTGGTCCGACGACCCGCGGGGAGAAAGTTCCAGCGTGATCTACCAGGTCACGTACAAGGACAAGTCCATACGGAACCTGTCCGAGGCGCCCGCGACGAACGAGGGCATTTTGATGGTCACGCGGATCACGCGGACCAACTCGTCCCTGCCCAGCACGGAAACGGTCAGTACGGGCAATCAGTCGATGGAGTTGCTCAACCCCGGCAGAACGCAGGAAACGCAACTGACGTGGAACGGCCAGGCCTGGACGCCGGCGGTCAAACTAAAAACCAGGCCCAAGGCCAAGCCTTCGCCTGCCCGCGCAGCGGTTCGCCCGGCGGCGGTCTCGCCGTCGTCATACGACGAAAACGCCGAGGTTGGCGACGATCTGCCGCCGCGACGCATTTCCCGTCGGCCGTCGGTAAGTCCAGGCGAAATTCACCGTCAAATGCGGGAGATTATGGAATTGCTCAGCGTGTCCGATCGCGCGATTCGCCATGCGGAGCAGCAGTTGTCCGCCGCGGCGGACTCTCCCGACGCCGCCCAAAACGCCGCCCAAAACGCCGCCCAAAACGCCGTCCGCTCGCTGGCCGAGGCCCGCCAGAAACAGCAGGAAGTGATGACCCGCCTGATTCAGCTCAAGTCGGCCCTGGGGGCGTCTCCGAGGGACCGGGCCGACCCCGGCGTCGCACAAACGCCGCCGCAACCGGCGCCCTATGACCCCAACCGCCCGATCACGCCTCCGCCGACGCTGAATTCCAGCGTCGCCGCCAGCGGCGTCTTCGGAGGCGGCTGGCCCGGCGGCGGATGGGGCTGGCCTTATTGCGGCGGAAACGTCATGGTCCAGGCGCAGGAGCCGAACCCCGATTTCGACACCGGCCCGCGCGTCATCGTACGCGAACAAAAGTAATTTCTCAGAGCGTGTATGAAAACGTGTCGCGGGCGTCTCGCCCGCGCGTGCCGAGAGCGTCTCGCCCTCGAAAAGACTGAATTTTGCGGCCCAGAGGGCCGCGGATACGCGCGGGCAGGATGCCCGCGACACTTGAAAAACACACTTTTCATACACGCTCTCAGACCCATCGTCCCATTTTTCCCTGGGCTTGTCCGCGATTGTGGAAGAAGTTCGGCAGGGACATCAGGAGGCTGCGGGGTTTGTAGAGGCTTTCCACTTCGCCGCGGCAGTTGTACCAGCATTTCATGCAGGGGTTGTCCTTCGCCGCGGCGCGGAGGCGGTCCCGGATGACGTGCTGATGGTCGCGCAGCAGGTTGGCGATGGGGGTTTGACGGTTCTCGACGCAGATGGCGATATCGCCCGTGGAGTCGATATTGAAAAACGCCCGCCCGGCCCGGCAGTTCGGAACGCCGCCGTGGAGAAACGCGTCGAATTGGCCGAGGTAATGCGGGTTGGACAGGAAGTTTCGATTCCGCCGCCAAAGCTCCAGCAGCCGCGGGCCGACGGGGCCGTTATTGTGCTCGAAGTCCCGCGAGCCGGTCTTGAGATAGCCGTACGGCTGGACCATGAAGTAGGCGTTCCGCTCGGCGGCCATCGACATGAGCGTTTCCAGGTCGTCGAGATTGTCGTGCATGAGGACGGCCATCACGTTGACGCGCTGGTAGTCGAACTTCCGCGCGCGGGCGAAATACTCGACGGCCCGCCAGGCCTGCTGCCAGGCGCCGGGTTTTCCCCGCGCGGCGTCGTGTCTGGCGGCGTCGGCGTAGTCGATGCTGATCGAAACGCCCCACAGCCCCGCGGACATCAGCGCCTCGGCCAGTTCCGGCGTGGCCAGCCAGCCGTTGGTCGTCACGAACGGCAGGTGAAAGCGGGCGATTTCTCGCGCGATGTCCGGCAGGTCCTTCCGCAGCAGCGGCTCGCCGCCGGCGAGCGAAATGAACATCGACCCGAAAGAGGCGAGCTTTTTCGCCCCCAGGGCGTAGTCTTCCAGCGTCGGCTCGGGCGCCCGGCCCATCGGGTCGCGCCAGTATCCGCAGAACGAGCACCGGAAGTTGCACCGATACGTCACCTGCCAGCCGCACCACAGCGGATGACCCGCCGTCCACGTCCGCACGAGGCGGGCCTTCTTCGTGAAACTGCTTATCATGACGGCGAATGTACACCACAACCCCGCGCGCGTGCAAGGGCAGAGCAGTCCTTAAACGGCGTATCACGCTTTCTGCATCACGTTTTCGTACACCGCCAGGTCGCGGCCTGAAAAGCAGCAGAACGTCACCTCGATGGCGACGGCCTGGCGTTTCAGAAAGTCCCGGCAGGTGGTAACGGCGATTCGGGTCGCTTCCTCGATCGGGTAGCCGTACACGCCCGTGCTGATCGCGGGGAAGGCGATGGTCTGGATGCCGTTTTCCTTCGCAATCTGAAGGCATCGCCGATAGCAGCTTGCCAGCTTTTCACTCTCGCCGGCGGTTCCGCCTCGCCATCGGGGGCCGACCGTGTGAATGACGAATTTCGCGGGCAGGTTGTAGCCCTTTGTGAGTTTCGCGTCGCCGACCGCACAGCCGCCGAGAGTGCGACATTCCTCCAGCAGTCCCGGTCCGGCGGCCCGATGAATGGCCCCGTCCACGCCGCCGCCGCCCAGGAGCGACGTATTGGCGGCGTTGACGATAGCGTCCACGTGCAATGTGGTGATGTCGGCCTGGATGGTTTTCATGGATTCCCTTTCGCCCCGCGAGGGAACAAAACCGGCCCGTCTGTTCCCGCCCCTTGGCGTTATCCGCCCACGTCGGCCTGGGCGGTTTTGTTTTCGAGGAAGCCCTCGAGCTTACGCGCCCGGACGGGGTGTTGGAGTTTGCGGATGGCCTTGGCTTCCACCTGCCGGACGCGCTCGCGCGTGACCTTGAAAATACGGCCGACCTCTTCCAGCGTGTAGGTGTACCCGTCGCCGATGCCGTAGCGCAGCTTGATGATCTCGCGTTCGCGATAGGTCAGCGTTTTGAGCACTTCCTCGATCCGGTCCTTGAGCATTTCCGTGCCGGCGGTCTCGATGGGGCTTTCGGCCGTCTCGTCCTCGATGAAGTCGCCGAAGTAGCTGTCCTCGCTTTCGCCGACGGGCCGGTCGAGGCTGATGGGATGCCGGGAGATTTTCAGCACGCGCCGCGCCTCCGAGACGCTCATGCCGGCTTCGGTGGCGATTTCCTCGATCGTCGGTTCCCGTCCCAGGGACTGGACCAGCTTTTTGGAAATGTTTCGCAGCTTGCTCATCGTCTCGATCATGTGCACCGGGATGCGGATCGTCCGGGCGTGGTCGGCGATGGCGCGGGTGATGGCCTGGCGAATCCACCAGGTCGCGTAGGTGGAGAATTTATAGCCCCGGCGGTATTCGTACTTGTCCACCGCCCGCATCAGGCCGGTGTTGCCCTCCTGGATGATGTCCAGGAACGAAAGGCCCCGGTTGCGGTACTTCTTGGCGATGGAGACGACCAGGCGCAGGTTCCCGCCGGACAGCTCGCGCTTGGCCTGCTCGTAATCGTTGAAGACCTTCTGGATGGCCTTGACGCGCTTCTTCAAGAGGTCGGGCTCCTCGTGTACCAGGTCGATCAGGCCCGTAAGCTCCTCGTTCATCACGTCCAGGTCTTCCTGTGCCACGTCGCCGTTGCCGCCGTCAATTTCCCGGCGGAGCTGCTGCATCTTGTCGGAGATGTGCTGGAGTTTTTTCATCATCGGCTGAATGCGGCTGGTGCGGAGGGAGAGCTCTTCCAGCAGCTTGGCCGCCCGTCGTCGTCGCCGCCAGAGGCGCCGGCGGCTCGAGCGCCGCCGTCCTTCGGATTCCTTTTCGCTGGTGGCGGCGGACCAGTCGCGGTTGTTGGCTTCGACGATCTTCTCAACGGTCTGAAGGTTGGCGGGCATGCGGTCGTTGATGGTTTCCTTGGAAAGGTTCTCCGCGGTGGAGATTTTCATGGTGCGGTCGAAGGGCAAGTCGCCGCGATGCACCTGCCAGAGAATGTCCCTGGCCTGCTGCATGCAGTAGTCGCATTCGAGCACACGCCGGCGGAAGTGCATGCGCGTCATTTCGATTTTCTTGGCGAGGCTGATTTCCTGATCGCGCCGCAGGAGGGGAATTTCGCCCATCTGGGTCAAGTACATGCGGACCGGGTCGTCGATCCGCTTGGATTCCATGACGATGTCGTCGCCGGCGCCTTTTTTGGGCTTTTCCTCTTCCTTGCTCTCGCTGTCGTCGGAGAACTCTTCTTCTTCCCGCGCCTCGACCTCGGACTCGTCCAGCAGTTCAATGCCGAGTTCGTCCAGCGTCATCAGGAGGGAATCGAGCTTATCGGGGGATACCGCCTCATCGGGCAGATCCTCGTTCATCTCTTCGTAGGTGAGATATCCCTGCTCTTTGCCTTTGGCGATCAGTTTCTTTACACTGGCCTCGACGGGTTCAGCCATCGGTGCGACTCCTGCCTTCTGACGACACGACGATTCCCTGGAATTCACTGGATAGACGGAACCCGGAATTATACGCGCCGCCAAGCCGTTCTGTCAACGCTTGAGAAAAGATAAACAAATGGTAGCTGGTCTACGGAATTATACGCCTCCGACGGCCTTTACGAGCGATCCGGGGCAAAAAATCAAGAAAATCCGACACTGAGAAACAGAGAGACAGAGAAAATTTTATTGAAACTTGAAAAACCACGTCCTCTGAGCGTGGATTCTTTACTTGTTTTCTTTCTCAGTTTCTCAGTGACTCTGTGTCGGATTTTTTTGCCCACAAAGTTTGGGGAAGCATTGAGTTGCCGTCGGGGAAAAAGTCGCTCACTGTTTTTTCCCGCCCGAAACGCTATACTTCACGGCGAGATGGCCAAAACGAACGGATATTGCGTGCTGGGCGTCGATCCGGGACTGAACATCACCGGCTACGGGGCCGTGCGGTTCGGCGTCTCCGGGAGCAATATTGTCGAAGCCGGGACGATTCGCACGTCAGACAAGGCCCCACTGGCGCGGCGCATCGCGCAGATTCACGCGGATCTGGTGGAACTACTGGCGGAATTACAGCCGGACGCCGTCGCCGTCGAGACGCTCTACGCCCACTACAGGCATCCGCGAACGAGCATCCTGATGGCCCACGCGCGGGGCGCGATCCTTCTGGCGGCCCAGCAGGCCGGCGTGGCGATTCACAGCCTGCCGGCGACCAAGGTCAAAAAAAGCCTCACCGGCAACGGCCACGCGTCCAAGCGGCAGATGCAGCGGGCAATTCAGAGCCTCTGCCGACTCGAAACGCCGCCCGAACCGCCGGATGTAGCCGACGCACTGGCGATCGCCCTGTGCGCGGGAAAACTTCTGCGGCACGGATAGTCTGTAAAAAAAACCGAGCGAAGAGTCTTTGGTACGGGCGTCTTCGCTCGGTTTTATTCGTATTTTCAATAACGCGGATTTCGTAAATTGCAGATTAGATGTTTTTCCCCTATCGTTTACGCCTGCGAAGGCACAGCCAGCCGCCACAGGCCAATACGCACAGCGTTGCGGGTTCCGGAACCGGCGGGGGCGGCAGGGCCGGGCCGTAGCCGAGTTCGGCCATCGCGTTGTAAATTTCCCAGGCCAT
>JAFGEJ010000237.1 GCA_016931655.1 Phycisphaerae bacterium
GGTGTTTCATTCCGCGGATCGAAATTGCTGTGATGCTCCAGAACCGTTTTGTCGGCCCAGCCGCCCAGGGCCTGGCGGAACGCGGCGGCGTTTTGCTCGATAATACTGGTGAACGGAATCGCGTATATGATACGGCTCATCCCGTGGTGTTTCGCATGCCGGAAAGCAAAGGCCAGCGAGGAAAACGTCTTTCCACCGCCGGTAGGAACGGTCAGTGAAAAATACCCAGGCGGATCAGAGGCGCGTTCAAGACAAGAATGCAAAACCTCCCGCCGGCGATCATTCACAGGCGAAGGCTTCACCGCCTCCTGCTTGTGTTCCAAAAAATGTTGCAGTGTCTCGGCGAGTACATCCCAGGAGGGTGTTTTATTTTCCCGCTGAGCGGTTCGCTGCGAATCCATAAAAACTTCGGTCGAGAGAAAATCGGCATCCGTAAGGCACGAAAACAACATGCGTGTGATGAATGCGATCTGAAACGCGGGATTCTCACCTTGTTGGATAGGGGGCATGGTTTGAGGTATGAGAACGGCAGACGGTACTATTTTTTCTGCTTGAAGTGCGTCCGCGGTTTCCGGCTTATTTCGAGCAAGGCGGCGTTTCAAAGAACCGTCGCTGTCGGTATCCCAATCGGCCAAGCCTGCGTGGTGACCACCAATGCAATAGGCCAAGATTCTGGCCATAACGGGATTGGTACTTTCCCAATCACGAACGGCTTTAACAGCGCCGGCAATGGAGTGATCTATTTTCCCCTTCCCTTCAATATGGGCGTTGGTTCCGTCGACGCTGCGGATGTATTCCTGGAACGCCCGGCTGAATTTCCCCACGTCGTGCCATAAACCCGCCAGATATCCCAAGTCCTTTGCGCCAAAAACTTCCGCAAAACGACCAGCTAAGTTCGCCACAGCCTGCAAATGATCGGTGAGATATTCACGCCGATCATTCTCATGATCCCAGTGTGCATAAAATACCTTCCCCGGATCGGATCGACTCTCCCGTGAATCACACATCTCCCTTGCCTCCCAGTAAAGAAACCACGTCCAAAGGACTTGAATTGTTTAGAAAAATCACATTATGAAGACCATAATACTTCCCGCGCACAAAAGGAACCAGATTCTTATTCCATCATTTTCTCCCCCCCTTCGCCCGAATCACCTGCTTTGCCGCTGTACGGAGCTCTTCTTTGGCTTTTCGCTTCGCCTCTTCCTTGGCGGCCCGCCAGGAATAGACGTCTGTGGCGTTGCTGCCCTTGGCGTGGCCGAGGATGATCGCCGCGATCTCCCGACTGACCAGTGCCCGGTTCTCCGTAGCCGCAGCGTGGCGTAGCTGATTCGGACTCCACGGCGTGATCGGTGGGAGTTCTTTCGTTTTCCGAACGGCGTTGACCGCGTTGACAGCATACAGAATTGCCCGGCCGTACGTGACGGTGTTGTATCGCTCTCCCGGCGTTTTTTGCGGATTGGCTTTTGATCGATCCTGCTGGCTGGGCTGGACGGGCGTCTGGCGATTGCTTCGCTTGATCGAGTTGCGTTGTTTCATTGCGTCGCGGGGACGAAACAGGAACGCCGTCGATTTTCGTTTCAGATAAGGCGTAAGGATTTTCTGGGCTTCGGGGAAGATCGGGATATACCGATGCTTACCCCGACGGCGGAGCTTGTTGTCCGTCGGTTCGTAAATCCACACTTCCCCGTCGGACATGTCGATATCGGCGGGACGCATGATGCAGACCTCCCCAGGCCGCATGTCGCAGATCCATTGCACAGCCACCATGTCCCGTAGCATGGGCGGTAGAACGTCCATAACGGCGAGGATGCTCGCTTCGTCGGCGGGTTCGACGGGTTGGGCTTCCTTGGCCCGCGTCCTGTCCTTTTCAAGAGTTGGGAACCCCGCCACTTCGGAAGCGACGAAACCCGGAACGTAACCTTCACCCGCGGCCCACCGGTACATCCGTTGAATATGAGCGATGTATTTATTGATCGTGGTGCGGACGTATTTCTCCTCGATCATGTTGTCGCGGATATTCCGCAGGTGCTCCAGGATGATCGCATCGGCCGAAAGGGTTTTGTCGATGAGTTCGAGTTTTCGCAGGGCGGTTTCGCAGTTTCGATATTCGCGGGTGGGCTGGCCGGTTTCCTTGTCGAAGTAGCAATCGTTTTTGCAGCGATCGAGATATAAATCGGCCAGTCCACGAATGGTAAGCGTATCTCCTGTTTCAATGGCTGAGCATTGCTCCCAGGTTCGCCATGCGATACGCCACGCTTCCTTTTCGGGCCTGGAGGCTGGAAGGCTGGCCGATTGGCTGGGGAGACAGAGTTTATGGGATCGACGAAATTTTTCTCCCGGGAGCCGAACTTTCCACATCCAGCGACCGCGATTTATGTAGAAACTGCCCGGTGGTTTGGTGATCCTGCTGGTCGAATTACTCATGCCCCGATGATACCACAACCCCTCAAAAGTGTCCCGCAAAGTGTCCCGCACTTTTCAGGATTTTTTCGGATTATTGTAAGTCTTTCTTTTTCAATAACTTTTAAGCGGGCGATGGGAGTCGAACCCACAACATTCAGCTTGGAAGGCTGACGCTCTAGCCATTGAGCTACGCCCGCATGCGTTTCTCTATAGTTATTGCATGGTGGAGCACCCGCTCCACCATGTTAATTCACTACCAAAAACTGATTCAACGTGGCGGAGCAGGTGCTCCGCCACGCATGGATTTAGCCATTGAGCTACGCCCGCATGCGTTTCTCCGAAAAGAAACCACGCCGGGGTAAGATACCGCCCCGCCCGCCCCATTTCAAGATGCTTCGGGGGTTTTTCCCCGCGTGGGGCGGGTTCGCCGCGGCTTGCAATGAACGTCCCCATCGGGTATCGTCCGGGCCATGCACGTGGTCCGCCTTATCTTCGTAGCCGCCTTCGGGGCGTGTATCGGCAGCTTTCTGAACGTCGTGATCTGGCGCCTGCCGCGCGGACTGAGCATCGTGTTTCCGGGCAGCCATTGCCCCTGCTGCGGGCGGGCCATCCGCTGGTACGACAACGTGCCGATCTTCAGCTGGCTGCTGCTGCAAGGCCGATGCCGCTTCTGCGGCGTGGGCATTTCACCGCGATATCTCTGCATCGAGTCCTTTACCGCCCTGCTGCTGGTCGGGCTGTACGCGGCCTACTACGTCCTGCCCCTCCGAGGGGGCATGGGACAATTCGAGGACACCTGGCCGATCTTCCTCGCCCACGCCACACTGCTGTGCGGCCTGCTGGCGTGCTCCGCAATCGACCTGGAGAGCTACCACGTGCCGCTGGAGGTCTGCTGGCTGATTTCACTGGTGGGCCTGGCGGCGGCGACGGTTCGGCCTGACGCGAAATGGATGCCCGAAGTATCCCAGCCGGTCGCGGCGGCCTGCCTGGGGGCGGCGGTCGGACTGGCGATCTCCAACGTGCTGATGCACTACGGGTTCCTTCAGCCGAGCTTCCTCGACGCCGACCCGCACCCCCGCGACGACGAGGACGAGGGAAACGACGTCGGCGAACATCCCGGCCGGGCGTACCGCGTGGCGATGACGGCTGCCTGCGGCGTTCGGCCTCGCGTGGAAATGCTGCGGGAACTGCTGTTCCTCGCCCCGGCGATCCTGGCCGCGGCGGGGGCGTACTGGCTCGTGACGCATTGCGCGGCGGCTGGGCGGGCCTGGGCGGCGCTGTTTGCCCTTTCCGAGGGGCGCGTGGGCGTGCACCTCAACGGCCTGTTCGCGGCGGTGTTCGGATACCTTATCGGCGGGCTGTGGATCTGGGGCATGCGGATTTTCGGCACGGTTCTGTTCGGGCGGGAGGCGATGGGCCTGGGCGACGCCCACCTGCTGGCGGCTGCCGGCGCGGCGGCGGGATGGAAAGTGCCCACGATGGCCTTCTTCCTCGCGCCGATTTTCGGGCTGCTCTGGGCGCTGTGGCTGCTGGCGCGGCGGGGACAGCGGGAACTGCCCTACGGCCCGTGGCTCTCGGCCGGCGTCGCCGCGGCGCTGATCTTCCACGACCGCATCGCCCGCCTGCTCGATCAGTTCGGCGAGGCCATGAACGGATTGTTTTAGCATAAATAAAGTGTCATTCTGAGCGAAGTCGCATGGGAGCAAAGCGAACATGCGACGAAGTCGAAGAACCTGATCTTTAGGATTTTAGGTCCTTCGACTTCGGCCCTCACTTCGTTCGGGCCTTCGCTCAGGATGACAGTTTGGAGGTAAGAGGCCAAAATAAATCCTCGCACACTTGTTTTGGCTTTGGGGTATCTTTTCTTGAGATTTTCGCGGTAAATCGCTATCTTTTCCCTTTGTGGTAATGCACTCTCGCGTGGCGGAGCACCTGCTCCGCCACGTAAAAAGGATTTGACGCCCCTAAACCCGGCGGAGCGGGTGCTCCGCCGGGCAAATGCCGAGATTTGTACAAGGTTCCATAATGGCGGCGAATGAGATATCCCTGTCCGACCTGGCTGAGAAGATCGGCGGCGTGCTGAGCGGCGACGGCGGGGTGGTTGTGCGCGCCGCGGCCTCGCTGGAAGAGGCCGGCCCGGCAGACGTGAGCTTCCTGGCCAACCCGCGATACGCCGCCCAGATGGCCGAGACGAAGGCGGCTGCGGTGATCGTCGGGAAGGACTACGACGGTCCCGGCCCGGCGCTAATCCGCTGCGAAGACCCCTACTTCGCCTACCGCGAGGCGATGATTCTGCTCCACGGCTTTCGGCTGGCCCCGTTTGAGGGAATCGACGCGCGTGCGAACATTGACCCAGCCGCCACACTGGCCGGCGACGTAGCCGTCGGCGCGTTCGTGACCATCTGCCGCGGGGCGACGATCGGTAAGGGCACGGTTCTGTACCCCGGCGTGTTCGTCGGCCCGGATGCTCGCGTCGGCGAGGATTGCGTGCTTTTTCCCAACGTCACGCTCTACGACCATACCGTTCTGGGCGACCGCGTGACGGTGCACGCGGGCAGCAGCATCGGGCAGGACGGCTTCGGCTACGCGACGCACAAGGGCGCCGACGGCGTGGTGCGGCACGAGAAGATACCGCCGGCCGGCTACGTGGTGCTGGAGGACGACGTGGAAATCGGCGCGTGCTGCGCGATTGAGCGGGCGGCCATGGGGCCGACCGTGATCGGCGCGGGGACGAAGTTCGCCGACCTCGTTGCCATCGGCCACGGTACGAAAATGGGCAGGCACTGCCTGATGGTCTCCCAGAGCGGCATCGCCGGTTCGACGATGGTGGGCAATTACTGCGTCTTCGGCGGGCAGGCCGGCGTGGTGGGGCACATCCGCATCGGCGACGGCGTTCGCGTGGGCGCCCAGGCCGGCGTCACGGGCGACGTTGCACCGGGCGTGGAACTGCTGGGCAGCCCGGCCATTCCGCGCGTCGAAGCCGGCAAGAGCTACACGCTGATCTCGCGCCTGCCGGAACTTCGCTCCACGGTGAAAAAACTCCTCCGCCAGGTCGAGGCGCTGCAAAAGCGTCTCGACGATCTTGAAGGCGGCGAGGCTGGGGGGGCGTGAGCATGGCCGAGACCATCGGCCTGATCGCCGGGGCCGGGCGGGCGCCGATGCTGGTCGCCGACGGAGTACTTGCGGCGGGAAAACGTCTGGCGGTGGTGGGGCTGAAGGGCTTCGCCTCGCCGCACCTGGCGGGACTGGCCGACGCGTTCACCTGGGGCGGCGTGCTTCGCATGGGCGGGTGGATTCGATTTTTTCGCGCCCAGGGCGTCCGGCGGGCGGTAATGATCGGCTCGGTGCGCAAGGGCGATATGTACCTGCCCTTCCGCATCCTGCGATACATGCCCGACGCACGGGCGTTTCGGATATGGTATGGCCGGCTGCGCAAGGACAAGCGCGACAACGCCGCACTGCTGGCGGCTGCGGATGAACTGGCGCGGGAAGGGATCGAACTGATCTCCAGCGTGGAGTATTGCATGGACCAACTGGCCGACGACGGCGTGATGACGAGAACCCAGCCCAGCCGCGAAGTGCTGCTGGACATCGAATTCGGCTGGCCCATTGTTCGGGACTGCGCTCGGCTGGACATCGGCCAGGCGCTGGCCGTCAAGGAGCGCGACATCATCGCCGTCGAAGCGATCGAGGGCACGGACGCGATGATCCGCCGCGCGGGGGAGCTGTGCAAAAATGGCGGCTGGTCGCTGCTGAAAGTCGCCCGCCCGGACCAGGATATGCGCTTCGACGTGCCGACCATCGGCCCGGATACGATTCGCAACCTGGCCGAGTGCAAATGCACCTGCGTGGTGCTCCAGGCCGGCAGGACGCTCATCGCCGACAAGCCCGCCACACTCGCCCTGGCTGACAAGCTCAAAATCGCCGTCGTGGGGAAATCCGCCGGCAACCGCTAACCCACTGTAAGAATGTAATCGAAATGAAACGGTGAAAAAAGGCGAAAAAAAACGAAAAATCCCGAAAATAAAAGGACTTACAAAGATTTGGA
>JAFGEJ010000238.1 GCA_016931655.1 Phycisphaerae bacterium
AATCATGGCTGTCTCCTTTCGGTTCGATGGTTTTTAGGCAAACACATCTTACCAAGGAGACAGCTTTGTCATACCATTAGGGCGTGCTACTTGTTGCACGCGCAATCTTGATTTTTAATCGCGTGCAACAAGTAGCACGCCCTACGTTTCCGTAAATGCCTTAATCCGCTTCTTGCAGACTTTTTGGGTAATTGTTTTAAGCTTTCGGACTCGTTCGGCGAGGTATTCGAGTTCGGCGCGGGTGATATTGTACGTCTTATTATTCCGGGTTCCAAGTTCCGAGTTTTCAGCCTTCGCAGCCGAAGCGCCTGCTTCGGCGAAGTAGGCCCGAAATACGAGTTCCCCGTTTCTTCCTCCCCGACTACTGACTACCCGTCTTCGCCATGTTGATTCACCTCATAAAAAAACCTGGCGGAGCAGGTTCCGCAGGAATGCCACGGGTATGCTCCGCCACGCAATGGTTCGTCATTTCAATATTCGTCATTGATTCGTCATTCGAATTTTGTCATTCAAAATTCAAGACTCCCCGTAGGGCACTTCTTCGTCGGTGTGGACGAACGCGCGGAAGGCGGCCAGCAGTTTCCGCGTGATCGGCCCGACCTTCCCGTCACCGATAGTCTTCTCGTCGACTTTTGTCACGGCGATCACTTCCGCGCCCGTGCCGGTCAGGAAGCATTCGTCGGCCTCCAGCACGTCCCGCGGCGCGACGTCGGTTTCCTCGACCGGAAAGCCTTCCCGTCGCGCCAGGTGCATCACCACGCCGCGCGTCACGCCCAGCAGGATACCCGCGTCGGGACGCGGAGTTTTCACCACGCCGCCTTTCACGATAAACACGTTGTCGCCGGAGGCTTCGCAAATGTACCCCTTGTCGTTGCACATCAGCACTTCCAGCACGCCGGCGTCCACGCATTCGATTTTCGCCAGGATGTTGTTGAGATAGTTCAGGCTCTTGACGCTCGGATCGAGCACGTTCGCGCCGGCCCGCCGCACGGACTTGGCGATGATGACGGCCATGCCTTTTTCGTACATCTCGTCGG
Source organism: Phycisphaerae bacterium (assembly GCA_016931655.1). Taxonomy (GTDB): domain Bacteria; phylum Planctomycetota; class Phycisphaerae; order SM23-33; family SM23-33; genus JAFGEJ01. The sequence continues at coordinate 1,038 of JAFGEJ010000238.1, forward strand.
TGTACATCCGAAGTTGGTCGAAAATGATGAACGTGGTCGCGTGGGAACACTGGAACGGATTCAGCCCCAGGTTCCCCACGCCGCGCGTCACAACCAGGCGGAAATACCCGTTGTCGACGCCGTCGGCCTCGACGCACTGCTTCATCGCCGCGAGCAGTTCCTCGCGGGTGTACGGAATCGTCAGGCGGATCTTCTCGGCCGAGTAAAACAGCCGGTCCAGGTGCGCCCTGGGCTGAAAGATATCCCGGCCGTACACGCGGATGCCTTCAAATACACCGTCCCCGTACAGCAATCCGTGGTCAAAGACCGATATCTTCGCGTCATCCCTTTCGACCAGTTGTCCGTCCAGCCAAACCTTCATATTCCACTCCTGCAAACCAATAGGAATCGTTACTATACGGCATGTATCGGCGAAAAGGAACGCCCTCCACCGGAAAAAACGTGGCTAACCGTGGCACCCTCAAGCGATTCTTAACTGTGGCACCCTCAAGCGATTCTCATCGCTTGTGGGTGCTCTTTGTCTCTTCCTCCTGCCTACTTTGCTTCGCCCTGCGTAGCGGCTACGCAGAGCAGGGTTCCCTATTGCCTGTTGCCTTTTTTCAAGAGCACCCACAATCGTCGAAGCGACGATTGAAGGCGCCACAACGAACTTGACGCAGCCGGCGGATGGACGTACAACCATCGTCTCGTTTCCCATGAAGGAGTTGGCCAAATGAGTGCACAACAGGACAGGATCGAGGCCGGGCGCAAGGTGCTGATCGAAAACTACGGACGATTGCCCATCGTCGCGGCGAGCGGGCAGAACGCGAAACTCCTGGACGCCGACGGGAAGGAATACATCGACTTCTTTCCGGGCTTCGGCGCGTGCGGCGTGACGGGGCATTGTCACCCCGCCGTCGTGCGGGCCGTCCAGACGCAGGCGGCGACGCTCCAGGCCCACGGGAATCTTCTGTTCAGCGACCCGCAGATCGACCTGGCCGAGCGGATCACGAAGCACGCCTTCGGCGGAAAGGTATTCTTCTGCCATAGCGGCGCGGAGGCCAATGAAGCCGCACTGAAGCTCGTGCGCCTGGCCGCCCGCGGTGGCGAGCGCAAGGCCGCCGGCCCGTACAAGATCATCAGTTTTGAGAACTGCTTCCACGGCAGAACAATGGGCGGGCTGAGCATCACACCGCCGTCGTTCCAGCTTGGCTTCGAGCCGATGCTGCCGGGCAACGTCATGGTCCCCTACGGCGACCTGGCCGCCGTCGAGAAGGCCGTCGATAAAGACACCGCCGGCGTGTTCATCGAGCCGATTCAGGCCGAGGGTGGCATGAACATTCCGACCGTCGAGTTCATGCAGGGATTGCGAAAACTCTGCGACGATAAGGGCCTGCTGCTGGTTTGCGACGAGGTCTGGTGCGGGCCGGCCCGGACGGGAAAATGGTTCGCTTATCAGTATTACGACATCGAGCCGGACGTGATGACCCTCGCCAAGGCCGTCGGCGGCGGGCTGCCCATCGCCGCCTGCGTCGCGGCGCCCCAATGGGCCGACGTATTGTGCCCCGGAACGCACGGCTGCACGATGGGCGGGGCGCCCGTCTGCGCCGCAGCCGGGGCGGCGACAATGAAACTCATCGAAGACGAAAATCTCGTCGCCCGCGCCGAGACGCTCGGTAACGAAGCAATGCAAATTCTGCAAAAGGCCAGGCCCGCCTGTGTAACCGATCTGCGAGGAAAAGGGTTGATGATCGGCATGACGCTGGCGGAGTCCGTTTCCGCCAAGGACGTGATGACGGCCTGTCTGGATCACGGTCTGATCGTCTGCACGGCCAAGAACAACGTCCTGCGCCTCGCCCCGCCGCTAACCATCGAAACCGACGTGCTGCACAAAGGCCTGGCGATCCTGATCGATGTGCTGAAATCGAAAAATTAATGCTTTCAAAATAAATACTCCACGGATTTCACGGATTTCAAAGAGATTTCACGGATTTTTCTTTTGTAAAAAATATCCGTGTAATCCGTCTTTAATCCGTGTAATTCGTGGAGAACCGTCTGGTATTTCCAACAAAATTACTGTTTTACCGAAGGTAAGAATGAAAACACTGACGAAGGAAATCTGGATGAACACCCCCACGCGGCGGGCGATTGTGTCCATTCACGAGGAGGTGGAACAACTCGTCGAGCAAAGCGGCGTGCAGGAAGGCCTGGTGCTCGTAAACGCGATGCACATTACCGCGTCGGTGTTCATCAACGACAACGAATCCGGCCTGCACCACGATTACGAAGTCTGGCTGGAGAAACTCGCCCCCGAAAAACCGCAC
>JAFGEJ010000239.1 GCA_016931655.1 Phycisphaerae bacterium
CCGCAGACCATCTCCCGCGTGCTGGAACTGTTCCCCACGGAAAGCAGGCCTTTGATTCTCCAGTCCCTGGCCTTCAGTCTCAAGGCCATCGTCTGCCAGAAGCTCCTGCCTTCCGTGAAGGAAGGCATCAGCCGCGTGCCGGCCGTCGAAATCCTCCAGATGAACCCGACCGTCCGAAACCTTCTGGAGAACGGCCGGGACAACGAACTGGGCGACGTGATCCGCTCCCATGAAGACCAGGGCATGTGCAGCTTCACGCGCAGCCTCTACGAACTGATCGAAAAAGACATGATCGACCCGAAGGTCGCCTACACCGTCGCGCCGAACCCCGAAGACCTCAAGATGATGATCAAGGGCATCTCGCAGTCGCAGCGCGGCCTGGTCGGACGACGGTAGCACCGGCGGAAGATATATGACGAACAACGGAAAGAGCCAATATGAAAGGCCTTCGTGGGACGAGTATTTCATGGAGGTCATGGAGGCCGTGGCGAAGCGCGCGACGTGCGATCGCGGGCGGTCCGGGTGCGTGATCGCGCGGGAGCGGCAGATTCTGGTCACCGGCTACGTCGGTTCTCCGCCGGGCCTGCCGCACTGCGACGACGTCGGCCATCAGATGAAGAAGATCATTCACGAAGACGGTTTCATCACCGAGCATTGCGTCCGAACGATCCACGCCGAGCAGAACGCCATCTGCCAGGCCGCCCGGCGGGGGATTCCCCTCGACGGGGCGACCCTCTACTGCCGCATGACCCCCTGCCGCACGTGCGCGATGCTCATCATCAGTTGCGGCATCCGTCGCGTTCTCTGCCAGCGGAAATACCACGCCGCCGCCGAAAGCGAAGCCCTGTTCGCCCAGGCCGGCGTGTCACTGGAATACGTCCACGACGAAGTGCAAACGTACGAAGAAGGCAACAGGCGATAGGCACGTATATGCGTGGCGGAGCACCTGCTCCGCCACGTTATAAAATGGTTACATACTTGAATACAACGTGGTGCAGCAGGTGCTGCACCACGCAAATTTTCGGGGAATAGGCAATAAGAAGAAATGAGAGTGTGGAAACGGTTATCGCCTATATTGGTCTGGGGGCAAACGTCGGCGAGACAGCCGATACGCTCCGGCGGGCACTGGAGATGCTCGCGCGCCGCGAGGGCGTGACGGTCTGGCGGATTTCGCAGTTCCTCAAGACCGCGCCGGCCGGCGGCCCGGAGGATCAGCCGTCCTACCTCAACGCCGCGGCGGAACTGCACACTACCCTTTCGCCACGAGAACTGCTCGCGGCGCTGCAGGAAATCGAAACCGCCCTCGGCCGGAACCGCAGCCGGGAGCTTCGCTGGGGGCCGCGAACGTGCGACCTCGATATCCTGCTGTACGGCGATCAGGACATCGACTCCCCGGACCTGCAAATTCCGCATCCCCGCATGCACGAGCGGCGGTTCGTGCTCGAACCGCTGAGTCAGATCGCACCCAACGCCCTGCACCCCAGGCTTGGGAAAACTGCCGCACAACTGCTGGCGGACTTGTGACCCGGCGGCGGGGATGGTATCATCCCGCCCATGACCAACGAAGCATCCCAGCCGGAGGAGCGGGCCGATCAGACCGATCGGACCGATCGGACTAATCGAAAGAATCTCTGGGCGCCGTGGCGTATGGAATACATTCGCAGCCTGGCCGAGCCTGACGACGGCTGCTTCCTCTGCCGCTGCCGCGACGAAACCGAAAACGACGACGCCAACCTCGTCGTCTGGCGGGGCCGGCGGACGCTGGCCGTCCTCAACCGCTTCCCCTACACCGGCGGACACTGCCTCGTCGCGCCGTACGAGCACGTGCCCGACCTGACCGATCTGCCGACGGAGACCCTCACGGAGATCATGGAAATGCTTCGCGATCTTCAGCAGGCCATGACGCGGGCGCTCAAGCCGGACGGTTTTAACGTGGGCATAAACCTGGGCCGATGCGCCGGGGCGGGCCTGCCCGGGCACATTCACGCCCACATCGTGCCCCGCTGGGAAGGTGACACGAATTTCATGCCCGTCTTCGGCCGGGTGCACGTCGTGCCGGAATTCCTGGAGAATATCCTGGCGGAAGTCCGCCGGGCCGGCGAGGCGATGGGCCTGCCAAAACTCTCGGAGCCTATATGAAAAATGCATTTTCAAGTGTCGCGGGCATCTTGCCCGCGCGTATCGCGGCCATCCTGGCCACGAAAATAAAATCATTCCGAGGGCAAGATGCCCTCGGTACTCGCGGGCCAGAGGCCCGCGACACGTTTTCATACACGCTCTCGTAAAATTGCCATGTCCCTGCAACCGTACGCCATATCGCCCTCCGACGCCGCCAGGGAGCATCCCGAAGCGCACATCGGCGAAACGGATCCGTTCGAGCTGGATCGGCGGCGCGTGCTGCGGTGCTCGGCCTTTCGACGGCTGGATTACAAAACGCAGGTCTTCGCGCCGCACGAAAACGATCACGGCCGAACGCGCCTGACGCACACGCTGGAGGTCGCCCAGGTCGGACGCGCCATCGCCCGGGCGCTGGGACTCAACGAGGACCTCACCGAGGCCGTCGCCCTGGGGCACGACCTGGGGCATTCGCCGTTCGGACACGTCGGCGAAACGGTACTGAATGAACTGATGCGGGAGCACGGCGGATTTGAGCACAACCGCCAGTCGCTGCGAGTTGTGGAGTACCTGGAGCATCCGTTTCCCGAATTTCGCGGCCTGAACTTAACAAACGCGACGCGCGAATGTATGGGGCGGCATGAGACGCGCTACGACGCACCGGAGGCGGCGGGCGATCAGCGTTTCGCGCCGCTGGAAGGACAGGTAGTCGACGCCGCCGACGAAATCGCCTACACCGCAGCCGACCTGGAAGACGCCCTGTCGCTGGGAATGGTGCAGGGCGAGGCGCTGCGGGATTTGGCGCTTTGGCGGCGGGTCTGGCAGCGGGCGGTCCAGATGCATCCCACGGCCCGCGTGATCCACCGGCGCATCCAGGCCGTCCAGGGCGTACCCGACGTGCTGTGCGAAGACCTGATCGCTGCGACGCGCCAAACGCTTGCCGAGCGACATATCGACTCGCCGGACGCGGCGCGACGGGCGGCGGGAAAATGCGTCGTCCTGCCGGACGAGACGGCCGCGGCGCTGCGGGAAATGCAGACGTTCCTGTTCGAGAACGTGTATCGACACCCGGAGGTCGTCCGGCAGGCGAAGGCCGCCGAAACAATCCTGCGGGAACTTTTTCAAACCTTCCAGGCCGACCCGTCGAAGCTGCCGGCCCGCTATCTCCGCCGCGTCGAGACGGAAGGAGACGACCCGCACCGCGTGGTGTGCGATTACCTCGCCGGCATGACCGACCGCTTCTGCCGCCTGGAACACGCCCGCCTGTGCCAAACACGGCAAATGGGTTGACTGGTTAATTGGTTAATTGGTTAATTGGTTAACTGAGGCTGTCCAGAAATTCAGGTAACCGAAACATGAATGGAGTTTCCCCGAAATTTTGTTGTTTTTTTCTTTGTCCCGAAGGGACAGAAAGCATTTGGCCGGGGGTGAGCGAAGCGAACCCCCGGAAAAAGGTTTATTTTTTTAGAGCCCCAACGGGGC
>JAFGEJ010000002.1 GCA_016931655.1 Phycisphaerae bacterium
TCCGTCCCTTCGGGACGAGAAAAAATACAACAAAATTTCGGTGAAGCTCCATTCATGTTTCGGTTACCTGAATTTCTGGACAGCCTCAGTTAACCAATCAACCAGTTAACCTTTCCTTTGGCTGGGTTTATCCAATCGGTCACTTTGAGTTCATAAAGTCCGTCATGAGCGTCGTTCCACGAAACCCAGATCGCGTGCGTGGGTTTCCAGCTTTCGTTTCAGCGCGTTGCGCGCCCGGCTGGCGCGGCTTTTGATCGTCCCGACGGCGACGGATAAAATCTCGGCCGCCTCCCGGTGGTCCAGTTGCTCCACGTCCACCAGGAACAGCGCCAGCCGCTGCTCTTCGGGCAGCTCCCGCAGCGCCCGGATCACCTGTTCGTCGGAGAAATTCTCCAGCAGGTCGTCCGCGTTGCTCCAGGCGGGCGGCCTGGGCGTCTCGGCATCCGGAAGATACTGTTCATCCAGACTCACGGCCGGGCCGGCCAGGCGGCGATGGCGAAGCTCGTCGATCCACGTGTTGTGCAGAATGCGCAACAGCCAGGCTTTGAAGTTCGTGCCCGGCTGCCAGGTGGAAAACTTCTCCAGGGCCTTCACGAAGGTGGTTTGCACCAAATCATCCGCCTGCAAGGAGTTACGACAGTACGCCGTCGCCACCCGCCAGCAAACGCCCAGGTGCTCCATCGCCAGCGTTTCAAAATCAGTCGGCCTGGTGTTTCCCATGTCAGCCGTGACGGCCTTCGCCGTCACCCTCATAAACGATTCAACCCCAAGATACGTTCCGCGTTACGGAATTTTTCTTCATTGTAGGCGCATTTCGGAGGAGGCGAGACAAAGGGAGGGGAGAAAAAAGATACCGCGGAACGTCAAGCCCGTTCCGGAACCGGTTTGGCGTTCCGCGGTCTTAAATAAAGATTTTTTTCGCCACAAAGGTCACAAAGGTCTCAAAGAAGAAACAACAAAAAAAGTGATTTCTTCTCTTCTTTGTGACCTTTGTGTTCTTTGTGGCTATCTTTCTTTGTTTTTTACTTGTTTTCAATAGAGCAAGAAATTTACTCCCACAATTCCGCCGTGGTGCGGAGCGCCCTTGGGGGCGAGAGGATTTCGTGGAAAATGATTGCCGCTCGTGCGATGTCGCCGTCGGCGAGGTTTACGCGCGTATGAAGGTCGGCGGCGGGTTCGAGAACCTTCCGTTCGACGAGCACGGGCGTTGGATGATCGAGGCCTTCGGGAAGAGGTTTGATGGGCGTCCGTTCGGTCAGATGCGACTCCTCGACGTGGACGGGCCTGGGGACGGGTTTGGGCGGCGCGGCGAACATGGAGGGCCTCGGCGGGGGAACCGGCGGGGGTGCGACCGGCGGCGCGGCGCGATTTTGAATGAAATCCCGCAGGGACGGCTGTTTTTTCATCATCCCCAGGGAGGCGTCCCGCTGTGGGGCCGTTTGCCGCCGGGCCTGTTCCCGCTGGGTCTTGCGCGCGAGAATCCCCTTGGCTTCCTCGGCCTTTTGCCGGGCCTTTTCCTGCTGGCGTTTTTCCGCCGCCTTCTTGAAATACGCGCTGATGATCGAACCGGCGGCGATGAGAATGAACAGGGCGATCTGGATAACGGTATCCACGCCGTCGCCGTCGTCGGCTGCCAGGACCGAAATGAAACTCGCTGGTGGGAACATTATTTCCCCTGATCGGTTTTACCCGAACCGCCGCCGATGCTGTCGCGCATGGACGTGTCGGCCTGGATGTTTCGCATCTTGTAGTAGTCCATGATGCCCAGGTTTCCGCTGCGGAAGGCCTCGGCCATCGCCAGGGGGATTTCCGCCTCCGCGAGCACGACCTTGGCGCGGTTTTCCTGGGTCAGGGCCTTCATTTCCTGTTCCTGTGCCATGGCCATGGCGCGGCGTTTCTCGGCCTCGGCCTGGAAGCGGCGCTTGTCGGCCTCGGCCTGGTCGGCCTGCAGCTTCGCGCCGATGTTCTCGCCCACGTCCACGTCGGCGATGTCGATGGAGAGGATCTCGAAGGCCGTCCCCGCGTCCAGGCCCTTCTCCAGCACCTTCTTGGAAATGGTGTCGGGATTCTCCAGGACGGTTTTATAGGACTCGGAGGAACCGATGGTCGTGACGATGCCCTCGCCCACGCGGGCGATAATGGTTTCCTCCGTGGCGCCGCCGACGAGGCGTTCGATGTTCGCCCGCACGGTCACGCGGGCCTTGGCCTTGACCTGGATGCCGTCCTTGGCGACCGCGTCGATGGTCATTTTCCCGCCGATGGGATTGGGGCAGTCGATGACCTTGGGATTCACGGAGGTCTTCACGGCGTCCAGGATGTCTCGCCCGGCCAGGTCGATGGCGGTGGCCGTGCGCCAGGACAGCTCGATGTTCGCGCGGTTCGCGGCGATCAGGGCGTTGACGACGTTCATCGGTCTGCCGCCGGCGAGGTAGTGGCTCTCCAGGTCGGTCGTGTCCATGGGCAGCCCGGCCTGGACGGCCTGGATACGCGAAATCACGATGATCCGCGGGTTGACCTTCCGCAGCCGCATGCCGATGAGCTGAAAGATGCCCACGCCCGCGTGGGCCGCCAACGCCTGAATCCACAGCCCGAACAGCGGCCCGAACAGGACCAGGAACACCAGGCCGATCAGCACCAGCACGCCGATCAGCACCCAGAAGCCGGGATTGGCGGTACTGCCCGTGTCTCGCACCGCGGCCAGCAGATTTGTCGTTATGTCCATCATTCGTTCACCCTTTCCTTGCAAGAATGGTTTTTATGTATCTCAAATCCAACCGAATATTCGTCCACGAACCCCTGAGGGGCAGGTTACACGAATTGAAATAAAACATAACAAAAAGAATTTTGCCACAAAGTTCACAAAGAGCACAAAGGAATGGAAAAA
>JAFGEJ010000240.1 GCA_016931655.1 Phycisphaerae bacterium
CCCGGAAAGCGGCAAAAAATGAAAAGTCCCAACGGGACGACAGCGAGTGTAATGAGAAGGAAGAGTTGCTGTCGCCCCGTTGGGGCTCTAAAAAATAAACCTTCTTCCGGGGGTTCGCTTCGCTCACCCCCGGCCAGATGCTTTCTGTCCCTTCGGGACGAGGAAAACAGCAACAAAATTTCGGTGAAGCTCCATCCATGTTTAATTGCCTGAATTTCTTGACAGTCTCAATTAACCAGTTAACCAGTTAACAAAGTAATCCGTGGAGTTTTTCGAGCAGGTTAAGGATCAAGCTGTTTTCGTATTGCCTCCGCGGCGGCCTGGGGGTCGTCGGCGGCGTTGACGGCTGTGCAGACGGCTACGCACTTCGCACCGTGCCGGATGACCTCGGCGACGTTCCCGGCGTTGATGCCTCCCACCGCCACGATCGGTAAGGGCACGGTTTCGTAGGCCTGTTGAATTTCCTCCAGCAGTCCCGGGCCGACGGGCTGGCGATGCTTGATGGCTGTCTGATAGATCGGCCCCAGGGCCACGTAGTCCGCGCCTTCGTTGATGGCCTCCCGTGCCTGCTGGACGGAGTGGCAGCTTCGCCCGATAATCGCCCCGGGGCGCAGCAGTCGGCGGGCGTCGGGAATGGGCAGGTCGTGCTGCCCCAGGTGCAGGCCGTCCGCGCCGACGATGGCGGCGATGTCCGGCCGGTCGTTGATAATCAGCAGCCGGTCGGTCTGGTCCGTCAGTTCGCGCAGCTCGGCGGCGTAGGCCAGGAACAGCGCGTCGTCGATGTCCTTTTCGCGGAGCTGGATCGCGTCGGCGCCGCCGGCCAGCGCGGCGCGGGCGACGGCCCGCAGCGAGCCGGACTTGCACAGATCGGCCGAGAGCATCACGTAGAGCTTCACGTTCCGGAATCGCTGGGCCACGAGGAACCGCGTGCAAAGGCGCTGCTCCAGCGTGTAGGCGTCGTAGCGCATGCGCTCCACGTCGAGGGCCTGTTTCGGCGCGACGATTTTGGCGTATTCCTCGATCGTCCGCAGCGCCTCGGTGAGGCGTTTGCAGGCGGCGGTGGCTACGTCTTCGAGGCCCTCACGCGCCGGTTCGGTGCGGGAGGTGATCTCGCGCCCCAGATCGCCGGGGGTGTCGCGGCTGACGACCAGTTCGGCGTGCGGCAGCTCGTCGAGCAGTTCCTTCAGGTCGCTGCGGAAGTGCTTTGCCATCGCCGTGACGGCGGGGTCGTTCAGTACGAACCGCCCGCAGTCTTCCACGACGCGCAAAGCCTCTCGCGCCCGGTTGAAGTTCGCGTCCAGAATCCGGTAAATTTCTCGCATAACCCGCCTCGGAAACGATTCAGCGCCGTTTTCCCTTTTCCCGTCGGTAGAGCTCGCGCCCGCCGCCCGGGAACGAATACATCATAAAATCTTCCGCGCCGGTATTCCAATCCCCTTTTCCCGGTTCGGGGCGGTTTGGGCGGCGGGGTCCGCTAGCCCGAATATTTCACCACAGAGACACAGAGATCACAGAGGTATTTATTTATCAAATAGTTAGAGAAATTTATGGATTTGATGGGAATAACACTTTGTTTATTCCTATTTTCATCAAGAACAAATTAATCATTCATAACCTACTGGTAATAAAAGATTATTCTCTGTGAACTCTGTGTCTCTGTGGTCAATTAAAAATTTGGTTTACTCGGCCTGGACGTTCAGGCCCGCGTCGCGGAGAAGTTGCGCCAGGCCCGCGCGGTACTGTTGGGCCAGGGGAGTCATGGGCAGGCGCATCTCGTCGCCGCACAGGCCGATCATCGCCAGGGCGGCCTTGATCGGAATCGGGTTGGTCTGAACGAACATGCCCCGAAACAGCGGAAAGAGCTTCAGGTGCTGCGTGCAGGCGTCGTGCATTTCCTGGGCCTCGATGAAATCCCAGAGCCTGCGCACCTCAGCCGGCAGGACGTTCGCCAGCACGCTGATGACGCCCGATCCGCCGACGGCGCAGATCGGCAGCGTCAGCGAATCGTCGCCGGAAAGGATCGTGATGTCGCACGCCGAAGCGACGGCGCTGGCCATGTCCAGTTTGCCGGTCGCTTCCTTGACCGCGACGACCAGTTCGATTTCCTCGTACATTTGCGCAATCGTCTCGGCGGCCAGCTCGACGCCCGTTCGGCCGGGGATGTTGTACAGCACAATGGGCAGGCCCGCGTCGGCCATCGCCCTGGTGTGCTCGATCATGCCATGCTGCGTGGGCTTGTTGTAGTACGGGTTGACGCTCAGACAGGCGTCGGCGCCGGCGGCGCGGGCGTGCTTCGTGAGCTGGACCGCCTCGGCGGTGGAGTTGCTGCCCGTACCGGCGATCACGGGCACGCGGCCGGCGACCTTCTCGGCGGTGAAGGCAATCACCCGGTCGTGCTCCTCGTGTGTCAGCGTGGGGCTTTCGCCCGTCGTGCCGCAGGGGACGATCCCCTGCGTGCCGCCGTCGATCTGAAATTCGATCAGCCGACCCAGCGCGTCGAAGTCCACCTCGCCGTCAAAAAACGGCGTGACAATGGCGACCATCGAACCTTCCAGTTTCATGCGTTCCGATGTCATGGCATATTCCTTATCCCTGTATAGGCTATATTCAAATTCATCCACGGACCTGCCTGCCGGTAGGCAGGTTGCACGGATTTTCCCGAACAACGATTTCACGGATTTCTTTTAAAAAAATTTCAATCCGTGGAATCCTTCTTTTATCCGTGAAATCCGTGGACTTCTTTATTTTGTACTGGACAGGATTTTCACATACGCCCGGACGGTCGCGTCGAGGCCCATTTCCAGGGCCTCGGCGATCAGGGCATGGCCGATCGAGACTTCCAGGACGCCCGGAATCGTAACGAACTTCGCAAGATTCTTCAAGTTCAGGTCGTGTCCGGCGTTGAGGCCCAGTCCCGCGTCGCGGGCGGCAGCAGCAGCGGCGGCGTATTTCTCGCAGGCCTGCTCCGCGTGACCCTCCGCAAACGCGCGGGCGTACGGTTCGGTATACAGTTCCACGCGGTCGGCGCCGATCCCGGCTGCCGGGGACATCTGGGCCGGGTCGGGATCAACGAACAGGCTCACCCGGCTGTTGAGGGTCTGCAGTTCCGTAACGATCGGCTGGAGGCGCTTGGCGTTGGCTTTCACGTCCCAGCCGTGGTCGGAGGTGCTCTGGTCGGGGCTGTCGGGCACGAGCGTGCACTGCGTGGGTCTGGCGCGGCGGACAATGTCCATGAACCCCGGATACGAGCCGCACTCCTCGGAGAACGGGTTGCCTTCGATATTCAATTCCGCGCCGGTTTGTGCGGCCAGTTCCGCGATCTCCCACACGTCGCCGGGCCGAATGTGTCGCTGGTCGGGACGGGGGTGCACGGTGATACCCACCGCGCCGGCCGATAGGCAGATGCGCGAAAGATGCACCACGCTGGGGATGTCCAGGTCCCGCTGGTTGCGCAGCAGAGCGATTTTATTGACGTTGACGCTGAGTTGGGTCATACAGCCCTCGTGGGAAATCAGTCCCGTGCGCGTCGGGGCGTCGGGGCGGGTTGTTTCAGTTCCACCTCGGCGATGACGCGCATCTTGCCGCTTTTCAGCAGCGCCATCAGGGCGTCGAGCTTCTTGTTGGTATCCTGAATTTCCACGATCACGTCCCGACGATCCTTGATGGCGTTCAACGGACTGTTCTTCGGCGTAATCTGGGCCTGGGCCGGCGAGAGGATTTGCGGCAGGGCCTCCCAGAGCGCCACAGCCAGGACGGCCGAGATCAGCGACGGGATCATCACGGTTCGCCACCGCCCAGGAGTTGTCGTGTTGTTCGTCATAGCATATCTCCCATGAAATGAGCCGGGGTTTCCAATGAATCGAACACTACGGAATCGCCCGGCAAAAAGCAAGACCAGACTTGAGTAAGGAGTATTCCGGCGAGTAACCGGATCTTCCGGAACAGCAGAAAACAGAAAATCCGACACCCCTTGGGGGCAGGCTCCATTCCAGAGGGACTGAGAGGATGAATTAAGAATTCTTCTCAGTATCTCAGTGACGGAGCCTGCCCCTAACAGCCCGTTTAGAAAGTGTCGCGGGCCTCTGGCCCGCGTGTGCCGAGGGCATCTTGCCCTCGGATTGGCCTTGTTTTCGCGGCCCGGAGGGCCACGCCACGCGCGGGCGAGACGCCCGCGACACAAAATATGACTTCCTAAACGGGCTGCTAAGGGGTGTCGCGTTTTTTTTGTCTTGTTGCGGGAATTCAGAATACGAGTTGCACAAACGCCAGGCCGCGTTGTTCGTAGTTGGTGAACTGGTCGTAGCTGGCGCAGGCGGGGGACAGCAGGATCACGTCGCCGGGTTCGGCGATTTCGCGGGCGGCCGAGACGGCCACCGAAAGATCCTCAACGTCTTGGGCGAGCGGGACCGGGGAGGTGCGGAGGCGTTCGACGGCGACCAGAATTTTCCCCCGCGTCGCGCCGAAGGCGATGACGGCCTTGGCGCGGGAGCAGATCTCCGCCCCCAGTTCGTCGAAGGCGGTCCCTTTGTCGTATCCGCCGGCCAGCAGAATGACCCGCCGCGGTTCAAACGCCCGCAGGGCGACGATCGCGCCGGCCGGCGTGGTGCACTTGGAATCGTTGTAATATCGCACGCCGCGCGTTTCGCGAACAAACTGCAACCGGTGCGGCAGGCCCGTGAATTCCCGCAAGGCCTGGGCGGCGTCCTCGCGCGACGCGCCCAGCGCCGCCGCCGCGGCAAAAGCCGCCTGGGCGTTGGCCTGGTTGTGCTCGCCGGGCAAAAGCAGTTCAAACGACTCGTCGTCGTCTTCGTTAAAATACGAAACCTTGCCTTTCGCCTCCCCCGCCCAGGTGCAAAGCACTTCGTCCCGCCGGTTGAGGATCAGAACGTCGTCGGGATTCTGAAAACGAAAGATGTTCTTTTTCGCGTCGGTGTAGGAGGCCATCGTGCCGTGCCGGTCGAGGTGGTTCGGCAGAAGGTTCGTCACGAGCGCCACGTGCGGGCTGACGCGGACCAGGGGCGTATCCTCCAGCTGGAAGCTCGAGAGCTCCAGCACCACGACGTGATCGGGCTGAATCTCCGGCAGGGTTTCCAGCAGGCTTCGGCCTATGTTTCCGCCCACGTGCGTCGTGAAGCGGCGGGAAAGAATCGCTCCGAGCATCGCGGTGGTGGTGCTCTTTCCGACGCTGCCCGTGACGCCCGCGACCGGCGCGGGACATCGCTGGAGGAACAGGTTGATCTCGGTGGTTCGCGGCACGTTTGCCCGGATCGCCTCGGCCAGCAGGGGATGGTCTTTCGGAACGGCGGGGTTGACCACCAGCAGGTCGGCCTGCAGGAAATCCTCCTCGCGATGGCCCCCCAAGTGCAGCGCAACGTCCAGCCCCGCCAGTTGCGCGACGGAATCCGCCAGTTGCGACTCGTCTGACTGGTCGGAAACGGTCACAACGGCGCCCTGCGAGCACAGCCAGCGCGTCACGCCCACGCCGCCGCCGAAGCGCCCCAGGCCGATTACGCTGACCCGCCGACCCGCCAGCCTGGCGGCCTTCATGTTTTCACCAAGATTCGCCATCGGCCCGGTAGTATATCGAACCGCCAATCCGCATCCAACGACCCGTTCCTTCCCAAGTCCGTCAAATCGAGAAGTTTTTATAAATATTCATGCGAACATACCCCTAATTTTGAGAAAAAATTGTTCTGAGGTATTTTATGAAAATGGGGAATTTTTTTTCATCCGGGTGGTTTGGTGGAAATTTCTATCCTACGTTTCTTTTGTGACGCGGACGTCTGGAGATACGTAATTACCGCGGAACAGGTTAACCGTTACTGGATGAAAGAACCATGCAAGGAATACGGAGAGTGACAATGAGAGGGTTGCAACGAACCTGCCTCTTTTTCTGCGCCGGTGTTCTGGCGGCTGCGGGCGCCGCGGGCGCCGCCGTCGAGAAGTTCGATTTTTCCGGAACTCTTCAGGGTGTCCACGACAAGGCCGGCCTGCTCGGGAACGTCAGCAAGGGAACCCCATTCAAGGGATCGTACTGGTTCGACAAGGACAAGCTCCGGGAAATTCAATCCTCCCTGGCCGAGAAGAATTCCCATGCAATGAAACTCTTTGAAGGCGACGAAAACGCCTTCGGCCTGACGTTGACGATCGGGGAGATGGTCTTTACCTCCGGGGGTAGACAGAACGCCCAGATTGCCAGCATTCTCTCCAAGGGCAGAGAGAGCGCCCGGATCGCCGGCGTTGCCTCCGAAGGCAAGCAAAACGCCCAGATCGCCAGTATTTCTCGCGGAAACCACGAATGGTTCACGATCAGTACACAGGCCGAGGTGGGCAACGCGCTGCAATCCGTCACGCTGTCTTTTACCGGCAAGGACGGCCTTCTGGGCCTGGAAACCGATCCGCTGTTGCAAAAAGGCGCGAAACTCGACGATAAAAACATCTCCGCCGTTCTGACGTTTATGCACCAGGAAGACGCCAGGAAGGGCAAAAGCATGGATACACACGTGACGGGCGACGTCCGGTCGCACGTACCGGTTGGAGGGGGCGATGGAGGAACGACGCCGGAACCGGCGACCGTGACGCTCCTGGCCCTGGGGGCCGGGATGATCTTCTTCCGCCGTACGCAGAAGAAACGATCGGCTGCCTGAAACCATTGAGATTTTGAAGGGAGGACTTGGTCCATGCGCACCGTCGTTCCCACGTGAGGAACGGCGGTGCGTTTTTTTTCAGTTCATGTCCCATTACCGGGATATCCCATCCCCGGGGATAAACACAATAGAAATTCAATCGGAGTTTTTGATAGTAGCCACGGGCGCAAGCCCGTGGGCGTAAGGACGTAAAATATGCCCGGAG
>JAFGEJ010000241.1 GCA_016931655.1 Phycisphaerae bacterium
ATGGATCATATCGTCCAGGGCCTTGCCCGCGGCGACCATGGGGAAGACGTTTTCTTCCTTCGCCACGCAGACGTGCAGGACGAACGGTCCGTCGTATTTGATCATTTCGTTCAGGCCGTCGGCCAGTTCCCGGCGGTCGGTGATCTTCGCCGCCCCGGCCCCGAAGGCGCGAGCGATGCCCGTAAATTCCGGGCAGGCGTGTTCGGTGGCCGAATACCGCCGGCCGTAGAACAGCTCCTGCCATTGACGCACCATGCCGAGGTATTCGTTGTCCAGCACGATGAACTTCACCGGCTGGTTGTACTGGACGGCCGTGATCACCTCCACCATCGTCATGGTGAAACTTCCGTCGCCGTCGATGTCCACGACGAGTTTGCCCGGATTGCCGAACTGCGCCCCGATGGCGGCGGGGCAGCCGAAGCCCATTGTCCCCAACCCGCCGGAGGTGATGATCTGGCGCGGCTTGGTCCAGCCGTAGAACTGGGCGGCCCACATCTGGTGTTGCCCGACGCCGGTGGCGACGATCGCGTCGTGCTTTGTCAGTTTCCCCAGCGTTTCGATGACTTCCTGGGGCCGAATGTCGCCGTTGGTTTCATACGTCAGCGGAAATTGTTTTTTCCAGTCGTCGATCCGGTTCCGCCAGGCCGAGCGGTCTTTCTTCTCGATCATCGGAAGCATCTGCGCAAGGATGGCCTTGGCGTCGCCCACAACGGGCACGTCCACGGTAACGTTCTTGGAGATGCTCGACGGGTCGATGTCAATGTGAATGATCTTCGCGTGCGGCGCGAACTTCGTCAGGTCGCCGGTGACGCGGTCGTCGAACCGGGCGCCGATGGAGACGAGGCAGTCGCACTGCTGCACGGCGTGGTTGGCGTAGGCCGTCCCGTGCATGCCGAGCATTTTGAGGCTCAGCGGGTCGGCTTCGTCGAACGCGCCCAGGCCCAGCAGCGTGGTCGTCACGGGCAGGTTGCCCTTTCGCGCCAGGGCCGTCAGTTCCTCCGAGGCGTTGGAGAGGATCACGCCTCCGCCGACGTACAGCACGGGGCGCTCGGAGGCGTTTATCATCTCCGCCGAAACTTTGATCTGCCGTTCATTGCCGGCCCCGCCGCGCGGTTTGTATCCGGGCAGGCTCGGTTCCAGGTCCGGCTCGGAGTCGAGCTTCGCGACGGTGCAATCGACGGGGATGTCCACGAGCACCGGCCCGGGCCGACCCGTCCGGGCGATGTGAAACGCCTCGCGCACGACGCGGCCTAAATCCTTCACGTCGCGGACGAGGAAGTTGTGCTTCGTGACGGGGCGCGTCACGCCGGTCACGTCGGCCTCCTGGAAGGCGTCGTTGCCGATCAGCGTGCTTTTGACCTGTCCCGTGAAGGCGACCAGGGGAATCGAGTCCATGTTCGCCGTGGCCAGGCCCGTGACGATGTTCGTCGCGCCCGGGCCGGAGGTGGCGATGACCACGCCGACCTTTCCCGTGCTGCGGGCGTAGCCGTCGGCCATGTGCGTCGCGCCCTGCTCGTGGCGGGTCAGAACGAACCGGATCGGCGATTCGAACAGCTCGTCAAAAATCGGAAGCACCGCTCCTCCGGGGAAGCCGAACATGGTCTCGACGCCCTCGGCCTGCAGCATCCGGTGGAACACTTCCGCGCCGTTTTTTCCCGCCAGGGAACCCGACGCCGTCTTTTTCGTTTTACTCATGGTTTTATTCCTTCCGATCGTACAATTATTCGTATCGGCATAGCATGTCCCCGGGGTACTTGAAAATGCAAGTTTTTTACTTCTCGGCTGGTGCGTAATTCCCTCGGCAAAGGACCACAGACGATCCAGCACCGGAATCACCGCCGCTCCGGGATATCCGAAGAGAACCTCGACGTTCTCCTCGGCCAGGCAGCGCAGCAGAACGTCGCAGCCGTCCCGGTCTTGCCATGCCTCGCGGTTATTCGATTGTCGTTGTGTTCGTCGCATGCAAATCTCTCCCGAAACATCCTGTCAAACGGTTCTGGACAAGGGAATCCGTGGGGATACGACAAAATCCCTTGTCGGGGGTTGGGGAGGACGGCCGCCGCGCAGAAGAACGCGGCGACCTAGCGTACAACGACCACGCGAAGTGCGGACAGAGAAACAACGTGACGGGCCGCATCGGACCGCCGCGTGAAATCGAATTGCTCTCTGCCGTGGTTCATATTTCTTACTATATCCATCGGAGGGACGGCTGTCAATCTTTTGCGGCGATTACTTTTCGTCGGTGAGCGATTCTTTTTCCCAACGACAAATCAGTGATCCAACCCCTTCGGCCGAGAAAAAACGCGACACAGAGTAACTGAGAAACTGAGAAAAAAAGAACAAAAATCTTCTCTGTCTCTCAGTTTCTCAGTGTCGGATTTTCTGGATTTTTTATTGTGCCAGAATTAAAAAAACTCCGGTCGATCACTTTTCCTCGAGTTCGTCCATGCCGCCGGACGACTGGATGCGGGGCAGCCGGCGTGCCGGCGAGGGCGTCTCGTCGGGTGCGGGCGTCGGGGCGGGTTCATCCGCCACCGGCGTCAGCGGCTGCTGGGGCGAGAGCAATTGCAGCACCGCCATGGCCGCGGCTACCCGAACGGCGGGGTCGTCCTCCTGCAAAAACGGATGCAGCACTGCCAAGGCCTTCTGGTTGCCCATCTTGCCCAGCGCCAGGGCGGCCAACTGCTGCAGGCTCGAACGCTCCACGTCCGAAACGGCGTGCTTATCGCCGTAGAATTCACGGAGAAGGGCGTCGGGATTTTCCAGGGCGGATTGGGCCATCTGGTATCCATCATTTGCATACATGCCCAGGGTTCCCATCGCCCCGGCCGCCGCGACGCGGACTCGCGGTGGATTTTTTGCATTCCGCAGCAACTGCCGCAGAATCCGCTGGGCGCCCGGCACGTGCAGTTCGCCGATGGTGGGAATCACCGCCAGGCGAAGGTCCAGGAAATACTGCTTGGCGTAGGATTCGAGCATCTGCGCGCTGGCGGAATCGCCCAGCCGCGTCAACGACTCCACGATCGCCAACCGCACGGCGGGCGTCTTTTCGTCGACCAGCATCGACCGCAACGGTCCGATAGCCGACGGCTCGCCCATCTTGCCCATGACCGCCGCCGCCGCGGCGCGACCCTCGTCGAATTCACTGTGCAACAAAACGGCCAATTGCCCCGTGTAGGCGTCGCTGCCCATGCGATGCAGGGCGTAGATCGCGGCGCTGACGACGCGCTGGTCGCTGTGGGGATCCTTGACGATTTCCACCAGGCGAGGCCCGGCCGGCCGATAGGCGATATCCCCCGCCGCCATCGCGGCGGCGTACTGCACGCTGACGGCGGGATCGGCAAGTCCCTGCAGAAGAATCCGCCCCTCCTGATCGCCCAGGGTGCGCCCGATCGCCTCCACGGCGTGCGTACGAATCAGGGGATCGCTGCTGTGCACGCTCTGGAGCAGAACGGTTCGGGCGTCCATTCGTGCACGCTGGGGATCGGTCGCCATTTCCGAATCGCGGTTCCAGGCCATCTCCCCGCAGCCCGCGATAACACACGCCGCCACGAAGAGCGTCTTCGTCAAAACCTGGGTTGGTTTACGGAACGTCAACGTTTATGCATCCTTTCGATGAGTTCCTCGCCGGACCAGAAGCACAACCGCCGTGCAGGCCGCGAGCGAAACGCAAAAAGCAAACACGTCTCCGTGAAGACTATACAAACTCCTCCGCCCGTCCACAAGCGTTTTACTCTCCAGCACGCCGGCCACCATCGTCCGCCTGCGGTACTCCTCCAGACGCAACTCCAGCAGCGATTGGATCTTTCCATCCGACGAGATCGAGGCGCTGATCCCCGTGTTCACCGCGCGAACAACGGGCACGCGATTTTCCACCGCGCGGAAGACCGAGTGCACCAGGTGCTGGGCGTGGGCCGTCGTGCCGTGGGGCGGGCCTTGTTTGCCCTGATAGACAAACCACCCGTCGTTGGACAGGTTCGCAAGAATCAGCCGGTCCTTCGGCCCCGCCGCCACCATGGCCCGACACAGGCGGTCAAACGTGCCCTCGAAACAGATCGGGGTGGCCAACTGCCAGTTTTCCTTCCCGCGGTGCAGGTGGAACCGCGTCAAATTCTCGCCGGGGCGGATCTGCGGCATCAATTCAGGGACCAGCCGGCGCAGCCGGCGGTACATCGCCGGCCAATCGCGCTTACCGGGCACGTATTCGCTGAACGGCACAAGAACCATTTTGGCGTATTCCACGTCGCTTGGCCCGGTCGCGTCGAACCACAACACGCCGTTCTCGAAGACCCACTCGTCGCCCTCTTCGGCGGGCAGAGGTTCCCGCTGAAACGTCGATCCGCCGGCCAGGATGGGACAATCCAGCAGAATCGAGCAGGTTTCCACGAGGCAGGCCCGCCCGCGCTGCGTTTCCAGGCGCCGAGAGTCCAGGGCCTGCCTGGCCTCGATGGTCTCGTGCACACGCCGCACGAGTTCGGGCAGTTTGATCTCTTCCGCCGAGGCGGCGTCGAGGATCAGGTTCGCCGCGGCGCGAACCTCCGCCGGCTCGGCCTGTGACCACGCCTCCGGCGGGCCGGGCAGATACAGCAGCAGCACCCGCCGAAGCGTGGAGGTGTTGATATCGCCGCTGTGCCGCAACGCCAGCAACCGGCAGGCCAGGCTGCGCGCCTGAGCGTCGTTGAGTTGCCCCAGTTGGGCCTCTTTGAGGTAGTGTCGCAGGATGAACCGAACGGCGGCGCTTCGATACCGATCCCAGCCTTCGGAGCCGATTTTGTGTGTCAGAAACTCGCGCAGCGCGGGAACGTCATAGGTTTCCAGCGCGGCAGGCCCGAATTGTTTCGCCGCCAGGGAGGAAACGTTCCCGGCGTCGAGACTCGGCACGTCGGTGTCCAGCACGGCGCGGTTCAGGCCCGGCGGGAGCATGGTTTCCGGCCAGATTACCAGGTCGCAGCCGCGACCGATCAATCGCATGCTTCGCTGAACGTGCGCTTCCAGGAACGTCTGGGCGGGCGTGAACGGCCCCGAAAGCGACAGCGGAAATGCCTCCTGCACAATCCCGACCTTCGGGCCCGGCGCGGTAACGTCGGGCGTCTGGCGCAGACGATACTGCCCGTACACCAGCAGTCCCGCCAAGGACGCGACGGCGGCGATCAGGCCGCATGAAACATGCGGCGAGAGACGCGCCCTTTCCCGCAGGCGCATAAACAACGGGCCCTGGAACAAATCCAGCAGCACGCCGTTGACCATAGCGACGAAAAACGACACGCCGTATTGCCCCGTCGCGTCGGCGATCTGGATCAGCCCCGTCCGCTCGTATTGCGACTGGGCCAGGAAGAACCATGGAAACCCCAGCAGCGGCACGCGGGCGCGGAGGAATTCCAGTCCCACCCAGAGCACCGGCAGCGTGATCCACATTCCCCAGCCGCGACGTATCGCCCGGCGGACCACCGCCGAGGCGATCAGCCAATACAGCGACAGATACACAATCGCGCCGAGGTACCCCGCCACGGTCGGCAGGGCCAGCCAGTAGACCATTCCCGCCCAGAACACCAGTCCCCCAATCCAGCCGGACAGGAGGGTGGACCATCGTTTCACGCCGCCGGCCATCGCCATCGCCCACGGCACGAGCGCGAAATAGGCCACAAACCAGCAGTGGAACGGCGCGAAGGAAATCCCCAGCAACACCGCCGTCAACAGCGTCAGCAGCAGCACGCTCGTTCGCCGGCGCAGCTCGAGATTGCTCCGCAGCACTTCCGGCGGCGGGCAGACGTCCAACACACTGGCGGTTGATGTATCCGATGGTTTTTCTTTTTTCATAGCGTCTTACAAAAAGATATTCTGACCACAGAGACTCAGAGGACACAGAGTATTTTTATTAAAATATCAAATTTCAAATTTGAGATTTGAAATTCCTCTTTCCTCTGTGTTCTCTGTGTCTCTGTGGTCAGATAATCTTACTATTTGAATTACAGGCTCACCTTCACCGGTGCGCGGGCGGAGGCGGAGTCGATCTCGAAAAATTCCGCGCGCTGAAAATGAAACATCCCGGCGATCAGGTTCGAGGGAAACACGCCGCAGCGCGTGTTCAGGTCGCGGACGTTGGCGTTGTAAAACCGCCGGGCGGCCTGGATGCGATCTTCCGTGTCCGCCAGCTGTTTCTGGAGTTCGAGAAAATTTGCCGAGGCCTTCAGGTCCGGGTATCCCTCCGCCAGGGCAAAGAGCTGCTGCAACGCGCCCACGAGCATATTCTCGTCCCTGGCCTGGGCGTTCGGCGAACCGTTGGAGTTCGCCGCCCGCGTACGGGCCTCGATGACGGATTCCAGCACCTGCTTCTCGTGCGCGGCGTAGCCCTTGACCGTCTCGACCAGGTTCGGGATCAGATCGTACCGGCGCTTCAGCTCCGTGTCGATGCCGCTCCAGCTTTCCTTCACGTGCTGCCGCAGACGCACGAACACGTTGTACGTCGCGATAAACCAGATCAGTATCAGCAGGATAATGCCGCCGATGACGTACACGGGAATCATTTCACCCTGGGCCAATATCATGTCGCGCCTCCCTGTTGTTGCAGTGCATGCCGTGGCACCTTCAAGCGAGTCTTCTCGCTTGTGGGTTCCGTTTGTATTATGTTTTCTTTCTTCTGCTTGTTGCCTTTTTCAACAGCACCCACAATCGTCGAAGCGACGATTGAAGGTGCCACGCCGAGGGTCATGTCGCGCCTCCCTGTTGTTGCAGTACGTAGTTCGGCAGGCCGTCCAGCAGGCCCCGGAGCACCTCGGCGGCCTGGGCGAATTCCTCAGGCCGAAACGTCCGGCTCTTCCGCGCCAGGGCGCAATCCGGTGCGAACTGGATGGTAAACTTCGGCTGATTCAGCAGAAACTCGATGGCCCGGGCGTGGAGCACGTCGTAGGCCCAGCGCTTTTCGGGGGCCTTGACGTAAAACGCCCGGCTGAACTCCGCCGACTCGAAATCAATATCGTCATAGCCGAAAAATTCGGTGATCTTGTCGAAGAAACCCTCCGGCCGAATGAACAACTCCTTCAACGGAACTCCGCTGGAAAGCAGCACGCAGGAAAAACTGTGATGCGACTGATTCTTGCCCGAGCCGGTGGTGTAATGATAGTCAAACCCCAGAAATCCCCG
>JAFGEJ010000242.1 GCA_016931655.1 Phycisphaerae bacterium
CCGGCCAGGTTCATCGAAAGGCTCGTCAAGGCCTGGTTGGCGTCCTGGCTGCGCTGCTGGTCCTCCAGGAACATCGTGAACATGTCCTGCACGTGGGAGGCCTCTTCGGCGGCGTAGCGGCAGGCCTGGTGGGCGTAGCCCCGCAGCACCTGGCGATCCAGCTCCAGCCGATCGCACAGACGGGCGAAATGCTCCTCGTCCAGCATTTCGTGCGTGGGGAACCCGACGACGACGGCCCCGATGAGCCGCCGACGGCTCCGCACCGGAATGCCCAGCAGGCAGCATCCCCAGGGACTCGTCGCGCGCGAGGGCTGGTTGGTTTCGATCACGATCTGCGCCAGTTCCCGTCGCGCCTTGGCGCAGCCGTGCTGGGCGGCCTTGCAATCCTGCAGGATTCGGCAGAATTCGCCGCATTCGCTCCCAGCCGGGACGGGATGAACGGTTTCATCCCAGGCGGTCAGCACCATGCCCAGTTCGGCGGCCTTGGCGTTCAGGTCCGACAACAGCGCCTGGAGCGTCTCCCGGCTCGATAAAATGTTCGGCATCACGTTCACAAAATCACGCGGTCCTCTGTTTTCCCTCCCGATATGGGGTTCAGGTCTCGGAAGTGTTCACTTGTTCCGGGGTTTCCAGCAGCGTCGCGACGGCCTGGACAACCTCTCTCGGGCTGAAAGGCTTGGCCATCACCATGTCCACCCCCATGCCCTGCACGTCCTCCACGCGAATGTCGTGTTCCCGGGCGGTAATCAGCATGGCCGGGGGCATCGCGCCGGTTCGCTGACGATACGCGGCACACAACTCCAGCCCGTTGCGATACGGCATCTGGTAGTCGGTGATAATCAGGTCCGGCGAGTGCTTCTGGCACAGCAGCAGCGCTTCCTCTCCGTCGCCGGCGGTGAACACCTCGTATCCGGCGTTGCGCAGCTTCATCGCCAGGATATGCAGGATGTGCATCTCGTCGTCCGCGATGACAATTTTCTTGGCCATGTTGTTCTCGTCGACTTACGCCATCAGGGGCAGCTCAAAACTGAACGTGCTGCCGACGCCCGGTTCGCTGATGACGGAAATGGTTCCGTTGTGTATGCTTTCCACGATGAATTTCGCCAGCGGCAGTCCCAGGCCCGTGCCCGGCGCGACGGCGCTGTTGGTCCGCACGCGATAAAATTTGTCGAACACCCTCCCCAGGTCCTCCGGGGGAATGCCCACGCCGGTGTCGGCAATCTCCGTGGTCACCACGCCGCGCTTTTCGTCCACCAGCACGGCGATGCGGATCATGCCCTCTTCGGGCGTGTATTTCACCGCGTTGGACGCGAGGTTCAGAACGGCCTGGCAGATCAGGTCGTAGTCCGCCTCCACCTGGTAGTACACCGGCGGAAGCTCTTCTTCCACCTGAATGCGCTTGGCCTGAATCTGCGGAGCGATCAGGTTTGTGACCTGCTTGACGACGGCTGTCATGCTCACCGGCTCCAGCGAGACCGGAACCGCCCCGGACTCAATCCGCGAAACGGTCAGAATCCGGTCGATCATGCCGTGCAGCCTTTCGGTCTCCCCGGAAATCGTTCTGTAAAAATCCTGAATGCTCTCCGGATCGCTCACCTCGCCGTCCATGAGCATTTCGGTATACGCCTTGATCGACGCCAGCGGGGTCTTCAACTCGTGCGAAACGTTGGCGACAAACTCGGTCTTGCTGCGCTCGACCTCTTTTTCCCGCGTCACGTCGTGCAGAATCGCCACGACGGCTGTCATCGCCCCGTTGGGCCCGGCAATGCAGTTGAGCGTCATGCGAAACGTCTGCGGCGTGTGATGCGCGTCGAACGTGTGTTCCACGACCTGGCGCGGATGGTTCAGGCCGGTCGTGCGGGCTTCGCGAATCAGACGAATCAGCACACCGTCGGAGAGCACCTGGTCGATGTTCCGCCGCAGCGAGGCACTGAGCTGAAATCCGAGCAAATGCTCCGCCGCCTGGTTGGCGTAGATCAGCTCGTCGAACCGGTTGGTCACAAACACGGCGTCGGAAACCAGCCCCAGGATGTTCTCCGACTGCTGCTGCTGGGTCTTGGCCAGTCGCGCGTGGATCGTCAGCGCCTGATTGGCCAGGCGGAATTCGTCCATCTGTTTTCCGAGTATCGCCAGTCCGTGATTGACCGGCCGGGTTTCCCAGGCGTCCTCGTCGCTGCGGTCCAGCACGATGTGCCCCTCCACGCCGCCCTGTACGCTCTCCAGCTGCTCGCCCAGATGCAGCAGAAGCTTCCGGTGCGACCGACGAAACGCCCCCAGCGACCCCATCGCGGCGGTGACCAGAATCAGCAACCCCAGATAATTCATATTTCGATGCAGAACGTCGCCCTCGGGCCGTCCCACGCCCCAGGCGATGCACGTTCCGCCGACGAGCATCGCCAGCACGAACAGCCATTCCAGCTTGCCACGCACCGAAATGGTCATACGGCGTCTCCTTGCCGATACGAGGGAATCAATTGAATCGGTTGCCGCTGCAGCTTGAGGGAATCGGGCGCGACGGGCTGCCCGGCCAGGCCGGCGCAGACCGTCCAGTCGGCCATCGAACCCCGTCGGTCGCTGAACAGCGGACAGCCCGACACCTCCACCGACCGGAACGGCGCCGCCCCGTCGCATCGCACGGCCAGATTTTCGCGCAGCAGGTGGATCACCGACGGGTCCCACGCCCCCTCGCCTGCGAGCGTCAGCTGCTCGATCTTCGGCGCCCCGAACAGGTTCGAGCAGTGGCGAAGACACAGCCCGATCTCCAGCACCAGGGCGTTGGCTTCGTCGCGCAGGGCGTCGTGCACGGTCCAGATGATCGAATTGACCGCTCCGATGTCGCTCGTGGTGAGATTCGTCATGCGGGCCTGGTGGGCGTGGAGGGCATAATCGTTGCGAATCTGTTGCCGCAGCAGGTCGGCCTCCTCAAACGCCAGGCCGAGATAACTCGCCGCCGCTTCCGTCAGGCGGTCCGTTCCGTAGTCAATGTTCTTGATGAGAAGAATTCGCTGTAAGTGAGCCGCCACCACCAGCGTGGACGTGCGTCCCATGCGAATGATCGCGTGGGCCGCCTGCTGGTCGATGTTGCGACGACGCTGGTGATATACCGCGTCGTACAGCGCCAACGGTTCGGGACGCAGCGCGCGGATCGTCAGGCCCATGGATCCCAGCCACTCACGCCGCCGCCAATAGGCCTCGTGCGGAACCGCCAGCAGAATCCACTCGTGGCTGTTTCCCGCGGTGACAACCATCCCGGCCCGCAGGGCGGTCAGAAAATGCTCCGAGGGGTCCAGGTCGAACAAATCTTCCGTGCGATCCAGCAGGGCGTGCGGGAGTTCCTCGATGGGAATTTCAGGCAGGCGCAGCGTCTCAATGCGCAGGTCGGAAGAATCCAGGGCCGAGACGACCTCCCGGCCGGCAAATCCGCCCTCGGACATGACCTCACGAATCGCCCGAGCGGCGGCATCGGGGGACAATCCCTCCTCGCGCGCGTGCGACGGCTTCCACTGCGCACCGGCGCGAACCGCCAGACGACCCTCAGGCTGATGGAACTGCAACATGCGGATTCCATCCGTCGAGACGTCCAACCCGATGGGCCAGGGCCTGCTTCCTGTTCCCAAATTCCACATTCCTCGCGTGATCTCCTTCGCTACCCAGAAGATACGATCAGACACATCCCGACCTGGTTCTTCTATGGACAGGCCGGACTTGTTATTTCATCGACCCGATCCAAGGGGCACTTTGGTTAGATAAAAAAATTAGAAGATTATAATCCGCTATTTTTCAAATGGTTATGTGAATTTTGGTTAAAAATACACCCTGCAACCGATTTTCCCCCGCCTATTTCCCCGGAAAGACAAATCGTTACCAAAGCCCGATTTCCATCTGGACGAAAAGACAGAAATGGCGACTGTATTTTCAGGAGTGGTGGTGGCGAAGGTGAAGGGCGTGACGTGTGTCATGCTGCGCCTGGAGTCGATTCAGCAGGGATCGGAGATTCAGTGTATCTCGGACGCCCTGGAGGAACTCGTGGAGGAGAGGGGCGTGGAGAAGCTCATCGTGGACTTCCGGGCCGTGGAGTATTTCTGCTCGCAGATGCTCAGCGTGCTGATCGACCTGAACCGGGACATCCAGGCCGTCAACGGCCGGCTGGTTCTGCTGGGCGTGCATCCCCGCCTGCAGGAACTGTTTCGCATCACCGGCATTGAGAAATTCTTCACCTTCGCGCCGACGGAAGAACTGGCCCTGCTGCTGCTGAACTCCGAGTGAAACCCGCCTCTATCCCGTCATGCCCTGCTATAAATTGACTTCGATCCGGTGAAGGGGGAGGCGGAATCAACCGACGGCTTTGATGTCTTTTCGTTTGGGCGGAAGTGACACCCGCTTCATATTCGGAAGGATTTTCTTCGCCTCTCGTTCGATATCTTCGGCAATTTTCTTGAGATCGTAATTGAATTGGGCGGCGTGTTCTTCGCGGAAGCGATGAATTTCGTCAATGATGGGATCAGGTTTTTCCATGTTATTTCTCCATCAATTCAAACGGCGTGCATATCACCGGCGACTGAAAACCCTGGGTGTTTAAATAATGATAGACGTTTCGGCAAATAACGGCATTGGCCAAATGTTTGCAATTCCATGTCAGGAGAAAATCCATTCCATGGCAGGCGCACAGCGCAATATGCAAGGCATCTTCCGAAGCATTTTCCGGCAACAAATGACTTCCAATCAGGTTTTGAGACAAGACAACGGCTTCCGGCGTGATTTGCAAAGCGGTCAATGTTTCCAGAATCGCCAATCGTCTTTGAGCGGCAACCGGATCACCCTTTGACGCCTCACGAACCACGGCGTCGGACGTGAAAAGATCAAACCGTTTCCGGTCGCTGTCCCACCATTGCTGCGACTCAATCTGCCGCGACATCTGGTGAATATCGGAACTGGGTTGGGCCGTTAGAAAACTGATAAACGACGTTTCAATGTATACCTTTTCTTCCACAACGTTATTTTACCCCACGCCGGAGTGGGGGAAAAGGTCAAAACGATGAATGCACGGCCTGTACTTCATTCGCAAGCCTGCCCCCAAAAACTACTTCTCGGATTTCTTGTCCTTTGGATGTTTCTCGGCGGGGGATTCTTTGGGTTCCTCCTCCTCGAGAGCCACCGTCAAAAGCAAATCTCCCGCCCGGACGGGAGTACCCGCGTGGATCGTAGCCGTTTCAATCACCCTTCCGTTTCCCGGCGAGACGATTTTGGCTTTGGCGATCTTCAGCCTAATTTCCTCAAGATCCAGTTCCGCCAGTTCCATGTCGGCCCTGGCTGTGGAAACGTTCTCGTCGGGAACAGCATTTTCACGCGCTGCTTTTTCCATCCAGACAAATTTTTTCCTCGCAAGATCATACTTCACCTGCCGGCGTCTCAATTCCAGTGTCAGCTCCGACGTGTCCATCCGGACAAGAACTTCGCCTTTGGAAATTTCTCTTCGGTTGGACTTGGAACATACCTCCGCCACAATACCGTCAACGGGGGCGCGTATGCTGATGGCGCGGGAATTCGACGCCGACCCTGCCGAAACCGCCGAACGCGAACCGGCAAGAGCAGAAGCAGAGCCGGGCGCTGCTGTGGGGGAATCTCCCGGGGCGGCAGGCGACTTTGTGGACGAGATCCGCGGTGCCATCCCGCCGATGCCCTGCCGCGTGGTCACTACGACGGTCGAACCGTCGATGGCATATCCAAGATAAATTCCCATTTCGCCGCCGGCGGCGTTCAGAATCCTTCGCAACGCGTCCTCGACGGACACATCCTCCAGGTAGACCGTAATCTGGACGTCCCGGCTGTCCACAGCCATTTCCGCAACTCTACATGCCTCGTCGATTTGGCCATAATTCACGAAGAGATTCACGTTCGATATTTCTCGCAGAAACTCAATAGAATCAGCGACCCGCACGTTCACAAGTTCAATTTTAGGGATTTTCTTTTGCAGGCGGCGCCACGTGTTTTTCTCTTCGTCCGTGCGTTCGGAACCATCGGACGCCGACGGCCGAGACGTCATTTCCACAATGTCATCCGGCGTGGAAACAACAACCATCAACCCGTCGACGGCATAGCCGAGCTGTATTCCCAAATCCCCGCCGGCGCTGTCCAATACTCTTCGCAGCGCATCCTCGATAGTCACATCCGTCAGGTTGACGGAGACCTGTGCATCCCGAC
Organism: Phycisphaerae bacterium; assembly: GCA_016931655.1. Lineage (GTDB taxonomy): Bacteria > Planctomycetota > Phycisphaerae > SM23-33 > SM23-33 > JAFGEJ01. The sequence continues at coordinate 6,202 of JAFGEJ010000242.1, forward strand.
AATTTTTTATTTTCTCGCCCGCACGGGGCGTTGTTCTGCGCCGGGTTGGGCGTATTCTTCCCGACGGAGTTCTTGACGATCCGCTACGTTCGTCAAACAGCCCCCCTCTTCTATTTGCTTCCGGGACCCCCATATCGTGCCGTGTATAGTACTCGCGATTAATTTGGCCGTAGTTTACGAAAATATTGAGATGGGAAACCTCCCGCAAATAGGCGATCGCGTCTTCAAACCGAACGCCGCTGAGTTCAATTTTGGGAATTCGTCGCCGCAGTTTATTTTGAACACTTGCCTGTTCTTCCATTGCGGAAGTCACGCCAGCCGGCAATGTCACAGAGGGATTCTGCAAAGAGAGTTTGGATTTTTCCTTTTTCAAACAGCCTGCTATAACGAATTGCTCCTTACCCGGTGCAAGGGAGATAATCCTAAACATCACCCATTCGTACGGCCGGGTTTGAAACTGAAATTCCTTCACGTCATCTTTCTTCAGATTCATAAGCGTAGCCGACGATTGGTGCAGGTTTCCCGCGGAATGCATTCCAAATCTTCCGGGAGTGTGCCGCTTGCCTTTTTTGTCGATGGCGACAATACGGCGGTTCCAGGTTCCCTTCAGGTTATCCGAAAACGTAACGATAAGGTCCGTGCCGCTCTGTATGGCTTCAGAAAACATGAATCCGACATCCCCGTGAGAATGGCCTCCGCTGGTATTGGGGGGAAATGCCGTTTCCGTTTTCCAGTTTCCCGCCGCGACGCCAATTTTCAGGGAAAGGGGATCTCGACCTTTGGGAATTGTGACAACGAAACCCTGTAATTCCTCATTTCCCGGAACACGAAGACCATCCTGGGAATGGCTGTTATCCAATTTGAGGCAAGTCGACACGTTCAAATTCTTTTTATCCACCACACGATACAGAAATGCGTATGCCTCCCAACCGTCGGGCACGTTTACATCCTTTACACCCGTCATTTCCATCGTGTCGGTGATCGGTTCGCCGTTTGGCCGCCACCATCCGTTGGGTTTGCAGGGATATTGACTCACAGCCACAAGCTCCACGGTCACACCCGTGGGCAGAGTTACCATGAGATTGGAACTTTGCTTTTGTGGAGCAGATGCGTCGGATATCTGCGCTTTTGCCGTGAGCGTCAGGGCCGTCGGCGCCACGACGACGGCCAGCAGCAGCACCGTCAGAATCGCCGACCGCGTCGGACGGCGGAAAAACTCCCTGCCGGGCGTGAGGATCGTCTTGATGCGATCTTCCAGGTTCTTCACCGGCCCAGCCACCGCAAGGCTGGACTGCGGACATTCCGGCTGGCAGTTCCGCAAAAGCGTATCGACGATCGCGCTGGTATACTGCCTCGGCTGAACGATCCGCGTGGCGATGGCCATCTCATCGCAGCATTTCTCCCGCTCACGCCGAAGCTGCCGATTCGCCCACCAGACCAGCGGATGGAAGAAAAACAATCCCTGGGCCAGGATTTGCACGGCGTTGACCGCCGCGTCGCATCGCACGACGTGCGCCAACTCATGGGCCAGAATCTGCCGCCGCGCCTCGAAGGATATCTCGCCGAAGTCAGCCGGCAGATACAGGCTCCCGCGCCACAGTCCCCAGACGAACGGCTGGGAATATGTTTCCACCAGCCAGGCCTTCGGGTCGCGTTTCAGGCCCATCGTTTGGGCAAGGGCCTTGATCTCCTGCTGAAGCGAATCGCTCACAGGGCGGCGCAAACGTCGCAATTGCGTGCGAATCCGCAACCCTCGAACCAGTACGTAGATTCCGAACCCCGCCGCCCCGACGAACCACGCCAGGCCGGCCCATTCCCAAGGCCCCCAGGTGAAAAACGCACGCGAAATCGTGGACGGGTGAACCGCCGGGGAAGGCCCAGCCGCTTGAGCAGCCGACACCGGCGCAACAGGCTCTATTGACGCAATCGGTTTTCGGGAATGCGCAGTACCAGGATGTTGCGTCCCCTTGTCTTCCACCGACGGTTTCACCGCCGTCCACTTGGGCACAATCGACGAAACGGCAGGAGCCTCGCCATTCGTCGCGGGTACGTGGGGTACGGGCGCCGGCGCCGTGGAGGCCGGCAGCAGCGCCAGCGGCACGAAAACCGCCGGCGGCGTGAGGCACTTGACCAGCACTACCAACCACAGCATGTATCGCCAATGGGCGCTGCGGCGGCGCAGCAGCCAGGCCGCGGCGACCACGATCAGAAACACCGCCGCGATCTGCACGCTCTGCCGCGACAGGCCAACGATCAGATTCCGAAGCGTTTCGTTCATGATGATCCCCTTTCGTCTCTGACGCCGGCCTGGGCGATAAGTTCCTTCAGCCGTTCATAATCTTTCGCGGAGAGACTGCATTCGTCCACCAGGTGCATCATCAGCGGCACGGGGTCGCCGCCGAAGAGCTTGTCGACGAAGTCTCCGACGCTCCGCCGAATGACCTTCTCCGGGCGAACCGCCGGCCGAAACACGTGGGCCTTGCCCTTCGTTTCATGCGCAACGTATCCCTTTTTCTCCAGGCGGCGCAAAAGCGTCTGCACCGTCGCGTAGGCGATGTCCCGCTCGGCCGGCAGACGATCGCAAATGTCCTGCACGGTTCCCGATCGCAGCGGCCAGAGCAGACGAAGGATTTCCGTTTCCGAGGGGCTTAAGGATTGGAGTTTTTTGGGGGACATGATCTTTCTCCTTGTACGTATGTACAACCATTATTCGTACATTTGTACAAGATGTCAAGTGCATTTCGCTTTTTTAGGGAATTTTTTTTGGGTTTCAGAATTCCATGGGCAGTTCGACGGGCGTATTGGTCCGCGTGGACGTCCGGGCCAGATCGTAGGCCTGGGAGTATTGCTCCGCGACGATCTCCCACGAAACCACCTCGTCGAGGTAGCGTTTGAGGTTCTCGCCCATGTGCAGGCGGAGGTCCTCGTTGCAGGCCAGTTCGATCACGTGTTTTTTGAGCATGTCGCGCGTGGTGAACAGCAGCCCGCCGCCGGATTCGAGCGTCTGGGCGGTCAGGCCTTCCATCGGCGCGGTGGTGATGTAGGGCTTGTTCAGCGCGATGATCCTCGCCAGCGTGCCGGACTGCGTTTCATCGGTGCTGGGCAGGACGATGAAGTCGCAGACGGCCATCATCTTGTAGTACACGTCGCCGCGGGGCACGAATTCGTAGTAGTGGGCCAGGCGCTTCTTTTCGAGCAGTTCCACTTCACTGCGGTACTTGTCGTAGTCGGGTTTGTGGTTGGGGTCGCGCCACGTGCCGGCGGCCAGCAGGTCCCAGTCTTCGCCGGTCCGCTCGGAAATCTCCCGTGCGATCTCTTCCCACATGCTGGTGAGGATATCCCACCGCTTGTTGGACTGGATCCACCCGATCAGTCCCACCAGGTGCGGCGCGAGGTGTTCGACCTTATCCAGGCCGAGGTCTTCGCGCAGCTGGACGACCTCGGCCAGGCTGTACCGCCGATCCGGACGGGCGCCGTGGGGCACGACCATGACGTTGACGGGCGTCGGCCAGTTTCTGCCCCGGAAATTCCAGTCCAGCCGCCACTTCTGGTAGTGGCACTTGAAGAGCACCACGTTGGTCCGCCGAGACATTTTGAAGATAAAGTCCGCTTCGAAGTCGTTCAGCCGCCCGTGGACGGTGTGCGGCTCCATGATGGTCGGCACGTCGCTGAGCGCCTCCAGCAGGTTCAGCAGGCCTTCGTTTTCGTCGCACTTGCCCCGTTCGTCGTAGTAGTTGTACAGGCCGTACTCGTGCTCGATGTGAACGGCGTAGGGATCCAGTTCGCGGATTTTGTCCGCCACCGGCTTCCACCAGTTGCGCACTGAGGTGTCGATGATCGGAAAAACGCCCTCGCCCTCTCCGTCGGTGTGCGAGATCACCAGCACGTCCCGCTCGGGATGGGCCTTCCGGATGAACTCTCTCGCCTCCTCGCAAAACGTGGCGATCCCGCACAGCCGCGGGGGATAACTGCTGATCATAACGATGGGCTGGGCCATTGTTCCTGTCCTTCCAGTGCGATTTCGCCCGGCGGAGTTTTCACGTCCGCTTCCGGCGGGTTCGGGATGACAATCGTATATACTCCCCATATACTATCGGCTATGGAAACGATAAAGCACATTTTGTTTGAAAATCCCACATGGCTGTTACTGATCCTGGCCGTGGTGGAACTGGCGGTCTTCGCCGTCTGGCTGCGGGGACGAACAAAGCGGGCCGCCGTGGGACTGCTGATTCCGCCGATCCTGGCAGGCGGGCTGTTCGCTTTGGCGGCGCTGGTGACGACCGACCGCGAGAAAATCCACCAGGCCCTGCAACAGATCGCCGACGATTACCAGGCCGAGCGCCTCGAGTCAGCCGCGACGTACCTCGACGAGGCCTACGAGGGCTTCGGCGGGGACAAGGCCTCCCTCCTGAACGTGGCCAGGCAGACGCGGGGAAAACATCCCATCAAGTCCATCAGGGTCACCCGCCTGAACGTGCACGTCCAGGGCCGGCGGGCGGAGGCGAAAATCACGACCGTGGTTCATCTCGGCGACGAGATGGGCGGCGGGGGATACGGTTTCGCCTGGACGCTCGACTGGGTTCAACGCGACGCCGGCTGGCGAATTCTGCACATCGACGAACCGCAGTCCGTCGTGCCGGGCTTTGAACCGGGGAAGAAGTAAGAGAACACGAATAAGACGAATTTTATTAACTTTTAGATTTTCGTATTCCGCGATCAGCCATGTATTTTCTGACTTCTGACTCCTGACTCCTGACTCCTGACTTCTGACTCCTGACTTCTGACTCCTGACTTCTGACCCCTGACTTCTGACTCCTGACTTCTACATCTTCGTGTTATTCGTGTTCTCTTAACAGTCTTTCGGCGCTGCGGGAGGCGAGGTTTTGCAGGTCGTCCTCGCTCAAACCCAGGCCGGCGAAATGCTCCCACTCGGCGGCGGGGTCGTTCCAGGGCCAATCCGTGCCGAAGCAGACCTTATCTGAGCCGTGCGTCAGGATCATCCTCACCAGGCGTTGCGGATCGAGAAACGCCGACGTAAAGGACGTTTCAAGGAACACGTTTGTGCCCAGCAGGTGCTTTTCGACTTCGTCCCACATGGACCAGCCGCCCATGTGTGTGCAGAGCAGCCGCAGTTTCGGAAAGGCCTCCGCCAGCCCGGCCAGGCGCTTCGGGGAAGCGCGATCTGGGATGGGATTGTTCTTAAAGCCGATGTCCGAGCCGCAATGCAGCGCCACGGGAAGATTCTGTTCCATCGCCGTTTCGTAGATCGGCCAAAGGGCCTTGTCGTCCACGACGAAGTCCTGGTACATCGGGTGGAGCTTGATTCCGCGCAGGCCGGCCTGGGCGATCCGGCGAACCCAGCCGGGCAGGTCGTCGTCTTTGGGGTGCAGGCTGCCGAAGGAAATGATGCGCCCCCCGCACTGCGCCGCCACGGCGCTGAGCCATTTTGTGATGCCTTCGGCCTGGCCCGGCTTGGTGGCGATGGCACAGACGGCGGATCGCTCCACGCCGGCGGCGTCCATGCTCGCCAGCAGCCCGCTGATCGTGCCGTCGCCGACGGCTCGCCACTCGGCCTTGGCGGAGAGCTTCTCCATCGCCCGCGGGGCAACGTGGTCCGGGAAGGCGTGCGTGTGTATGTCGATGCGTTTCATGGGGCGAATTGTACCGCCCGGTAAGGCGTTTGCAACGGCGGCGCCTCCGACGTGAGCGACCTTTTTCCTGGCGGCAACTCGATAATCCCTCAAATCCTGTGGACAAAAAAAACGCGACACCCCTTGGGGGCAGGCTCCGGCACTGAGAAACTGAGAAAAAACAAAAAATAATCTTCTCTGTTCCTCAGTAACTCAGTGTCGGATTTACTTGATTTTCCACCGTGCCAAAATTTTCAAAAAAACCCGTTTGTTCACTGTCCGGCTGGGAAAAAATTAGTCGTTGTCTCGCGTCGAACGTCGGGATAAGATTACATGGACAGCTTTGTACCGTGGTAAAGGAGCGGAAGACGCATGGACTTCTCCACCGTAGCCGACGACTTTTTCGTGAATCTCAACGTGCAGACGACGATGAAACTGCCCGACAGCCGGGAGACCGTCCTGCACTTTTTCGAAGCCGCCCAGAAGGAGTTCGGCTCGATGGCCTCGTTCTTCCAGCGGGAGACGGGCGAGTTCGTGCTGGAAGGCGACCG
>JAFGEJ010000243.1 GCA_016931655.1 Phycisphaerae bacterium
CCGGGCACGGGGGGCAGAAAGACCATCGGCAGGCGTTTGGCGAGGCACTCGGCGGTCGTCAGGCCGCCCGCTTTGGTCAGCATCACGTCGGCGGCGGCGGCCAATTCGTGCAGACGGTCGGTAAAGCCCTGCGGAACGATTCGCCCGGCCCGCGTTTCGGAAAGCGTGGAGAGCTTGCCGAGGAGTTTTTTGTTTCGCCCGCCCAGGACCACCACACACGCTTCTTGGCTGGCGGCGACCAGGCGGCGGGCGATTTGGACGATCGGCCCGCAGGTGAAATCCGCCCCGCCGGCCAGCAGCACGACAGGTCCGAAAGGCGGCAGAGACCACTCCCGACGGATCGCCTCGCGCGGCGGGAGGGAATCGGTCCACTTCGGGTGGATCGGTATGCCGGAAACGACGATCTTCTCCGCTGGCGCTCCCAGCTCGATCAGCCGATCCCGCCCCGGCTGATGCGCGGTGAAATACCCGGCGGCCTCCTCGCAATACCACCAGCGATGCGGGATCACGTCCGTCGTGACGATGTATTGGCGGATCGCCGCACCGCGCGATCCGGCCCGGCGGGTCAGGAACGGCGGGGCGAGAAAATGCGTGTGCACGATCACGTCCGGCGCGAATTGATCGACGGCCTTTCCGAGGGCCTGCAGCGAGCGGGCCTCGGACCGGAGCCGGCGTTTCTCCAGCAGCGTTCGCCTCGGCCCGCGGGGATGATCCGTCCAGGCGTATCCCCAGCCGTAGAACAGGGGAAAATGCGAAACCGTCATCGCGTATCCGCCGGCGTACTTCAGGCGGAACCAGCGCGGCGTGTAGTCCAGAACGTCCCAGCATTCCGCCCGCACGTCCGGGGCGCTGCGTCGCAGCATCTCCAGCAGCGCCCGGGCGGCCTGGTTGTGCCCTGCGCCCACCGAGGCGCTCAAAAGCAGCACGCGCCGCGGCGAAGTGTCACGGGCAACGCGAGGAGATGCGGGGGAATGGGAGCCGGTTTGCATGAACGAAACGCCTTTCTAATGCACTCCAATGCTTTGTTGAAAAGATTTTTTGCCACCCCTCAGGGGTAAACTTCGGACACAAAGGTCTCAAAGGAAAAAATAACATACCTGTTGTGATTTTCTTCTTCCTTTGTGACCTTTGTGTCCTCTGTGGCTGATTTTCTTTGTTCTGTTTTCCATGATTTCAACAGAGCATTAGAGTACCTAAATCAATGTTCACCTTGCGGTGGGTTGGCGGACTGAAGCCACCGGAGGTTTTCCTTCGCCTGGTCCTGCCACGGGTTCGGCGGCGCCGCCACGACGATCCTGAAATACGCCTCGGGCGGCCCGATGCCCTCGATAAGCGAAATCGCCCTGGCCTGGGCGGTTTGCATCGTCGTTCGCCCGAGTTCGAAGTGGGCCTCGATGGCGGCATCGGTTCGCTGGTCGGCTGCCAGCGGCAGCATCGCCTCGGCGCGGTCGTACGGATCGGCGCGGAGTTTCGCCACCGCCATCCGAAGATTGTCCGCCATCGGCGTGTCCCGATACTCGGCTTTTCGGGCCAGCCGTTTCACGTTGCGGGCGTATTCGGGTTCATAGGGGTTCAGCGCCGTCAGGCTCGCCAGCGCCCGGGCGCAGCGGGGGTCTTTCAGAACGTCGTTCTGCGCGATGCGCCAGGTGAGCAGTTCGGCCTCGAACAACGCACGCTCGTACACGCCCAGCCGCGGCAGAGACGGATATCGCGTGAAGACGCCTGCCCGCCGGAGGGGTTCTTCCCGGCGACGTTGCGCGACGATGTCACGCAGGCGGTCCCGTGCATTTCGCAGCATTCGATCCGCCTGGGCCGCCTTGCCCAGCGCCTGCTCGTCGTTCGCCTCGGCGGCTTCCCGAAACGCCAGTTCGCCCAGCCGCCATTGCGCCAGCGCCGCCTGCGGCGAGTCGGAATAGCTCTCCAGCAGCCGTCGCCAGGCCGCCGCGGAGTCGCTCGTCGGCCAGGCGGCGGTGTAGCTGATGAGCTTCTCCCCGCCGGCGCGACGGTCGCGCTGAAGGCTTTGGGCCTGGGCGGCAATCCACGCCGCCGACGGCGCACGATCACCGCGGGGAAACGCGCGAAGAAATTCTTCGCACGCGTGGTCCAGGGTTTTACGCCGATGAACGAGATCATCGTCGAGGCGCGCCTGGAGATTGATTTCATTCAGACCCGGCCCGAATCGGCGGGTCCATTCTTCCCGCGGCATGGGCGACAGAAGGGAATCGCCGGGCGCCAGGGACCGCGTCAGAAGGGCGTAGTGCAGTTCCGCCGGTCCGACCTGCCGATGAAACACCGCCGCCGAGAGGGGCAGAAGCAGCAGCCAGATCGGCCAAATCACGCCCGGCTGAAATTTCAGCAGCCTCGCCGTCCAGACCACCAGCGCCAAAGCCAGGGCCGTCAGCAGCGTCGCCAGGGCAAACGGGACGGCCAGGATCCATCGCTGCAGCGGCAGCAGGAGCGTCGCGTCGATGCCGGCGTACGTCAGCAGGTACAGGTAAATCCCCACCGGCACGAAGCCCAGCAGGGCGGCCAGGTACGGATATTCGCGTCGCAGGCGCGACCGCGCCGCCAGCAGGCACCCCGCCGCCAGCGCCAAGGCCAGCCAGGGCGCATGGGCCAGCACCGCCGTCATTACAACAAACACCATCGCCAGCAGCAGCGGATACATCACCGCCGTCGCCAGGGGGACGGAAATCAGCACCGCCAGCAGCGCCCCGATTACGAAAATCATCCACGGATGCGTGAAGACGCCCAGCGGCTCCAGCAGCACCTGCCCCAGGGAGGCCGCCAGGTCCCGCCGAAACGTCCCGGCGCGGAAATCCACCCACGAACCGCTCTGGACGTATCGCCAGAACAGGCAGGCGGCCGCGTATCCCAGCAGGTTCATCGTAACGAACAGGCTCCACCGAAGGGAGTTCTTCGGCCTGAGCAGCGGCGGGGAATATCCCGTCAGCGTCGATTCGGAATTTCGTTTCTCGGGCGTCATGATGCGGCGGCCTGATTGTACCCGACCCGCCGCCGGGGAAACAGCCCTTCCCGCCCTCGCCAGGGTTGTCTGATCGAATCGTCGTATTCCAGGGACGACAATGTTCAGAAATCAACCACGGATTATACCAAACACGTTTAGTTATTGCATGGTGGAGCACCTGCTCCACCATGTTAAGTGAGCGACCGGATTTTCTGGCAGACAGTTTGAGCGGGAATTCCTGGGGAAAATGCCCCTTACCCGTTCTTTGCTTTCAGCCGTCA
>JAFGEJ010000244.1 GCA_016931655.1 Phycisphaerae bacterium
GATTGTTCACACCCATCTCATCGACAAGGATGGCCTTTTTTTATCGCCCAAATTCGCTTAACCTCGGACCATTAGGGACACCATACTGATTATATGGTTGGGCGGGGCGGAATAATCGGCGAGTGAATACGGCCAGATAAATCCGTCGCGTATGGGAATGATCGATTCAAAGAGCGATGGGTGTAAACCCATCGATTTCTCCGCGTGTGATGGGTGTTGTGACGAATCGGTGGATTTACATCCACCGCTCTTTTTAATGATTCAAAGAGCGATGGGTGTCAACCCATCCGATTTCTCCGCGTGCGATGAGTGTTTGGACGAATCGGTGGATTTACATCCACCGCTCGTTTTAATGTCCCCCAAAGCCAACCTGTCGGCAAACGACGGCAGACCTGCCGGCCGGTCGCCAAAATCAAATTTCCCCTCATTAATTTTGTACCATATTGTACATCTCAAATTTTCCCAACACTCCACCATGATCGATTTATGATTGAACAAATAGCAATTTTAGATAAATTATTAGCACCCCCGGCCATTCCATTCTCACGGAAATCTTTTATAGTGTCTTTAAAATAGTACCCGTTTGGAATTGGAGGACGAAAAGATGAAAAGGATTGCCGTACTGACCACCTTGGCGACATTGCTGTTGACAGGACTGACTGGCGTTGCCAAGGGCGATACTCCCGTTGTCCCCGAATATGTATCGCAAAGAACTTTTTCAACCAATTCACTCGCGGATCCCGAAAACGCTTTCTGGCCAACCATGTTTTGGTGGTGGAACGGAACGCTTGAACCGGAATTGCTTCGTAATCAGCTTGCCGACATGAAGGCCCATGATTTTCGCAACACGCTGATATGGCCCATCGCAAACAATTTTCGGCCTGCCGATTACCACATGAGCCCTGACTACCTCACTCCCGAATTCTTTGACCGAGTGCAGGGCGTCGTGAATGAAGCGCAGCAGCTTGGCATGAGTTGCGTCCTGTACGACGACGGCGCCTGGCCGTCGGGATCCGCGGTAAGACGCCACCCCCAATACGCCACGAATTACGCCACCGTCCAGTTGGTGTATAACAACGGAAGTTGGACTCAAGTACGCAACACGAGCACCAAAATCACGGGCGATTACCTTTCCCCCCAGACAACGCAGGCGTTTATCGACATCACGCACGAGCCTTACGCGGCCACCGTGGGATCTCATTTCGGCTCGACGATCAAAAGCATGTTCACCGACGAGCTGGCATACCAGTACGTTAACGTCGGCCATTCGATTCCGTGGACGCCCAACGGTCAAACTTTGTTTCAAAACCAATTCGGCTACGACGTGCTGGCGGATGGAAAACTCGACGCCTTTGCCGTCTCTCCGTCGCAATTGACCACGGAGCAGAAACAGGTGCGGGTCGATGTTATCGATTTCGTTTCGGGCCAATATCGCGACGCCTTCTTACTGACCAAACGCGACTGGTGCCGTCAGCAGGGAATTGCCCAAACCGGGCACGTCGCCGCGGCAGACGATACAATGGGCGCAGTGAAATATGGGTTCGGAAACGCCTTGCGGCAACTTCGGGCGATGGACATTCCGGGTGTTGACGCCGTCTGGCGCAGAATCTTCCCCGGCCAGCAGACGGAAAACAATTTTCCCAAGTTTGCCTCATCGGCCGCCCATCAGAACGGCACGGCTTTGTCATTGACCGAATCCTTCGGCGTGTACGGCCAGGGACTCACGCCCGCCCAGACGAAATGGGTGATCGACTACCAGTATGTCCGCGGGATCAACACGTATTGCGGCAACAATTATCCAATCACGTCGCAGGATCATTCGATGACCGCCGAGCGGCCTCGCGGAGGTCCAACGCTCGAACCGATGTGGGATTATCTGCCCGCCCTGAATGGTTATATCGCCCGGCTGGGCTACACGATGGCGTGTGGACAGCCGGACATCGACGTGGGACTTTATTATCCGGTCCGCGATATCTGGGCGAACGGCGAATCGTCCGATCCGGCTGTCCAGGGATTCAACACGCTCACCCAGGCCCTGCTCGAACGACAATGCGATTATGACATGATCGACGATGACATTCTGAACGACCCGGCCACCCGCGTGGAAAACGGCCGGCTTGTGCTCGGAGCCATGAGCTACCGGACCATCGTTGTCGGGCCGACGTCCTGGATGACGGCAACGGCCCAGCAGCGGCTTAATGAATTCCAGGCCGCCGGCGGACAGGTCATCCACATCAACAGCCTAGAGCAGATCAATTCGGCCATTGCAGACATCTCGCCGACCATAGAACTCAGTGTGGCCTCGTCCGATATACGCGCGGCAAAACGATCATGGGCCGGCGGCGGCACCGTGTTTTTCTTCAATGAGGGCCAAAACACCTACAATGGTATGGTCACGGTCGAACTCGACGGAATACCCTACCAGGTCGACCCAGACACGGGCCTGGCTCGCGAGGTCAACTACCAAACCCTGCCCGATGGAAAATTGTCTTTGTCGTTGAACCTCACAGCCGGCGAATCGATGCTGTTGGTCGCTCAGCCGTCGGAGGATATCCCGGAAGACCTCGCCCCGTCGGCCAAACGTACGCCGCTGGAATCATTGGTGATTGCCAACGGCTGGAACGCGCGGGTCGACCGGCGATTCTGGGCGGGAGAACATGACTTTGAGATCCACGAGAATGAAAACGCCCAATTCGAGCCGGTTTCGCTTGGCCGTTGGGCCACGACGCTCGGCCTGACCTCCGATTTTTCAGGCCATGTCACGTACCAGTGCATGGTGGATATCCCCGAGTCGATGCGAGACGGAGAGTTGATGTTGGACCTCGGAGAAATGGAGTATGCCGCCCGCGTGAAAATCAACGGCGAAGATATTGGATGCGTGCTTTGGAATCCCTTTACGATCGATCTGCCGTCGCTGGGCGATTCCAGCCAGTTTCTGCTGGAGATTGAGATGTCCAATACCCTGGCCAACGAACTTACGTCGCAGCGGGTGATGGATTTATGGGAGGAGATGGAAGATCAGCCCGGCTGGGGTTCGATCAGTCGCTACAACGATGATTGTGTGCAATTTGAAATGGAATCTCGCGGCGGAGGACTTCTGGGGCCGGTAACGTTGCACCAGCTCGAAGCTCCCGAACCTTGTACGAGTTTGCTGTTGGGCATAGCCCTTGTTTGTCTACCAACTTATTCCAGGCGAAAGAAGTAATTACTCAAACTGACCGATTTGATAAACTCAGCCAAAGGAAGGTTAACCGGTTGATTGGTTAACTTGTTAACAAACCTGCCTACCGGCAGGCAGGTCGCCAAAATCAAATTTCCTATCAGTGATAGGCGATAGGGTTGTACGAATTTGGCGTAACGTTCGCCCGTGTCAAAAGAAAGGGCCGATTGTCAACGTCTGACACTCGGCCCGGGGAATCGGAACGACACGCAATGACAATAAACCACCAGCGAATAACGAGATCGTTCTGGCATTCGGCTGGGGTCTGGGTGGCGTTACAAACGCCGTCCCAACTTCCTAACCATCTGATTCATCATCGCCAGAAATGCATTATGATCGTACTTGTAGTACGGTTGATAGCAAGATTGATAGAACTGGAATAATTATCATTAATTTCTTGACAAAAGCGACTTCTGTGCTATTATTTTTTTGTTGTTCAAGCGTGGATTGTCGGGAGGATAGCTCAAGACTCAATCGCTCGTTCTCCCGTTGTTTACCGTGGTAAGAAAGGGAGATGTTATGCTTTGCTCGAAATGGCGTTCAAACGTGTTGTGGATATTCTCTGCGCTGCTCGTTTTGACTTTACCCCTCATGGCGGCGGATGAAACCGCTAATTGGCTGGGAGGAGACGGATACTGGACGGATCCGGCAATGTGGTCCACGGCCAACTATCCCAATAATGACGGCCTTACCTATGATGTGGTCATCGACAATAATATAGGTTCACCATATAGAGTTTCAGTCTCCAATGATGTAACAATTGATAATCTATTAATAAATTCAGAAGATGCAACTCTCCATATGAATAATTCAAGTGCAGATTTATGTGTGACAGGTGAATTCCGTATTGACCATGGGATTGTGAATTTAGGCAAGGGAACCGTGACGAATAGTACGATATCTGGAGCGGGTGGTACTTTTATCATTTGGTACGATTACAATCAATATCCATCCGTTTTTGACTCCGTCACACTTAAGCGGGGAATTGTTTTTGACACCAGTTATTCCAAGGCCAGTTTACATGTCAGAAATGGAATGACGTTGGATGGTGGTGTCATTCGTTTGAATGGTGTGTCTGATCATTCCGCAGTAGTTGCATTTGATGGAACACAAATTCTTTCAGGAGTGGGAGAAATAATTTCTGATCATGAGGGTTGCTTGGGAGACTCGGGCTTGGTATTTGGAGATCAACAGTTGGGAGGGAAACTTACAATTGGCCCTTCCATTGTTGTTAAAAATGGAACTGGTAGTATGAAAATTAGAGGCGGCAGGACGGATAGTGATCCTGATGTCCTGGTAAATCAAGGCCTTATTTCAGCGAGCAAAACTATTTATGTTGATGGATATGAAATTCAAAACGAAGGGAAAATGGAGGCCTTGACCGATGGTGCACTTAGCGTGAGAAATCTGACAAATTATGGTGAAATTATTGCACCTCCGGGATCCAAATTGCAATTGCTTGACAACATGAATAATTATGGAACGATTAATGCAGATAATGCCAAAGTTAGTGTGGCTGTACAACCCGGAATAATTGGCGATTTTCAACTTAAGGATTCAACACTTGATTTCAGAGGTATTCTTGCTTATGGTCCCTCCAAGTCACCGAGAATTACTTCGGCGCAGTTGCAATCATTTGATTTGACTAATTGCATCGTTGAGATAGGTGGCTCTTCATCTTATAGTGTCACGGTGGATAATGAAGGAGGGACAATTATATTAGATTCCAATAAGGGGCAATATTATTTGGGAGAAAAGGGAAAAATTGTCGGAGGGACAATTGATTCTGTTGCTGATGAAACTTTATGGGTAAAACCCATCAATACATATCCCGCTACAACATATCTTGATTCTGTCACCCTTAATGCAAATGTTGATATCAGTAATCGCACAACAATGGAGGGAACCGGCATTAAGAATCATAAGCAATTGACTGTTAATGGACCTTATGCATATTTAAACCTGTACGGCGAATGGAATAATTACGGGACAATTCAATTAAATGATTCAAATCTGTATATTGGCAATAGACCTCAGGAAAGTCTTGGGACTATTGTAGCCAATGATTCAATGATCTCGTTTCAAGGCAATTTTACCACGTCTGAACTTGACGCTATTTCAAGAACAAATACCCCTATTTCTATTGGCGGTGTTTTGGATAACCGTGGAAGCAGTATTACCATTGGTGACACGCAAGGAACATGGACTCTGTGGGAATCAGGCAGGATTATCGGGGGGGTGATTCAAGGCGACGCCGAAGAGTCGCTATGGAATTACAATAACGGAGGAACGCTGGAGAATGTTACGTTAGCCGTGAATCTTGATATAAATAATCGAACAAGCCTTTTTGTTGAAAATGGAATCGAGTTAAATGGAAGCACGATTGTACTTCAAGGATATACATACGGATATCCTTTCCATGATTTTGAATCACCGAGTATTTTGGGCTTTCGTGGTTCGCAAATTGTACATGGAAATGGTGAAGTAGTATTTGGGGGTTCGGGTGGAGGCAATTATATTCAACCGATTCAGGGTTCACTGATCATAGGAGATGGAATTACGATCCGTACCGGAGAGGGGAGCGGTACTATTGGAAATGAATCAAATTCGATAATAAACTATGGTAGTGTTCTTGCGGAAACAAATGGGAAGAATATAACAATTACGGGTGATATGTTTATGAATTATGGTACTATTACCGTAAATAATGGTGGTAGGATTGGCATTGATCCCAATACAAACTTTAACAATCACGGGACTATTGCCGTCGGCTTCGGTGGATTTGAAACATACGATCTGTGTATTGGTCAAACAGGTGGTGGCTTCCAAATTACTGATCCCGGTGCGAGTGTTATTGTAAGCCACAAACTTCGGCTTGAGGATGGTGGCGTTTTTTCAGCCGTCGTGGGTTCGACAATTCACATGACGGGGTCGGCATTTGAAAATACAAGCACCGATCCTGCTGCACTTGCGGATTTGATCAATCTTACGCTTGTGTTTGAAGGTGGAACGGCAGATATCGACACCTTCGAGATTGCCGGTGAGGATTTTGGGGCCGTGATGGATGGTTACGACCTGAACTTCGCACTGGGTACATTGCAATTGGGCGGCGAAGCGGGTATCGGCCAGGTGCAGCTTGTTGATCTTTTCGACAATCAAACCGATTGGGTCGGCACGGAAGTGCTCTACGTGGAAAATCTTATTATTGGCGCTGGGTCGACACTCGATCTGAATGGATATACGCTGTATTACCTCAATGCCGACATCGATCCTTCCGCCACGATTCTGTATGGTGAGGGTGGCGGCCTTGTTCAGGCACCCGAACCGGCGACGTTGGGATTGCTGGCGCTGGGTGGTCTGGGGCTTTTGAAGCGAAAACGCCGGTAGGTCTGAACAAGGCAATATTCGATCTAATTTATCCTATACGGGATATCGTATCTATAACCGGCAGGATGTGTAGCTTGTTATAAGTGCAATCTTGATTTCTTCTAACCCCCCACCCCCAAAGCCAATCCGCCGCCAAACAACAGCAGACCTGCCTGCCGGCAGGCAGGCCGCCAAAATCAAATTTCCTATCCGCTTCTTACCGGGGCGATTTTCCCTTCCGCCAGTTGCGCGGCGTTTGCCGCGTGAAACGGCGGAAAACCTTGGAGAAGTAAAAGGCGTCCCGATATCCCACCCGCCGGGCGATCTGCGCGATCGGCAAAGGGGTTTCGCGCAGGAGGGTTTGGGCCCAGTTGATTTTCACGCGGCCCCAGGCGTCCATGAGCGTTTCGCCCAGCAGCTCTTTGGCGACTCGGCTGACGTAACAGCGCGACAGGCGGAAATGGTCCGCGACGGCTTGCAGGTCGGCTGGCTCAGCGATGTGGTTGTGCAGGTATCGCTGTAAGTTTTGCGTGGAAAGTTCACTTCCGGTTCCACGCCAGGGGAAATCGAGCAGCGAGAGCAATTCCGCGAGCATCGCGTCGATTCGCCGTGTGCGGTCGATTTCGAGGTCTTCCACGCGGCAGCCGAGGCGACACATTTTTTCCAGCAGTTCAACGGCGTTTCTACGGTTTTCCCAGCGGGAAAAGGGTTCCCCGCCGCGTTCGGCGGAAATCCGTCGCGCGGTTCGCATCGCCTCGGCGCCGGCGAAGCGGCAATAGTAATGATCGTAGGGATCGTCGGGATCGGCCAGCAGCAGTCCCACGTCCCGGCCCGGCAGGACCAGCCCCACCATCCCCTTGCCGACGGACGTTTCGCGCCGGCCTTGCAGGTACCTCCCCTTTCCGCTCAGAAAGAGCGTGAACATGGCGTCGCGGAAATACGTTCCTCGCGTGGCGTGATAAGGCTGATCGTGCATGCGTCCAATGCTGTGTACGCGATACGGCAGGTGACTCGGCGGAGGCGCTTCGCGGTGAAAGTCGGTTGTCCCGGGCGTGGGAATTTTCGTCATGACAATATTTTCCAGTATTTTTGCAATGGATTCCATGTTTTTTTCAAATAAATATGGGAATAATAGAAATGTGAATGGTCATCCGAAGTGACATGGAAAATATCGTCCAGGAGAGAAAAAACATGCAGCATCCCAAGGTCGTGATTCTCGGGGCGGGGAGTTTGTTCTTCGGCCGGCAGGCGATCTGGCAGATGGTCCACTCGGAACACCTTCGTACCGGCACGCTGGGTTTGGTGGATACCGACGAAACGCGCTTAAAAAACATGGCCGACCTCGCGAAAAAGGTCATCGAACATGAAAAATCGCCGCTGAAACTCGAAGCCTCCACGCGGCGGAAAGACGTGCTGAAGGACGCCGACTTTGTCGTGCTGAGCTTCGCGAAGGAGACGGTGAAATATCGCGGCATCGACTGCGCGATCGCGGAAAAGTACGGCATCCGTATGTGCAGCGGTGACACGATCGGGCCGGGCGGCGTGTTCCGTACACTCCGCGAATTCCCGGTGATCCTGGAATGTTGCGGGGATATCGAGGCGATGTGCCCAGCCGCGTGGGTGATCAACTACATCAACCCCACCGCCGCCCACGGCGTGGGATTGCAGCGGTTCGTCCCGCAGCTTAAATCCTTCGCGCTCTGCGACGGTCTGCACATGCCGCACGTGAAAAACAACTACGCCCACCGCGCGGGAATTCTCGGCGAGGGCGAAACCCTCACGCCCGAGCAGGACGCAAAGTTCGACCTCCGCATCGCCGGCCCGAACCACTTCACCTGGCTGCTCAAGGCGGAATACGACGGTAAGGACGTGGTTCCGAAGATCGCCGAGGCGCTGAAAAACGACGCGGCGAGAGAAACCGACGGCGGTGACACCGGCGCCAAGGCCAGGTTCAACGCCGCCATCGGATATGCACTCTACGAGGCGTTCGGATACATCCCGACGTGCGTCGGGCATACGAAGGAATACGTGCGACTGTGGCAGGGGCTGGGTAAGACGCCCGAACCCATCCCGCCACTGGATATCTGGGAAACCGACCTCCGTTACAAGCGTCACGACGAGATGTGGAAGCAGGTGGACGATTTCAACTCCGGCGTGACGTCCATCGGCGACTACATGACGACGTTCGGCCCGGACCACGCGACCGACATCATCGAAAACATGGTCGCCGGCCTGGGCAAGCGGTTCTACGTCAATACGCTCAACCGCGGGGCGGTTACGAACCTGCAGGACGACGACTTCATGGAACTGCTGTGCGACTTTACCCCGGACGGCCCGACACCGCTGCCCGTCGGAAAGGCCCCCGTGGGCCTGCGGGGTTTGTGGGCCCAGGTGCTCGACACGCACGAACTGTCCGCGATGGCCGCCGTCACGGGCGACCGCGACCTGCTCTGCAGGGCGCTATTGGTCGATCCGATGGTCAGTTCGCTGGCGGACGTGGAGAAGATCATCGACGAAACCCTCCTCGCCGAACGCGACGCACTGCCTGGGTATTGGTACAAATAATTCGGCAAGAATTCCAACCTGGAGCATTGAAAAGTTGAGAGTTCGTGTTTTTGCGCGGCGGGTTTGTTCGTGGCAAGGAAGAACCATGAGGCATATTCCTACATATTCCGAAATGGTTCTGACGCCGCCACGGGCAAAGCAAGCCCGCAAAAAGCGAACTGGCAAGTTTGAGATGCTCTAGCCGAGCGGGGGTATTCCGCTTTCTTCACTCCTGACTTCTTCGTACTCCCCCTTGCCTAACTGGAAGGGGAGGGCATATCATGGTCGGCATGAAGAGGCTATTCGATTATACCCCGGACGCCGACGACGCGTACATGCCGTACGGGTTGCTGAGGGGCAAGATAGCCGCGGACGGTTTTGACGTGGCGCTACCCCCACCCCCGAAGCCAACCCGCCGCCAAACGACAACAGATCGCCAAAATCAAATTTCCTTTATTCACCCGCCGCGACCTATAAGAAACTTTCAAGAAATGTGTTATTCCGCGAAAGGAACAAACCGTGGAATTGATTGATATTGACAAAAGCAATGAGGGGACTTTTTTTCGTTGTCTTCATGATGAAAAGCCTGCCGATCCTGATTTGATCTCCATGCGTCGTAAATGGTATGAACGATTCAAGGACAAAGGGCTTCGCGCCAAACTGCTGATTGACGACGCCAACCGGACTGTCGGCCTCTGCCAGTATATCCCAATAGAATATTCTCATATCCTCGGGGAGAAGCTCATGGCAATATTGTGCATATGGGTTCACGGATATGAGCATCTGGTCGGCAATCAGCAGAAGAAAGGGCATGGCCGTTATATGCTGCAGAAAATAGAGGAAGATTCCAGGTCGGCCGGCATGTCGGGCGTCGCGGCGTGGGGAATGGACTTTCCGTATTGGAATCCGGTGTCATTTTATGAACATATGGGATATGTCAGAGCGGATGAAAATCAACCTGTAGTTCTTGTCTGGAAGGCGTTTGACTCCGATGCGAAACCGCCGCGTTTACTGAAGCAGAACAGAGAATTACCTGCCGGCATCCATAAGGTAAATTTGGTGGCGTTTCGCAACGGCTGGTGCAGCGGTTGCGGATACGTACTGGCCTGCAGGGAAGCCATCAAGGGATTGGAGGATATGGTTCATTATTCGGAAATAGACACTTCGGAAAAAAAAGTCCGAAATGATTACGGCATTGACAATGAGATATTTCTTGACGGCAAACCGTTTCGTCCGTATGAGCCGCCGTGGCCGGCCTCCGAATTGCGCGACAGTATTTTGGAAGCGTACAGGAAAAAAGAAAACGGCTGATTCTCCCTTATCCCCAAAGCCAGCCCGCCGTCAAACGACGGCAGACCGCCAGAATCAAATTTCCTGCCAGCAAGAAGGGCGTGCAATCCCCCGGGGACGGGCTTGTTTGTATGCGCTATCTTGATTATTCTCTCGCGTGCAACTACAAACTACTATGGGAGGCGATACGATGCGACGCGCGGGAAGGATAGGACTGATGGCGGTGCTGGCGGGGGTGGTTTGGCTGCAACCCGGCTGCGATAAGAAAAAAACGCCCGACCGGTCGGTGTCTCGCACGGCCCAGCCTGAGGAAAACGGCGAGGCGAACGAGCCAAGCGTGATCGGCCGTATTCAGGTGCGCGAAAACCCGTACAGCAAGATCGACAAAAACGACCTGACGCCGATGAGCTATCTCGCCATCGTCGTGCGAAGCCGGGACAGGGGCAAGCTCACCAAGTCGCTGATGAACCTGCGATCCGTCGGCCAGGCGATTGAAATGTACCGGACAGCCGAGGGGAGCTATCCGCCGTCGTCCAAGGCGCTGACGGATGCGGATTATATTTCCGCCGCCGCCCTCCAGTCCGCCGGCAGCCGGGAGCATGAGATTCTCTATCTTCCGCCGGCCTCCGAGAAGCCGAATTCCACGGATGTGCTTGTATTCGATCCGGTGTGTTATCCCGTCAACGTCTACGCCGTCCTTCTCATCGACGGCACAGCCGGGACAATGACATTGGAGGAACTCAAGATACAGTTCCAGCAGCAGGGAGTGAAATAATATAATTGCTTATAAATAAAGCAAATATAGAAATTTGCAATGATATGGCATGAAAATAAGGCGAGATCAATAATACGAATCGCGCGTTTGAATATCAGACAAAATAAATTTTATTATCTTCTTGTCTGAAAACAGGGGATATTCTATAATATCGATAGCCAGCGGCCTCAATATGTGCACCACAATCATAAAGCATTATTTTCATGATTATGGTTTGCAAAGGCATTGTGTTAAAGGGAAGTGTATCACAGAATCCAAATTCAATCGCAATGTTGTGGGAATTCGTTTCAAGCCTGATGAAATGAGTAGGAAATTCCAACTCCATACTATTTTGGAGAACAAAATGGACCTTGAAAGGATTATTGCGAATAACATTCGATACGCCAGAGAGCAAGCAGGATATTCTCAGGATGAGGTACGAAAGCATCTTGGTTTTTCTTCTCACTCGGCGATATCGGATATAGAGCAAGCCAAAAGGCGTGTTTCCACGACTGAGCTTGCTGCACTGAGTGAACTTTTTGGTCGGAGCATCGACTGGTTTTTCAATCCCGACGCTATTCAGGAAGATACTCTCGTTTTAGCCCGAGCGGAAAAACAATCCCCCGAAGTTAAACGGGCTTTACTTCAGGCCATGAAATTGCGTGAGAACTATCGACTTCTGGAGCAACTTCTCAATAAATATATGGAACAGCACCTTAAAATGGCATAATAGAGGATGAATCATGGCTAGGGATAGTATCACCCGAGCTTGCGAGGAAGCCAGCGCACTTCGAAAAAAATGGGGATTAAGTATGCGTCCGGCAAGGGATTTGTTTTTCATGGCGGCGGAAAATGGTGTTCTTGTTTTTCGCATGAGCCTAGATTGCCACTTGTCCGGTGCGTTTATTCGTAACAAACGTGAATATTCGGGCACGATTATCGTCAACATAAATGGTAAGAGTAATCACCATCAACGCTTTACGTTGGCACATGAAATAGGCCATTTACGTCTTCATAAGGATATTTCCGGGTTGGTGGAAAACGTCGAACTGGAACACTTACGTCTTCATAAATATGAATATGGAAAAGGAGAGAGTATTGAACCTGCAACCACGGTTTCGATCGAGCAGGAAGCGAACAACTTTGCGGCTGAATTACTTACTCCATTAAAGGAAGTAAAACAAATTTGCTTGGATGAACTGGGAGTTGCCCCCGATAAAATCACGAATCGTCATGTAATCGAGTTGGCGGGATTGTTCGGGGTTAGCCATCAAAGTATTCTTTGGCGATTGCGCATTCTTGATGGGCGACCACCTGAACAAATCAGAAAACAAATAGAGAATGAGGATTGGCATGATCTTTGGCGGAAGTATGATCCTGAAGGTTTTAAGGATACCCAGCCACAACAAGATACGATTACATGGCAACCTCAAGGTGTAAGTGATGAAACGGCAAAAATAATATCCCGTTTTCCTGACAGGTATCGTAGAATGGCTTTTTCGGCTTATGAAAAAGGGTTAATTACTTCGGGGAAATTAGCGGAGATTCTTGACCTTCCTGACAAAGACGTGGTAAAAAAGGAGTTGTTACCATTGTTACGTCCCGATCTCTTGGAGCAGCATAAAGAACTGGATTTGGCGTTAAAGAACGCCATGGCGGGGAACACGGATGGCCAAGATTGAAAGACCGATTTTCTTCGATGCGGATTCCCTGATTGAATTGTGGGGTTGTGGTGGAAAATTCTACAAGAAGCTATGCAATGTGCTGCAGGAGAATATGTGCGTTTCGGAAGTTGTTAAGGGAGAGTTCAAGGGAGCCAAGGATCACGCTACAGGACAATGGCGTCCATCACCGGCGCATAAAATCACACCGACAAGTGTTCCAAGACTTGTGACGATAGGCGATCTTTCGGATGAGCAGTATACGCAATATCAGACGTTTTTTTCTGAGTTGAAATCAGTGGGGCCGGGGGAACGCGAGACGTTTGCTTTGGCATGGGTTTTGGAATACGACGTATGTTCGCATGATACTGAAGCCTGGGATATTTTTCGAAAACAAAAACCAACCGATTCTCTCTCGCGACACAGGACGCTTTTGCCACTTCTTCGTTATCTCAAAATCATTCAATGAAAGTGATTCAGGAAATATGCTTTCCCAACAGTCCTTCGTCGGTCACGCCGGTGATTTTGAGGTTCACGATCCGACCTGTCAGATCATCGCCCGATGAGGCGGGGAATGCGACGGTCAGATATCGGCTGGTCATGGCCTTGCGCGTGCGTTTTCCTAACAACGCCGAACGGCAAGCCGACATGGATACCGGCTTGCCGTTCGGCGTTGTTGCATTTTCCACTAACCCTTCGAGGGTCTCGCCCACGAATTGTCCGCGGTAGTTTTGGGCGAGTTTGGCTTCCAGTTCAGATAACTGTTCCAGGCGTTTTCGCACAACGCCCTGGGAGGGGATTTCATCGCGTCGCAGCCAGGCGCCGGTCGGCTCGAGTGGGCTGAAGGGGAAGATGTGGATTTTCGCGAAGCCCGCCTCCCGCGCCACAGCCAGCGTCTCGGCGAAGTCGTCGTCGGTTTCGCCGGGATAGCCGACGATGATGTCGGTCGTAACGGCAGGGCGGTTTAGTGCCTCGCGCAGGCGCGAAACGGCGTCGCGATAGTCGGCGGAGCGGTACTGCCGGTTCATCCTTCGTAAGATGCGGTCCGAGCCGTTCTGGAGGGGCAAGTGCAGATGCGGAGCGGCTGTTGACGCGTCGCGCAGGACGGCGAGCAACTCGTCGGATACGTCGCCCGGTTCCAGGCTGCTGAGTCGCACGCGCCACAGGCCCGGAATTTCACTCACCTTGCGCACCAGTTGCGGCAGTTTGCTGGGCGTGTTGTCCCATTTTCGCCGGATCGCCGTAGCCCGGCCGAACGCGCCCAGAAACACGCCGCACAGGACGATTTCCTTGTGGCCGGCTTCGACAAGCTGGCGGCATTCCGCGAGGATATCCTCTTCGCGGCGGGACCAGACGCGCGGGCGGGCGTAGGGCACAATGCAGTAATTACAAAACGCGTCGCAGCCGTCCTGCACCTTCACAAACGCGCGCTGATGCCCCGCAAATTCCCGCAGCAGCCCCAACCCCTCTGTACCCACACAGCCGCCCCGCAGCATGTCTTTTCGCCGCTTTTTGACATGCGCCAATCCCGATTCGTCATGAAATTCATCGAAACCTTTTCGGCCCTCAGTTGTCTCATACGATAGGGAATCGTTCCCCTCGATGAACCTGGAAACGCGGGCGGAAAGATCGTCATGGTTACCGGCGATCAGGACGTTCCCGTCGGGGACGCCCAGCGTCCGGAGCAGGCGGCGGAGGCGCGCCGGATCGGCTGCGCCGTAGCAGCCGAGCACAAACACCGCCGCTGAAGGCGCGGCGCGGACGGCTCGACGGATCGCCTGGCGGCTTTTCCGCATGGCGGTGGCGGTCACGCAGCAGGTGTTGACCAGAACGAGGTTCGGCCTTCGGCCCGGGCCCGCCGGCGACCACCCGGCTCGGCGCAACGCCCCGGCGACGGCGGATCCGTCGTACTGGTTCACTTTGCAGCCTAAAGTGGTAATCGTGAAGTATCTCATTTGCCGATAGGACTATACAAACGTTTGCGGCCATAAACGCCGTCGAATCCCGCTCGGCGCGACAACGCTGTTGCTCCGAACCGGGAGAAACCATATA
Organism: Phycisphaerae bacterium; assembly: GCA_016931655.1. Classification (GTDB taxonomy): domain Bacteria; phylum Planctomycetota; class Phycisphaerae; order SM23-33; family SM23-33; genus JAFGEJ01. The sequence continues at coordinate 14,888 of JAFGEJ010000244.1, forward strand.
GTATACACGACGAACGAACCGGGCGCAATGGTTCCGTTTGCCCGCCGGATGTCTCTGCGCGTGGCGGCGGAAGCGGAAGTTTGGGTCCGTCCGAACGTCGAGGAGTACCAATGGCTGCTGTAAATTCCGTATGGGGCATTGACATTGGTCAGTGCGCCCTAAAGGCGATGAAGCTCGTCGAGCAGAAGGACGGGCATCTCCAGGTGGAGGCGTTCGAGGTTGTGGAGCATTCCGAGGTGCTCTCGCAGCCGGACGCCGACGCGCCGCTGATTATCGCCACGTCCCTCGATGAATTCCTGCGGCGCGTGGACATATCGGACGCGAAGCTGGCGGTTTCCGTGCTGGGACAGAGCAGTTTCACGCGGTTCGTAAAGCTCCCGCCGGTGGAAAAAAGCAAAATCCCGGACATTGTCCGGTTCGAGGCCGAGCAGCAGATTCCCTTTCCCATCGGAGAGGTGATCTGGCGCTATCAGACGTTCCAGGACGAGGATTCGCCGGAAGTGGAGGCCGGCATCTTCGCGATGAAACAGGTGGACGTCGCGGAAATGCTCACGTACTACGCCAACGCCGGCCTGGATGTGGACATCGTCCAGATGGCGCCGCTGGCGCTGTACAACTTCATGAAATATGACGACCTGGTGGACCCCACCGGCGCGACGCTGCTGGCGGACGTGGGGGCCGACAAGACCCACCTGGTCGTCGCCGATGGAAACCGCATCTGGACGCGCACGATTCAGATCGGCGGAAACAATTTCACCGAGGCGCTGGTCAAGTCGTTCAAGCTCTCCTTCGCCAAGGCGGAAAAGCTCAAACGCACCGCCGCCAGCAGCAAATACGCCCGCCAGATCTTCCAGGTCATGCGGCCGGTCTTCGCCGATCTCGTGCAGGAAATTCAGCGGTCGATCGGCTACTACACGCAACTGAACCGCGACAGCCGATTCAAAAAGATGATCGGCATGGGCAACGGGTTCCGCCTGCCGGGAATGCAGAAGTACCTGGAGCAGAACCTCAACATGCCCGTGACCCGCATCGAGGGGTTCCAGGGCCTGACCGCGGCGCCGGACAACCTCAAGGACCACATTCTCTCGCTGGGAGTGATTTACGGCCTGTGCCTCCAGGGGACCGGCGTGGCGACGGTGCACACGAACCTTCTGCCCGAAACCATCGCGAAAAAACGCCGCTGGGCCCGGAAGCGTCCCATGTTCATCGCCGCGGCGATCTGTCTGTTGCTGGCGGCGGGCATTTTCGTTTTCCGAAGCTACGCCGACCGTTCCATCCTGCAAGGTTCCGAACAACAGGTGGCGTTGGAAGCGACGCGGCAGATCGTGGAGAAGCTGGAAAAATGGAAGCAGGAAGCGACCCGAATTAAAACCAGCGTCCAAAGCGAAGAATTGCAGATCACCGAGAATCTTTCGCTTCGCGCGTACAGCCGCATCTGGCCGGCCATCAACGCGCACGTCGCCGAAGCCCTGCTTCGGACGATGGTTGCCTCGGAAACCGATCGGCAGATCCTGGCGGGATTCCCCGCCGCGACCGACCCGGCCCGGCGAAAGGAACTGGCCGACCAGGCGCAATCCGACCAGGCAAAGCTGGAACTCATTGCCCTGCTTTCCGACGAGCAGACCGGCGAAGGGGAGCAAACGCCCCTGCGTCGGCAACTGATCGAAAAACTCCTGCAAAAACCCCGCAATCAGCGTGCGATTATTTACCTGGAGACGATGACGTCGGAATACATGGACGATCTGACGCCGCCGGAGGATTCCGAGGAAAAGCCGGCCTCAAAGACTCCGCCTCTCCAAATGGGCGTGCGACGAACCGCAACGACCCGGCTGCGAACGGCGCCGCAAAAACTTCGCGGGTTTGAGATCACCATCAACGCCCGAACGCCGCTGGATCGGTCCCAGGCCAGCTTCCGCATCGGCGAATTGAAAAGTGCGCTGAAGCAGGCCATCGATGCCGACGAAGATCTTAAAACCGTCGGACTCGTGGGGCACTCGTACCCCGACGACCTAGAGAAAAAAACCTCGTCGAGTTCCACCATCCGTCCCAAAACGACAACAGGCACGCCCGGCGAACCCGACCTCAGGTATGCCGACTCACTCTTTGAAGGTGAATCCACCGAAAAAGACCTCCGGTTTATCCTGACGATTCGCGTGGCGGTGACGGGCAATGGACTGAAACTGCCCAAGGCCATGACGGAGCAGGCCGCGACGCCTGCAGGATCGAAGGCCAGGCCGAGGAGGGGATGGTAATGAATTTCTTCCGTGAAAACCTGTTCCTGGTACTTCTGACCACCGGTACGCTCGTGGCCTGCCTGATTCTGGTGCTCTGGTCCGGCGCGATCGCTTCGCAGATCGACGAAGTGGAAATCGCGGACCGCCAGGACCTTTCAGACGCCCTGGAGCGATTGGCCCGCCCGCCGTATGACAACGGCAACACGAACATGGCCGAGCAGAACCGGGTGGAGGGTATCCGTAAATCCCTGAAGAAAGTGGGGAATGAAAACCTCGCCTGGAACAGCCGGAATTTCAAGGTCCCACAACTGACCATGCTCGACGGGACCAAACGCCCCGCCTTCCCGTTTGACGCGAATGTCTGGGTGAAAAATCAATTGGCCGACCGCTTTTTGGCGCAATATCACGAACAATATGACGCGATGCTGGCGTCGATGAAACCCGTTACCCCGCCCACCGAGGAAGAACTGGCCGAAGAAATCCAGCGATGGGAAAAAACTCTTGAGCAGCGGCAGCGGATTCTCGAGAAGGAAAAAACCGGGGAGGATTCCACCCAGCCGTCTGCCGCCGCGACGGGAGCTCCCCGTCCTACTGCGCCCGCGCCGATGGGCGCGGCGCGGTACAACCCGGCAAGGATTCCGCCGGAAGGGCCGTCGTACAGAACGACCGGCTCGTTCCGCACCGAAGCCGAGAAACGCGCCCGGGAGATTCTTCGGGTGCGCAAGGCCCAGTCCGGCGCCGTCTACGCCAATGACACCGCGTTTCAACTGGAATTCCCCCGAGGAATTTTGATCGGTTCGAGCGACGTGAACGCGGAAAAATTCTGGAATGCCCAGGTGGGGATTTGGGTGCGATCGGATATCGTCAACGCCATAAACGACGCAATTCAAACGGCCTGGGATCAACAGAAGCTCTCTCCCAATCAGCGCAACGTGATCACGTCCCCGATCAAACGGCTGGTGGAAATCAAAGTCGGTGATTCCGACCCCACCGCGAAAAAAACCGCCTACGCCCGACGCCCCGTCGAGCCTCTGATGGGGCAGGAAGAGTATTCCCACTCATACATGCAAAGGCCGACGGGAAAATTCTCCCAAAGCCCACGGCCGACCAGAACGACGGTAGCGCCCACCGTGCGTCCCGATACACTTACGCAGCGCGCCCCGGACAAAATCGCCGACGTGGTGAACTACGAATTCACGGTTCTCATGCCCACGCGACATATCCGGCTGCTGGAAAAGAGCCTGTTGAAACGCAACTATCACGTGATTCTCGATATGCAGATTGATGAACCGGATGCGACATCGTCTTCTTCGGGTTCCTCCCGCCTCGGCGGCGGCACACAAACCACAACGGAAGGTTTGTACTATTACGGCGTAGAGCCGGTCAGCAAGGTAATCATTTCAGGGCAGCTGCTCCTGATGAGCGATTTTACCCGCGGCCGATGGGACAGCGAAAAGAAACAATGGCTGCGTGAACCGTTGATGCCCGTGGAGAATATCCGGGAATTGCCCCCCGCGGCGCTGCGGACGGAGGACCGGCAATTGATCGAAGGCCGGTTGCCCCAGCCCTGGAACCCCGCGGCGCCAAAGCCCAAAGCCGAACCGCCGCGGCGGGATACGCGATACGGCGGTCGAAGGCCCGGATACCGATAACAACAGGAAACGCGATTTCGCGAATATACGTGTGGAAGGAGGCTTTTGGTCATGGCCAAAGCCGATGGACCTGGTTTTGTTGACAAGCACATCGAGAAGGTGGTGCTGCTGGCATGCCTTCTGGTGCTGTTTTATGCGCTGAGTCAATATGGCGTCTCGAGCAAGCGCACGTATGAGATCGCCGGCCTGCAGGACGTCGCGCCCAAGCAGCTCGACACGACTCTGCTGTCCGAGGCCCGCCAACTGGAAAAACGCATCGAGGACCAGAAAGCCCCGGACATCCCGCCGCGAGACGACCTGGCGCTGCTGAAAACGATGCAGAACGACCCCTTGCCGCTCCCCCAGCCGGCGGATCGCCAGGCCGACGGCGTGCGGGGCGTGGAAGCCTTCGCCCTGCCGTTCGGTACGCCGTCGCAGATCAAATTCCTCGAAGGCATGGAAGGTCCGGAGCCGGCGCCGTCGCTGGCGAAACTGATCGAGGCAATGCCCGTCCCGGCCAAACCCGTCTCCTGGGCGGGGCCGGAAATCGTCGTCCGCGAAATGCCCGGACCGCTCGGTGAGGCGGACATCAACGTGGAGGAACTCCCCACGTGGCGCGCGGTCAGCGTGTATCCGTGGCAGGAGCTTCGGGAAACCTGGCGGCAATTGCTGCGTAAAACCATCATTGAATCCAACCCGGTGGCCCTGGGATACGAAATGGAAATCCAGGTTCGCCAATCCGACGGAACCTGGAAGACGACCCAGGCCGTCAAACCCGTCCTTCTGCCCCTGTACGATTCCCGGGGCGAGGAGATTCAACTCGCGTCGCTGCCCGAATATACCGGCGTCAACGGCGACGCCGTGTGGGAATGGCTGCGACAGTTCGGCGAGGCGTGGACGGAGTATCAGCTTCAGCCGGACTATTACGAGGTCTGGATGCGCAACCGGGACAATCCGTCCTGGCGGGCCCATTTCCCGTTCGATATTCTCTTGATCTATCCCCTGGGCGCCGAAGACGCCGCCGCGGACGGCATGAAAACCGCCGCGAAAAAACGAACCGCCAGTACGGGGAAAACGTCGCTTTTGAACCGAGCCAGGGCGACGTACACGAAAAAAACCGCCGCCGCCCGAAGACAAACCTCTCCGCGATCTTCGCACCCGGACATGATGCCGCCGGAGCCGTATCCGCCGGATGCATTTCCACCAGGCCGGGCCACACGCGCCGGGGCCGCGGGCCGCTACCCAACCCGATACACCGCCAGCCGGCGAACGGGTTCTCCCACCACGGTCCGACCCAAAACCAGGGCTGCCGCCGCCAAAAAGGAAATCGAAGAGGAACTCCCCGAAGAGCTTCCCGAGATTCCTGATTTTGAAACGCAACAGGCCGCGGGCAAGGTTCTCCTGTGGTCCCACGTCAACAGCATTCAACTGGGCAAGGAATATCGCTGCCGCTTCCGGATGGTCTTCGCCAATCCGCTGCTGGCGTACGACAAGGACCTGGAAGAAGAGAACCGCAAAGACGCCTACGTTCCGTCCGTCAGGACAAAATGGTCCCAATGGTCCGATCCGATCCACGTGCAGCGCGAGGTGGAATTCTTCGTCACCGGCGCGTTTCCGCGCGGGAACCGCGTGACGGTGACCGTCTTTGCCAAATGGATGGACCAATGGCTGATGTATCCGATCAGTCAGATCAAGGCCGGCGAGCGCATTCGCGGCACGCGGAAAGTGAAGGTTCTCAATCCCGCCACGGGCGAAACCATGAAAGATCGGAACGGCCGGGATCCCGTTCTTGAGTTCGACACCGGTGCAACGGCGATTCGGCTGAACTTCGAGCGGCGCATTCAGGTCGGAGATTTCGTCCGCAATGACGTGGAGATGATCTATCTCGACCCGAAGGGACGCCTGAAGAGCCGGTCGCTGTATAGGGATCGCAATTCCGAAGAATACAAGGACCTGGAGGCCGAAGCCAAACAGGCCGCCTCCATTTTTGAACCCGAACGTCCCAAGGTCCCCCCGAAAAAAACCACGGCGCCCAAAAAACTCCTGCCCGTGGAATTTGAATCGCCGAACCTGGCGCCTTCGGGCAGGGATCAGCCGGCCGGTCAGGACAACCCCTTCGAGGTCCCCTCACGAACGAAAAGCCGGAGTTCCGGCAGAGACAGCTCCTCAAGAAAATCCGGAAGCACCAATCGGTGATTTGAAGGCGTCACGAAACACGGAATCCCGCGGCGGTTTTTTCCCCCGAAACCGTCGCGGGGTTTTCTTTTTCCCGGCCTCAGGCCGGATCGCGGTTGCGTCCACCTCGCCGGGCTGGTACATTGCCTGATTCACACGAGTCGGGGCCGAAGCCTGGGCCGGCCCCGCGAAGAAGTACGGATGCAGGAGAGCCGGAATGGAACGCCTTGAACAAACCGATCCCGTGATCGCCGACCTGATCAAACGCGAGCGGACGCGCCAAAGGGAGACGCTGGAACTGATCGCCTCGGAAAACCACGTTTCGATCCCCGTCTTACGGGCGCTGGGATCGGTGCTGACGGACAAGTACGCCGAGGGGTATCCGCACAAGCGATGTTACTGCGGCTGCGGCGAGGTGGATGAGGTCGAGCAGGTCGCCATCGACCGCGCCAAGGAACTCTTCGGCGCCGAGCACGCCAACGTGCAGCCGCACAGCGGCACCAGCGCAAACCTGGCGGTGTATCTGGCGAGCATCAAGCCGGGCGACAAGATCCTCGGCATGGACTTGTCCCACGGCGGACATCTCTCGCACGGCAAGAACGTGAACCTGTCGGGCACGATCTACAATCCCGTCTATTACGGCGTGCGGGAAGACACGGAAATGCTCGACATGGACGAGGTTCGCCGCGTCGCCAAAAAGGAAAAACCCGTCATGATCATCGCCGGTGCGTCGGCCTATCCGCGAAAGATCGACTTCGCCGCGTTCGGCGAAATCGCCCGCGAGGTCGGCGCGCTGCTGCTCAGCGACATTGCCCACATCGCCGGCCTGGTTGCCACCGGCGATCACCCCGACCCCGTGCCGCATTCGGATTTCGTGACGACCACGAACCACAAAACACTGCGAGGCCCCCGCGGCGGGATCATTCTGTGCAAGGCCAGGTGGGCCAAGGATATCGACCGGGCGGTCTTCCCCGGTATGCAGGGCGGGCCGATGATGCACTCCATCGCCGCCAAGGCCGTCGCCTTCCACGAGGCCATGCAGCCGGAGTTCAAGCAATACACCAAGGCGATCCTCGCCAACGCCAAGGCCCTGGCCGGGCGGCTGATGGAGAAAGGTTGGCGACTCGTTTCCGGCGGCACGGACAATCACCTGCTGCTGGTCGATCTGCGGAGCCGCCTGCCCGAAATGACCGGCAAGGAGGCAGCCGTGCTGCTGGACTCGGTGGGCATCGTCTGCAACATGAACGCCATTCCCTTCGA
>JAFGEJ010000245.1 GCA_016931655.1 Phycisphaerae bacterium
ACAGAAAATCCGACACTGAGTTCCTGAGAGACAGAGAAGATATAGATGATGGAAAAAATAAAAAAATCTTCTCAGTTCCTCAGTTTCGGAGTCCCTATGGGATCTTCGACCTGCCCCTGAGGGGTGTCGCGTTTTTTACACACCCACAAGGCTCAGAGCGATCAGAAATTTGCCGCCAGGAAAAAAGGGCACTCACGGAAAAATTACGCCGGCGTTATCGGTTTACGGCGATGATTTTCGCCGGGCCCATGCCGTTGAAGTTCGTGGCGCTGGCGGTGCTGTAGGCCCCGACGTTGCGGCTGTAGAGCAGGTCGCCCAGCTTCAGGTTCCGGGGAAGCTCCTCGGCGTTGGAGATCACGTCCAGCGCGTCGCACGTGGGGCCGAAGACGGTGCTGAGTTCCGCCGGGCCGGATCGAAAGGCCTTGAGGGGATATCGGCAGTGGTCGAACAGCACGCCGGAAAACGTGCCGTACACGCCGTCGTTGACGTAATAGCACGGTTTCCCGTCACGCAGGGCTTTTCCGATGATCTCCACCACGAGCGTCGCCGCCGTCGCCACGAGGAACCGCCCCGGTTCGGCGAGGATTTCGATCTCCGGCGGGAACAGTCGGCCGAATTCGGCGTTGAGAATTTTCGCCAGTTCCCGAAACGGCCGAACGTGGCGGTCGTACGGCGCGGGGAAGCCGCCACCAATGTCCAGGACGCGCATCTGCGTATAGCCCCGCGCCCAGGCCTCCCGGAACACCTCGGCGGCGATTTCCAGCGCCTGGACGTAATTCTGGAAGTTCGTGCACTGGCTGCCGACGTGGAAACTCACGCCCTCGACGACCAGGCCGGCCCGGAACGCCCTCTCGATCAGATCCACCGCCTCGCCGGCGGCGGCCCCGAACTTGCTCGACAATTCCACGACCGATCCGGTGTTCGGCACGTTGAGGCGCAAAATCAAGCCGGCCCGCGGCGCGTGGCGACGGATTTTTTCGATCTCCGTCAGGTTGTCGTACGTCACCAGCGGCTTGTAGCGGTTGAGATACTGAAGCGTGCGATTGTCCTTGATCGGATTGGCGTAGATGATCTTGTCCCAGATCCACTCCTGGCGTTTTCGCGGGGGCATTCGGCGGATGTTCTCGTGGACGATCCGGAATTCCGGCAGGGAGGCCACGTCGAAGCTCGCGCCGGCTTCGTACAGTGTGCGCACGACGGTGGGGTCGGGATTGGCCTTGACGGCGTAATACGCCTGGACGCGCGGCAGGCGCCGGCGGAACTCCGTGTAGTTGCGACGCAGCACGTCGTGGTCCACCACGAACAGCGGCGTGCCGTGTTTCCGGGCGAGGCGCTGAAGTTGGGCAATCGTGGACATCTTTTCATCCTTTTTGTGTCGCGGGCATCTTGCCCGCGCGTGTCGCAGCCATCCTGGCTGCGAAAGAATGTTACGAGGGCGAGACGCCCTCGCTACGCGCGGGCCAGAGGCCCGCGACACAAATATCTGGATCAGTCCAGCATTGTGGCGTCGGGATTGTGTTTGAAGTATTCCTTCGTGAGTCTTGCCAGCAGGGCGTCGCGCTTGTCGTACAGGCGTTTGAGCTTGCGCTTGGCCCGGCGCGCCTGGGCGTAGTGCGCCAGGATCGGCAAGCCGACGGTGGAATCCAGGTAGCACACGACGGCGTCGGGCAATTGTTGGGGATCGACTTTGCCCCAGCTGACGGCCTCGGAGGGCGTGGCGCCCGACAGGCCGCCCGTGTCGGGACGGGCGTCGGTGAACTGGAGGAAGTAATCGTGCCCGTTTTCCCGGATGCGAAGAACTTCCTGAATCTGCGGTTCGGTCTGGAGTGTGAAATTCTTGGGCGAGCCTCCGCCGACGAGCACCACGCCGGTTTTTTTCTTTCGCAGCTTGGCGTCCAGCACGATGGCCGTCGTCTCGTTCACGTCGATGCTGGGATTCACGCGCAGCCTACTGCCCCGCAGCTCGATGCCGGCGATGTTCATGCCGATGGTCGAATCGCCGGGGGAGGAGCAGAAGCACGGCACGCCCGCCCGATACGCCGCCGCCAGAACGGAGACGTCTTTCAGGCCCGTCTGCTTCTCGAATTCCGCGCAGTATTTACCCAGCAGGTAGTGCAGCTCAGCCGTGCCCATTTCCTTCTGGAACTCCGGCTGAAGGAGAACCTTCCGGAGAATGTCGTCGGTGCGCATGAGCACGTCGTTGTATTCGAGGTAGATGTCGTAGATTCGGACGACGCCCGCGCGGCGCAGTTCCGGGTCGCGCACGAAGGCCGAGCCTTTGAACAGAGGCAGGTTCATCGCGTGGTGCATGTCGTGATACAGGTTCGCGCCGGTGGCGACGATCCAGTCCACGAAGCCGGCCTTGATCAGCGGCACGACGGCGGCCGAGCCGAGTCCCGCAGGCGTCAGCGCCCCGGCGAGGCTCATGCCGACGGTCACGTCGTTGTTGGCGAGCATTTTTTCCACGAACAGCCGGCAGCCCTCCTGGAGCCGGGCGGCGTTGTAGGCCAGGAACGTCCGGTCCATCAGGTCCGGCAGGGTTTCCTTGCCCGTGATCGGCGGGGGCAAAATGCGCCGCCCGCTAAGGAATTTCTCCTTGCCCTTGGCGAATTTGTGAGGGTATTTGCTGACGAACTTTTTCGGTAACTGAATGGATTTCATAGGGAAGCATCCTTACTGTCTGACAGCCGCACTCCCGTGCGGCGGGGGGAGTATAGCGAAGCGGCTGAATCAATTCAAGCAACACATACTGCCACTGCAATCATAGTGTCGTAAAATTTCTTCCTGTCTCGCAATGCGCGTCGGTCACATCTTCCGGCTGCGTTCCAACACGTCCTTCAGGCGGTCGCAGACGGAGACGACCTGTTTGTCCTTCAGGTCCAGGATGTCCCGCAGGGCTTCGCCGATGGCGGGGATGTATTTCTCGATGTAGCTGCGCTTTTTGAGTTCCTGGCGGATGCGATGGGCCTTGCGGACGTGCGCCCCGAGCCGCCGGCCACACTCCTGCAGCGCCAGGCGCAATTCCTTGAGAATTTCGGGATAGGACGCGACGGCCTCTTTGGATTCGCTGGTGAACGGAACCCATACCGAGGCGATATGCACCGCGAGGGTCAGGTCGCCGGCCGGCAGGGCGCCGCGGCCTTGCAACAGCCCGTATTTCCGCCAGTTCATGCCCAAAACGCTTTTGGTGATCGCGCAGGCGCCCTGCTGATATTGCAGCGGCACGCGGTTGGCGAAGCGCATGACCTTGGCCAGCGACGTGTCGTTGTTGTCGTCGCCGGCGTCGGTTTCGCTTTCGACCTCGCTTTCAATGCGTTCGACCTTTTCCTGATGGGTTTCGGGCTTTCCGTAGGCCAGGGCGGCCTCGATGAGAAACGGATTGCCCCGATACACAGCCGGCCGACGACTCACCGCGGTGTAGAAATCCGCCCCCACGACGCTCTTCAGGCCCGCGATGAGCTGCTCCTCGCCGATGGGCACGACGCAGTTTGTGCCGGGGGCAAGAATTTTGGTCTCCTGAACGGCCTGGTAAAGCGCCTTGATCTTCTCGCCGAGCAGGCGGTTAGGATGAGTCTTGGCGGTCAGGCCGACCTTCTGAAGAATCTCCGCCGCCACGCGGGGCGTGACGCGGGAAAATTCGCTCGTGAAAAATTGGCTTGCCGTCCGGGCGGAGGAATCCTGGATCATCTTAATCAGCACGCCGAGTTCCACGCCGTGCGGGTGCGGCTTGATTTCCTTCGGGACGGCGGGAAGGGTTCCGACGGCGGCTTTGTATTCCTCCGTGCGCCCGTCGGGCGCGTGGTAAATCAGCGTAACGTGCGGATTGGCCACCGCCGTCTGCTGCAGGTAATCGTCCACGCTCTGCTTGCCCTTCTGGTAGCGGGCCTCCAACTGGATTTCCACCACCGTGCCGTGCTCGAAGTCCGTATCGACGGCCTGGTCCACGATGATGTCGGGCTTGTTCTTCTTCGTGTCGATCTGGAGTTCGTAATGATGTCCCTGGGCGCGTTTGCCGGTCCGGCTGGTGATGACGATGGGCTTGCCCGTGGTCAGAAGGCCGTACATCCCCGCGGCGCTGATGCCGATGCCCTGCTGCCCGCGGCTCATGCGCAGGCGGTGAAACTTGCTGCCGTACAGCAGCTTGCCGAAGATGTTGGGGATCTGGTTCCGCACGATGCCCGGGCCGTTGTCCTGCACCGTGACGGAAAAGTGCGTTTCGTCGAACTGGCGGATCCAGACCTCCACGACCGGCAGGATGCCGGCTTCCTCGCAGGCGTCCAGGCTGTTATCGACGGCCTCCTTCACCGTCGTGAGCAGCGCTTTGCGCGGATTGTCAAATCCCAGCAGGTGACGATTCTTGGCGAAGAACTCGCTGACGGAGATGCTCCTCTGGGCCTTGCCCATCGACTCGGCGGTCGCGTAGCGGGCTTTGGAGGATCGTCGGGTGGGCGTCTCAACGGCGGCGGAAGAATCGGCGGGAAAAACGTCCTGTTCCGCCGGCTTGGTTTGCTCCTTGCGGGCCTGGGCCAGGAGGGGCAAATCTTCCATCGGCACGTCGCGTTTCGGGCGTCTCCCAGCCGTCTTCGGAGTTGCGCGTTTCAGAGGCTTCGAGGGTTTCCCCGAAATCCTTTTTCGCGTCTGACGTTTCGCCTTTTTCGAGGCGGTTGTCTTTTTTTTCTTCTTCGTCGTGGCTGGGCGTTTTACCATCCGTGGTCCTTTTTGAGTTATCTGAGGTGGTACAGAAATTACAAAGTTTTTTTTCTTCTCTTCGACCCGAAGGGTCGAGGAGCGTCTAGCCGGGGGTGAGCGAAGCGAACCCCCGGAAATGAGCTTTTATTCCTTGAGTCCCAACGGGACGACAGCGAGGTTGTTGAGAAGGATATAATTGCTGTCGCCCCGTTGGGGCTAAAAGAAAATAAGCCATCTTCCGGGGGTTCGCTTCGCTCACCCCCGGCCAAATGCTTTCCGTCCCTTCGGGACGAAGAAAAAAACAACAAAATGTACGGAGAAGTTCATCCATAGTTTGATAACCTGAATTTCCGGACAGCCTCAGTTACTTTTTAATACCACAACGAAACTTCGTGTCTCGGGCCTCTGGCCCGCGCGTGCCGAGGGCATCTTGCCCTCTGAATTGCCTTATTTTCGCGGCCTGGATGACCACGATACGCTTGTCCCTGAGGGACGCAACACGAAAATAATCGCTTTGCTTTAAGGGTAAAAAAAAACCCCGGTGGCGTCAAGAGGAGGCAGTCGGCTTGGCGGGACGCCGCCGGGGTGAGAAGGCCCGCGTTATGGCGGGCCTCACCAGACAGGAGTGTGGTAAACAGAAATCTTGCCCGATGGTCACTCCAAAAATGTGAATGGTTTCGTTCGTTTTCTGCTATATAAAAAATACAGGTTTCCCGGTGGGGTCGGTTCCCCCCCGTCCTGGAACGCGAATCGCAGCCGTAGTGCGCGAAGTCCCGCGGCGGCAGGCCGATGTAAGGCGCGTGGACTTCGTCCCCCGCGTCGGTGGGACTCGCGTTTCAGGCTCCAGGTCCTCTACGCTGTCAGCCGGTCGTATTGGCGCCCACGGCATCCCCCCCGTGCCGCAGCGACTTCAATGCACAGCGCTGCATAGCGGGTCTGACCGTGACCCCAACTCGGTGGCACAGGTTTTTAACCTGTGTTCCCGGCACAGATTGAAAATCTGTGCCACGGACATCCCTTCGGTGGAGTGTGGAAACCTGCAGAAATATGCACTTGTCAACGCGCGGACGGCGCAACCGGACCTCGGGAGGTTCGTGAAGCAGGACCCCATACGTCCAGGCCGTACCCCGACTCGGCCTGATCCGGTGCTTGTTCGCGAAAAACCGTCTGTTCGGTTGAAAGACCGCCCGCAGAAACGTGTGTTCTGATGTGAACCGCACCACTCGGAGGACAGTCTTTCAGAAGAATACCCCAATCCCGGCAAACTGCCCGCCGAGGACACTTTTATTTCGGAATCCGTTGGAAAAATCTTAGCGCAAATTCGGTTTTCTTCCGGTTTTTCTTTTCCTTGAATCCGGAGGTGTTTTCACCGGTTTGCGCAGTACGTCCCCCATGGTCAGCAGAACGTTTCGAACGATGGAATACGCGCCTTCCGGTGCGTATCCCACCGTGGTTCCGCTTGCGTTTCCGAGCAGTCCCGCCGTCAGGTCGCCCCGGCTGAAGATCACGCCCGGGCGCGTGTCCTTTCCGTCGGCGGTGGGCGTCATGACGGCCCGCAAGGCCGCGCGGCGGTTGCGCTTTCGCTGCCCGGGTTTCGGCAGGCCGAATCGATAGGGCAGGTCCCTGGCTTCGTCGCCGTCAGCGGTGTAAACGGGTGAACATTCCGAGAGGGACCACAACGCCGTGGCGCCGTAGGCCTTCTCGATCCATTGCTTTGCCGATTGGGCGAAGGTCTTCTCGCCGCCGGCGGCGTCGATCAGCAGAGTTCCCCCGCCGGCCACCCACGCTTTAATCGCTTCGGTCTCTTCGTCATCCAGGACCAAAGGCCCCGTGCCGGTGAGCATCGCCACCTTCGCTTTCGATTTTTTCAGGTCGCGGGGCGTTTTGGTTTCGACGGTCAGGCGGATATTCTCCCGCTCGCCCAGCAGCAGGGCGAAGCGTTCGTGGGCCAGGGGTTCGGGCGACCAGTTGCCCTTGTGTTGCACGCGCAGAACCGAGACGGCCGCGGTGGTGTTGGGATTCTCTTCGGGCCAATACACTTGGCCGCGCGGCGGCAAGTCTTTTACGCCCCCCAGCGTGTAGCGCACGATATTGGCCATGATCTCGAATTCGCGGGGCTGGTTTTTCCACGCGTTGAGTTGCCAGGCGCGGGGCAGGTCGTCCTCGATATGAATCGCCAGAAGGCGCACGCCGTTGGAGATCACGTAGAGCTTCGGCCGGCCTTTGAAACCTTTATACATGCACGAATAAATCGGATGCTCCGGCGGAAGGGGCTGGAGCTTCCGATCGGGGAACAGCTCTTTATACACCTCGCGGATGCCCTGCTGAAACCCCGGCCAGTCGCATTCCGTGATGCTCAGGAGGCATCCGCCTTCCTGCACGTAGCGGCGGAGCTTGGCGACGCCCTCCATCGACAGGCCGGGACGCTGCGTCCCGGAAAGAAACAGGAACGGCGCGTCGTGGAGTTCGTCGGCGGGGATGTTCAGGTTCACGATCTGCCAGTAGACGTCGTGTTCGAAGACGCGGCTGAGGCGTTGCGTCAAGGCCGCTACGGCGCGGGGACGATTGTTCCAGTCGCCGGCGAATTGCAGCTTGTTGAACAGCACGGGCTGTCGCCCCCGCACGAGGAACAGCAGCGCAAAGGCGGTGTCCGATATGGCGCAGTCGTGCTCCCATCGGCCGTCTTCCTTCTGCCGGTCCAGAAGAATCCGCCGCCCGGCGCGGTACCAGTCGGTCTGCCCGAAATACTTGTATCCGCCGGCCAGTCCCACGCGCTCCACGGCGTACAGGAAATACTCCAGCCGTTCGCGCGTGTTCTGAAGGGAGCGGAGAAAATTCTTGTCCAGCCAGATCAGCCCCTTTTGCAACGCGGGCAACGGCTCGGTCCGTCGGCAATTGAGATAGTCCTGAAGAAAAAGCTTGTCGGAACAGATAAACAGCGTAGCCACGCCCGCCGCCGTCATGGACGGCGTGCCCCTGCCGCGCTGATACGCCCAGCCGCCGTCGGAATCCTGGGCGTCCACCCAATGTTTCAACACCCGCGTCCAGTACTCCTTGGGAATGGTCACCTCGCCGCGCTGGGCAGACCAGACGCCCAGAACCCCGAACTGGCTGCACGAATTGTCCGTCCGGGCGTTGCCGCCGGGATTGCCCGCGTGATCGCGGCGGACGTAGTAGTTGTACCCGCCGTCGGGCCGGTTGCCCACGACCAGATATCGCCCTTCCCGCAGAAGCTCCTTTTGGTACTTGTCGTTCGTTTTCCGGTTTGCCGCCAGCCAGACGCAGCATCGCGCCGCGACGGAATACGTCCTTTCCGCCCGCGTCCGAGACAGCCACGCCAGCGCCTTGGCCATCCGCTCGCTCTGGGGCGATTCGCCCGTCTCCAGCAGGGCGTACATCGCCATCGCGCCGGGACCGGTGGCGTGATAATTGTATACGTCTTTCCCGAACGGATCCCCGTAGGCGGGCCAGCTGCCGTCCACCCGCTGCTGAGACCAGAGATACTCCACGCCCCGCCGAATCGCCTGCTCGACGTCTTCCTCGGAAACGGGAACGTCCTTCCCGCCCCGGCCGACGGCTCGCAGCGACGCGGTAATCCCAAGAATCGCCACGCAACAGAATATCACGGCCCTGGGCATCGAATCCTCCCGGCGCGTCGGTTCCGATCCCCCGACGAGCAAACATACACCCGCCACGAACGTCAAAACAAAATGATACGCGAAACGTCACGGTTTTTCAAGACCAACAACGTGAGTGACCTTTTTTCCTGGCGGTAACTCGATGCGGTAACTCGATAATCCTCCTAAGCCCTGTGGACGAAAAATATACGACACTGAGAGACTGAGAAACTGAGAGGAAAACAAACAAAA
>JAFGEJ010000246.1 GCA_016931655.1 Phycisphaerae bacterium
GCGCCGTCCCGTCCGCCCAGCCTGATCTATTAAAAGCGACAAGGCATCCTTGTCTGACATCTCATCGATGGGGAAAAGACTTTCCGGGTCTTTCGGTAAAATGTTCATGGTCATCTGCGCAAAAACTACGTCGAGCGATTCACAACGGAGAACGGATTCGATGGCAAGATGATCCCGCCCCATCGTCTTGAAAATTTCCCGACAACGCATGTGCTCCTTTGCCGTCACGCCGAGTTTATATCCCCCCGGCCCGCTGGGTAAGCTGTGAATTGGAATTCGATAATTAAATCGCAAGGGAACGATTACGGTGCGGCGAAGCTCCCGCGTGGTTTTTATGCCAAGGCGATCCGCGAGTTCCCGGGCGCTGTGCCATCGGTTTTCATTTTTCAAAATAGCTAGCGCGTGTTTTAAGCGGGCCTTATGTTCCGGCGTGAGCAACATGGGCATTCTCCCTTCGCAGGATCGTCAGAATTTGTTTTTTTACCAGATAATGATTCCAGCTTTTTTTTAGCCTTGGTCGAATCCCCGGATGAACACTCTCTAATTCATCGAACGCCTGTTGGTACAACACGTCCTGTTCATGTTCGCTTTGGCGCCTGGATTTCGGGTTCTTCAAGTCCAAGGAATTCCCGCACCCCCGCTCGTCGAACAGGTTCCGGCCCGCCGGCGGCTGCCGCGAGGCGATGGCTGATAGCTTCTTGCGCGTCGGCCAAGACAGAGCGGAAGGCGAGGATGTGTGGTTGCCCACCGTCCGGGTCTGTGGGGCGTTCCGGGCGTTCGGCCCTTTCCGCTTCCGCCGCCTGCCGTTGACGGGCGATGTTGCCCACAACGTCTCCCTGGCTGACCAGAGCCGAATGTTCCGCGTAGGACTGCGCCATCTTTCGATAACGGGCCTTGGCGTGCATGGCCTGTTGAATGTCCTCGTGTGTAGCACCATAGGACATAAGGTCCTTCCTTTCGGCGATACAAATGAACCGGTCGGACATATCAAAGATGTATACTCGCCCAACTTCGTTTGGATCGAAGCGGGCATAGACGCGCTTCTTGAGGTATCCGAACAGTTCCGGGGAATGATAGGATCGCCCCCAAAGACTGATTCCGTTTCGCCCTACTGTTCGCGGATCGGTTGTGCGCATCATCAATAACGTAAGTTCGCTTTCCTGGACGCGGACAACCTCGCGGAGTTCCTGCCGGTAGCATTCGTTCGGAGTGCGGCTATTCATGCCGCGCCCCTTATGCGGCCGTTCGGCGTAGACGGTTTCCACCCAATCCACCAAAGCGCTTTCGAGTTCGCCCATCGCGGGAACAAGGCCGTTGGAATCGTAGTTACGGATGATCTTGTCCACACCTTCGGGACGGTTCGTTACATTGTTTCCTCGATATGTTGCCCACTGCTGAGAGAACTGCATCCGCAGCGTGCGGAACGTTCGCTCGTTGGTCTTGGCTTTGGCGTTGTAGGGATTGGCAAAATGACATTCCACCGGCAGATGAGACAGGCTCGCACGGACGTGAACGGAATCCATGTCATATTTAATCCGGCGCGCCGGCCCGCCGGAAAATTGCCGGCTGCGGAATTCCTTGCCATTGTCAAAATAGATATGTTGCGGTACGCCGTATTTGAGCATTGCCCTACGCAGTGAGGCGAGAACAACATCCAGACACGGCCCGGTTGAAACGATCATTCCTACACACTTGCGGGAGCGAACGTCCTGCCAGTACGTCAGCCACGGGAAAATAGGTTTCCCTTGTGGTCCGATGGCGGCAACGTCAAGCTGGTGATGGTCCACAACCCACCAGGCATTGGACGGCATGTCATATGCCCGCTCGATATATGGAGTGCATTTGTCGTCGAGCGCCTTGTTTCCCTCTCTATATAGGATACGGGTAGCTTCCGGGATATCCCGTTGCGTCTTGGCAAGGCACTGCTGATAGCTGATCCATTTCCAATGATTCTTCTGCGCGGCGACTTTTGTCTGCCGCCAGCAGTCGCGGACGTAGCGCCTGTTGCCGTCAAGGTATAATGTTTGGAAAAAAGCCCATGCTTCGGGCGAGGGCTCGGAGGCGGCGGAGCCGGTGTTCTTTGGGGCGACTTCCGCCAGTCCGCCAAGTTTCGCCGCGTTACACCATCGCCACATCGTCGGCCAGGACGGAGGCTCTCTCAGACCGAGACGTATATAATGTTCCAACGCCCATTTCCGATAGGCTGTCTTGACATCCTGTTTGGGCGGCAGGGCATCGCGGTGTTGCCGCCATGCTTCGACGGCAATCAATCGTCGCGCACCCCGCTTGCGCTGGGATTGCGAAAGCCTTGCAATAGCCTGCGCCACGGCGGTATTGGTTTGTTCGGGGAGGTAAATCGCGGCAAGCGTTGGATCGGCGGCGGGGTCTACATAATAGGCGGCCTGCCCACTAGGCGCGAGGCACTGACGCCCGACGATCCCACCGGCGATGATTCGGTTTCGGATCGTCCGGGCCGTACACCGTAGTAACGTAGCCGCCTGCGTGGCGGGAATCCAGCCCACCGGCGGAGTGGTGATCGGTTCGGCTCTTTCCGAAAAAACGTCGGTTTTCCGAACTGTGTTTTCCTCAGGCATTTTTTTAACTCCGTAATCAGTAGCCCATCAGGGGCAGGTCAGGAGTCGGTATTCAGGAAATGACGGCGTGCGGCGACAAGTGCATTGTGATGTGAGGGATTGGTGTGCCGCACGCCGTCTGCCGGGCATTCCCCGGCACACGAAAAATCGAAAGGCGAACAATCGGACGCGGGGGCGGGGGCCGCGAACGCTCCATCGCGCCCGCTCGTGGCCGTCCTGGCCCTGGGACTTTCCCTGTCCCTCAGCCCCCGCCCTTGTCGCGCCGACTTGCCTGAGGTTGCCCTCTGGCGCGCGCCCGGTAATGATCTATTAAAAGGTCTCATGCTGCGTCCTCCACGCAGGACCACATATCATCGTAAGAAACGTCCTTGCCCTTACGGATGAGGTACGGGCGAAGGGTCAGATAGATTTGCATCCGCGTTGCGCGACTTCGCCGCCTCCCGGAAAGCGTGCTGCTGATCGTCGGCTTGGAGAGACCCGTCACGGCGGCAAGTTCCGTAACGGACAGACCTGATTCCCTCAAGGTTCCTTGGGCTGTGTTTACGATTTGTTTACGGTTTTGCTTCATTATTTGTTGACGGCGTCGAAAAAGGCCTATACACTATGGCGAAACAAGACGCTGGATATATATTGTTTATTGGCATAATAATTCTATAAACAAATTATTATTCTGTGTCCACATAAATGTCAAGGGATATATTGAAAAAAAATGGAAAAAAATCCGTTGTCCCAAAGTCATGGGCGGATCGCCTTCGGCTGCGTTGTCGCCAGACGCGGGAAGCGGCGGGTATTTCGCAGGCGGAACTGGCCGCTCGCGCCGGCCTGGCGGGCAATACGGCGGTGAGCAACTTTGAGAGTGGGCGAACGGATGGAATCGCGATTCAGATGCTGTCCCTCTACCTGGAGATGGCTGATATTGCCGGCGTGTCACCAGCCTGGACGCTGGGATTATCCGATAATGCGTCGGTACAAAAAAGAGAAATTTCCACTCCGAAGGTTGCCCCAAATTCGATTCTGGAGTCCTCAGAGTGGCGCGTCATGGAAACGTTTGAACCCGGATTTGAAATCATGGACGTGGAGCAATTGCCGCGAGACTGGTCGAGGGAATATCTTCCAATCATCGGGCGGCTGGCCGCCGGGACGGGCATGGACACAACAGAGGCCGAAGAATATCCCACCGGGATCGCGGCGCAATATCTGAAATTTCACGGCGCGCCGAAAAATGCCTTCGCCTTGCGCGTACAGGGTGCGAGTATGCAGCCGGAATTTTTCGACGGCGATATCGTGATTGTTGATACGCGCACGGTTGTTTCATCGGGAATCTGTGCCGTCGTGATCGACGCCGACGGCGTGTCCGACGCGAGGCTCAAGCGCCTGACGGTACAGAAAGACAAGGCGATACTTGAAAGCCTCAACCCGGACTATCCACCGATCCGCCTGCCGGTGGATCGCATTCGTTGCGCGTATGCAATCTGGCGACACCTGCCGGCGGTGAGAAAGACAAGAAACAGGGATTAGGGAGGATAGAACATGAATGATCTTGAAGCATTGCAGAATGCAAGCACGCGAAAAACAAGGCCGGCTTCGCACGTGAAACGAGCGGGCGGAATCAACCACATTCACGGCTGGATTGCCTTACTGATGATCCTTGGCGTCCTCGGCGTTATCGCGTATATTAAATTTTATCCGGGCGTGTTGGCAAAGCCACTGAATCTCATCGTGTACGGCGCGGAAAACGGCGCTGCATTCCGAATTGAAAATCGAGACGATCGCGCCGTACGGTTGTCGGAATTTGTCGTGAACGATCATTACACATTTGCCAAACCAGAATATAAAGATCGTGAAATTCCATCCGGCACGCCGGCGATCATTCTGTATTCTTCGCTGTTCGATGAAAGAGGCGAGAGGTACAATCCTCTGACACATCATGTCCGAAATGTTCGGATTGTCTGTCATGCCGAAGATGGGGCCGCGTGGGAATACAACGGGGTCCCGCCCGAACAGTCCGTAAAAAAATAATTATTTTTTCTTGACATAATTATTCCGCCCGGCCTAGGATTCCGACAGGCTGGGTCGGTTATTTGCCTGAGCGATCCACCGAGCAAGGACGCGACTTATGATCGGTGCGACGGTATGTACTCAGGCGTATTTTCTCTCACCTTCTCTGGCAACCTTCCTCGCGTCATCTGATTCGTCCGTTACGTCCGCCTGGTTCTTCGGCCTGCTGGCGGTAAATATCCTGGGGAATATCATTGTCGGATTCGTTTCCTTCGTGACGCGCCGCTCCGTGTCCGATCACGACAAGGCGGATAAATCCCGCGACGAGCGAATAGAGAAACTCGAAACCATGATCGCGCAACTCGGTCGCTCTTTATCCGACGAACGGGATGCAAGACACGCCGACATGAAAGAACAGGCGGACCGACTCTGGCAGTTTTCCGGGGAGGTAAGAGAAAGTTATCTCAAAAGACATGAAGGGCTGCGGCTCTTTGGATCGATTGCGCGTCGCGTCGAAAAAGGCACACGCGAACTAATGGATCGTATCGAAAATCTTCCGTGCACCCAAACCCATTGCCCGTCCCAGGAGATGAAACCCGATGTCTAATCATACATCGTTCAACCCTCGCATGCACGCGATCCATGAGGCGCGGGGAATCATTCTGGATTTCCTGAACGCCGTATATCCAAACGGTCTTTCAGAAGAACAGATCATTGACGCCATGCTCGACCTGGACGATCCGCAAGAACCATCCGTCACGAAACGCGACCTCGCTTACCTGAAGGCCCGCGAACTCGTCAACCGCGACGTACAGGATCATCTGTTCAAGCAAAAAACCAAAGTGGTGAGGTATACGCTGACGGCAAAAGGTGAACATTTTGTTCAACTCGATAAACCGTGGGATCGGCTCGAATCGGATTTTTGAAACCATGAGGCGCAGACATTCCAAGGCGTTTGAGACGTTGAGCGAGAAAGACCTGGCGGTTTACCGCGAGAAGTGTCTGCCGCGTGAACTCGGCGGCCAGGGCGCGAAGCTGGAGGACGTTGTCGCCTGGGCGAAAACGAAAAAACTGAACATTTCCATTGCCGCCGTACACCGCGACGCGGAATTTTTTAAGCGAGTCGAAGAACAAAAAATCAAACTGCAAACCGCCGGCGATATTGCGCGGGAAATTTTAGAACAATCCGCCGACGATGAGGACGGCATCGCCACGATCCAGGGCGCGGCCAACGCGAAAATATCACAAATGACTCTGGATTGCCTTTTGGAAATGGGGTCGATGACGCTGGATGATTCCAAGGCAATTGCCAATCTCGGCTTTATGATCTCCGGCCTGCAACGCTCGGAACTGGCCGCCTACAAAACCCGCGTCGAGGCGAGAGCAAAATCGGCGGCGGACAAGGCCAAGTCGCTGGCCGGACAATGCAAAGGCGACATTGCAAGGCAACTGAAAGAACTCTCCGACGAAGTTTTCGGTATCAGCAAATAATGGCGACAGCGAAAACGACAATCCGAAAAACAACGAACCGAAGAGCCGTCCGGAACGGGACGGGCGGGTCTACCCGAATAAAGGCCGGCGTCCGCAAGCAGCCGGAAACTTCATCACGCGCCCGTCCGTCCCGCCTGGCCCAGGTAGGTCAGGGGTTGCGGGAAAAACTTCGGGAACATTTATTGCCCTATCAGTGGGATTGGGTTGTTGACGACAGTCCGATGAAACTCGGGCGCAAGAGCCGGCGAACCGGCTGGACGTATGCAGAAGCATGCCGATCCGTCCTGAAGCGCATGCAGGGAAAACGCGATCATTGGTTTACGTCGGCGGACGAAAGCGCCGCGAGGGAATATATCGACTACTGCCGGTTCTGGTCGGACTTCTTCGGCGCGGCGGCGAAGATCGTGGATGATATTCAGGTACTCGATCCGCAGACCGGCGCGACGATGTTTTGCCTTCGGTTTGCCAATGGCCGAAAAATTACGGCCCTGTCCAGCAACCCCAAGGGCCTGCGGTCCAAGGGCGGCGACGCGACGTGGGACGAAGCGGCGTATCACGAACATCCGCGAGAGATGTACCGCGCGTTGCAGCCGACGACGATGTGGGGCGGCCAGCTTTCGATATTCAGCAATCCGAACCGCGAAGGCGACCTATTTGACAATCTCTGTGCCGAAGCCGAGGCCGTCCGGGATGGGCGGCTTGATCCCAAAAAAGATCACGTCCCGGACTGGAGCTGCTACCGCGTCACCATCGCCGACGCCGTCGAACAGGGCCTCGCGGAAAAGATCGCCGGCGTTCTTGAGCCGGACCCCAATTTGCGACAGCAGTTTCTTGACGATCTCCGCGCCAAGGCGCGGGATGAGGATACGTGGCTCAAAGAGTATATGTGTACGTCGGCGGGCGAGGAAAGCGTGCTGCTTACGTACAGCATGATCGAAGCGTGCATGATGTGTTGTGAAACAAAAATCATCCCCCTATTCAAAGGAACCTTATTATGGCAAATACAAACCTCGGAACCGTGGAAGTAAAGGCTAAGGCAAAAATCGAGCCGGTAGTGAAATCCGGCGTAAAAACGACGGAGTTCTCGGTCACGAAGTTCTCGTCGCTGAGGCGGACGCATGGGATTCGATGGTTGAGCGGGAAAGAGTCTCTCGCGTACATGGGATTCCCAAAGGGCTGGATGCGGTCAATCACACGCAGCGTTTTGCGGCGGGTAACGCCGTCGTGCCGGCCGTCTCGCGGTGGATCGCGGAAAAATTGAATATCTCATAGCCCATGCAAGGCTGTTGCACGGGCCATGATCGAGCATAGCTTGCCCGGTGATGA
>JAFGEJ010000247.1 GCA_016931655.1 Phycisphaerae bacterium
CGTGTTGTAAAAGGTTGAATTTCCGACAATATAATGAATTTCGGAATCTGGATTCAGGATAGTACTGACGTCGGAAATATGCCTCCACATGTCTTCAAAATATTTTGCGACATAGTTGGCCATCAATCGGCCATTGTCATTTCTGGGGTCTGATATTCCTTTTAAGGATTTTTCCAGAGAACCTGGAATAAAGTAGTTTCCGCCAGGCTCCCATTCGGCCAATCTGCTGGTCGCTATTCCCCATGTTCCGCCAATCGCCTGCCAATCGAACTCGCCCGCGTCACGGCCGTTTGTCAGAAAATCCATCCAATACATGTAGGGGCGTAACTCGCGAATGTACGACATGCGATTCGGGTATGGAGGCGACGTTATAATCATGTCATATGTATTGTTGAGAAAACGGGACGGTTGCCGGGCATCTCCCGTTACGACGGTTGGCTCAATGCAAGGATTGTCCATTGCGCCGTTTAATACAATGGATAACTCTGTTCGAAAAACATCCGGAAAGTCTCGCTTTATTTCGAATAGTGTTGGAGCATGGTTGACGTTCTTAAAGGACATGGATTGGTGATTGAAGGCCGCATTCGATAAAAGAATAACAACTCGGCAAAAAGTTGCCAGAAGGAGATCACGTTCCGGGCTTCCATCGTCGGTCGTGTCGAGAATACACGCCTTTAATCGACAAAGAAAATAAAGTTCTCTTTTGTTCCACCACCTTTCAATGTTGTGGATCGGCGGTGGATCAACAGTCAGCTCGGAAGAAGAAGTGGTATCGGCAATTTCATCGCCGAGGCTTTGTGTTTTCTCAATAGTATCTGTTGAATATTTTCTAAATTTAATGGAACTAAACCATACAAGAAACGGGTTAATTTCAAGCCCGGTCCCAGTCAGCCCCCTATAAGCGGCGGATAAGGCGGTGGTTCCGGTTCCTGAAAAAGGGTCCAAAACTGTGGTTATATGTTTGTGGCCGTTCAAGATGTTTCCGACAAGCGAAACGGAATATGCCGGCGTGAGTCGCAGCCATCCATGACGGCCGTGGTGTCGGTTGTTCTTGAACGTCAGATGGGCGTTCTGCCTGCGAGCATTCAATGATGTCTCGAGTGGTTGTGTCATTGGGATGAAAGTAATTTGACGAGAACGGTGTTTACTTCCTCTTTCAGTGTGGCGGAGTAACGGTGGAAAAAGGCGGCTAAGTCATATCCGATCACGTCGCGCATAAACGCATACAATGATTTTTGCGGGGATGATTCCGCCGTATTCCCCGTCAGCAACGCCCACTTTTCGTTCCGATATCGAAACGCGATGTCGTCGTCTATCTGAAGGGACAGAATTGCAACACAAGGAAGATATGCTTTTGTGTATGCCGTGGCGGCGTTGGCTATATCGGCATTCTGGCGTTTTGAGTCTTTGCTCTTGTATCCCTGCCGAACTTCAAATACGACGCCTTGAAGTGTTTTTGCCACACGGCTACTTACGTCCAGGTCGGCGGCGCAATTCGATATCCATTTCCTGATCGCTTTGCGTTTTGGGATATTCGTCACGGAATCTGTCGGGATACGAGCGTCGAGATAGAGCGTTCTTGTCTTTCCTCCCGCCTTTTTCACCTTGTACGACCATTTGACGTCTTCATCGGATAAGGACAGGGAATTCTGGACGACGCGCCGAAATAGATTTTCACATCCTATGCCGATCTGACGATATACACTTGTCATTCCCCCGGCAGCCTTGTGAGCGGCATACATGAGGGGATTATCAAGTCCCATCCAACTGTAGAAAGGATCATTACGATACATTTCCTGAAATTGCGAGAGGGAAATTCCCTTCCTGGCTCCGTGTCCGAATTTTGGACGATAATTAGCGCAAATGCGGATCGCATTTACAATGTAGGCCAGATATTCCTGTTCCTGTTGATCCATAAGACTATTTGTATCCAATAAAATTCTCTATGTATTGTGTATTATGGAATTTTACTCCGTTCGTCTTTGCGATCAGAGGAAAAATTCTCTTGTGCCGTATTCTTTTACCCCAGTTTTTGCTGGAGGAGTTTTTGGACCTCGGCAGGGGGGGCGGCGCCTTTGGAGGCCTGCATCACCTGGCCGGTGAGGAAGCCGAAGGCCTTCTTCTGCTTCTTGCCGCCGGATTGGATTTCCTCGACGGCCTGGGGGTTGGCGGCGATGGCGGCGTCAACCCATTGTTCAACCTGGCCGAGGTCCTTTACCGTCAGCAGGCCCTGTTTCTCGGCGATGGCACGCGGCTGGCCGCCCTCGGCGAGGAGTTTTTCAAAAATTTTATCCGCGGCGGTGGCGTTCACGTCGCCGGCGGACATCATCTTCGCCAGTTCCGCCAATTGTTCCACCGTTACGCCGATGTCCGCAATCGCACAGCCGCGCTCGTTGGCGACGGCGGCGCCCCGGCCCAGTAAAAGGTTCACGCAGCGTTTCGCTTCGGCGCCGGCGGCGACGGACTGGTCCAGCAGATCGCCGGTCGGGGCGTCCTGCGTCAGTGCGTCGGCGTCTTTGAAGTTCAGCCCATAGTCAGCCATGAATCTCGCCCGCCGCGCCAAGGGCAGCTCGCCGATTTCGCCGGCCACCCGCTGCCGCCACTCGTCGCTTACCGTCACGGGGACCAGGTCCGGGTCCGGCAGATAGCGATAGTCGTGGGCCTCTTCCTTCTCCCGCTGAAAGACGGTCTTGCACGTCCCGTCGTCGTAGCCGCGGTTCTGCTTGCCGAGCTTCGCCAGGACAAACCCCTCCGGGTTCCCCTGCCATTCGTCGTACTGCCGCTGAATCTCGAACGCGACGGCGTTTTCCAGCGCCCGGAAGCTGTTGAGGTTTTTCACCTCCACGATGGGCGTTTTGTACGTCACGCCGCCGCGGGTGATGTGCAGGTTGATGTTCGGCTCGAATCGCATGTGGCCCATCTGCATGTTCGCTTCGCTGACGCCCAGCCAGCGGACCAGCCGGTGCATGGACTTGGCGTAGCCCATGACTTCCTCCACGCTGTTCATGTCCGGCTCGGAGACAATTTCCAGCAGCGGCACGCCCGCTCGATTCAGGTCCACGCCCGTACAGCCGGGGATGTCGTGCGTGTTCTTGCCGGCGTCCTCCTCCAGGTGGGCGCGAAGAACGCGGATTTGCTTCGTCTCGCCGGAAGACAGCGGAATCTCCAGGAAGCCATTTTGCGCCAAGGGCAGGTCGTACTGGCTGATCTGGTAATTTTTCGGCAAGTCCGGGTAGTAGTAGTTCTTACGGTCCCATTTGGTGTATCCGGGGACGGTGCAGTTCAGGGCCAGGCCGACTTTCATGGCGAACTCGACGGCCCGGCCGTTCATCACGGGCAGGACGCCCGGCATACCGAGGCAGACGGGGCAGACGTTGGTATTGGGCGGGTCGCCGAAGTGATTGCGGCAGCGGCAGAACATTTTCGTTTCCGTCGCCAGTTCGACGTGAATTTCCAGCCCCACGACGGGTTGTATCGTGTCGGTCTGAGCGGTGTTGGTCATTTCGGTGATATCCTGTTTAATCCGAACCTGTTATACCGTTTCCCCGGGGAAATGTCATCTCCCAAGGCGCCCTGTCTTTTTTATCCGTGGGAAGAAAATTTTCCACAAACAATTAAAGTTCCCCCCCTTGCCTTCGAGAATCGGGGTTGGAACGGAATCCCGCAGTACCCCACGGACGCCGAGCCCCGCGTTGGAGCGGGCCGGACATAAACCAAAGCAGCGGACTCAAGACGCCCGCGCCAATCACAATCAGGAGAAGATCCATGCTAGCGATCAAGAACAACCTGATGTCCATGAACGCCGCACGCAATCTGGGCATCAACTACGACCGCCTGAGCCGGTCGGTGGAGCGCCTGAGTTCCGGCCTTCGCATCAACAGCGCGAAGGACGACGCGGCGGGCCTGGCCGTCCGCGAATTGATCCGCGCCGACATCGCGGTTCTCAATCAGGGCGTGCGAAACGCCAACGACGGAGTTTCCATGCTACAGGCGGCAGAAGGGGCCCTGGGGGAAATCGACGGCATCCTCAACCGTATGAAGGAACTCGTCGAGCAGGCCAACACCGGCACGTATTCCCCCACGCAGAAAGGAATCATGCAGCAGGAATACAACGAACTCTGCGATGAAATCGACCGCATCGTCACCAGTACGGAGTTCAACGGCAACCGGATGCTGGACAATACCAACACGGTCACGATCTCCCTGGGCCAGGGCAGCGCCACCGGTTCGGTGTCCGTCACCAGCAAGGACATGCAGGCGGACGCGCTGGACATCGGCGCCAGCCGAGCCACAGCCATCGGTCCGACCATTGGAGATACGGATACGGCGACCTACATCGCCAGCGCCGGTACTGAAACGCTTACAATCACCATCGGCGGCGATCCGTTAGCGTTTAACACCGCGGCTGCGATGACGTTGCAGGACGTCGTTGACGCCATCAACGCGGCGTCCAATGTCATTGACCCCAACTGGGACGCCGCCAGCATTCAAGGCGACGTCATCAACGGTTATCGGCTTAAGATCACGGGCCTGACGCCCGACGAGGCGGCGGGTCTGACGGCTGTGCCTTCCGCCGGTACCGTGCTTTGGGGCGCCACAGTAGGCGGCGGCGGCGCGGGTAACACCGTGGCAACAACTGACTTCTACGCCGTCGACGGCGCAGGAACGGAACGTCTCGTCACGGAAGCCACCACAGCCACAGCCATTCAGTTAGCCATCGAGGCCAAAGACAGCTTCCGGGCCGAGCTTGGTTACAAGATGAACCGTCTGGAAGTCGCCGCGGCGGTGCTCGCGGTGCAGGCGGAAAATCTCGCCGCCGCCGAAAGCCGCATCTCCGACGTGGACGTGGCGACGGAAATGTCCCAGATGACGCGGTCGCAGGTGCTCGCACAGGCCGGCGTGTCCATGCTGGCCCAGGCGAACACCATGCCGCAGATGGCGTTGGAACTGCTGCGAGGCTGATTCGCGTAAGGCCCCCGAACGGCCTTGCGAGACGATAAATTTACAACCCGGCGATAGAAACGCTGACCCACCTCAGCTAAGCCCCGCGGGCGCACAACACGTCCGCGGGGTGTTTTTTTGGGGGAGGAAGTGGACGGGAGTGGACTTTTGCCTGGTGGAGCACCTGCTCCACCAGGTTTGAAACGACCTGGTGTGGATTGAACCTGGCGGAGCGGGTGCTCCGCCAGGCGATAATGAAATTACACCGCCGCGATCTTCCCGAATCGTCGTTTTCCGACCTTCAACACCGCGCCGGATTCGGCGAGGACGGTTGCATTGATATCGACGATTTTTTCGTCGTTCAGGCTCACGGCCCCCTGTTCGATCAGTCGGCGGGCTTCCTTTCGGCTGGGCGCGAACTTAGCGGTCACGATCAGGTCGATGATATTGATTTGCCCAGCCGGGACGCGAATCTCCGGCATGTCGGTGGGGGTTTGCCTGGCTGCGAAAACGCGGTCGAATTCCGCGGCGGCGGCCTCGGCGGCCTCGGCGGAGTGATATTGCGCGACGATTCGTTTTGCCAGGTCCGCTTTGGCCTGGCGGGGATGCGTTTTGTCGGGGTCGGTCAGAACGGCGATCTCCTCGGCTGGGATGTCCGTCAGCAGCGTGTAGTAGTTGGGCATCAGGTTGTCGGGGATCGACATAACCTTGCCGAACATGTCGTTCGGCTCGTCCGTCACGCCGACGTAGTTGCCCTTGGACTTGCTCATCTTCTCCACGCCGTCGAGGCCCTGGAGAATCGGCGTGATCAGCACGATCTGGCGCGGCAGGGATTTCTTGGCCATCATGTCCCGCCCCAGCAGGCAGTTGAAGGTCTGGTCGCTGCCGCCGAATTCCACGTCCGCCCGGATCGCAACCGAGTCGTATCCCTGCATCAGCGGGTAGAGCAGTTCCGTGATCACGATTTCGCGCCCGGCTTCGAGGCGTTTTTTGAAATTCTCGCGGGCGATCATTTGCTGGACGGTGGCCATCCCGGTGATGCCCAGGAGATCGGCGTAGCTGAGTCTTTCTAACCATTCGCTGTTGCGGCGGACTTCGAGTTTTTCCGCGGAGGTATCGAGGATCAGACCGGCCTGGTCGATGTAGGTGCGGGCGTTGGCCTGGATGTCCTCCAGGCTGAGCATCGGGCGGGTCGTGTCTCGGCCGGAGGGGTCGCCGATCATGGCGGTATAGTCGCCGATAATCAGCACGACGCGATGCCCCAGGTCCTGAAGCCCCCGGAGCATCCGCATCTGGACGGTGTGTCCCAGGTGCACGTCCGGCGCGGTGGGGTCCATGCCGTATTTCACGCGCAGCTGCGCGCCCGCCTCGGCGGCGGCCTTCAGACGGGCCGTGAGCTCCTCGGCGGTGTACATCGTCTCACAGCCGCGGGCGAGCATCGCAACCTGCTGGGCGATCTGTTGTTCTGTTGGCGTACTCATGGACCCGCGACGATACCTTCCCCGGCGACGAAATGCAAGTTTGCGGCTTGCACACCAACCGGCGGGGGGATAGAATTCTGCAACACAAGCGAAGTACGCAATATGGCCGATAACGTTACAATGACATTTTTCGGACGCATCCGACGGTTTGTGGTCCTTTTGGCTATCGCCGGGGCGCTGCTGCCGGGCGGGTGCGACGAGGGGCAGGTCGGCCCTGCGCCGATCACCGTGCCGGAATACAAGCAGATGGGCGGCGCCGACCGGACGCGCTGGCCCGACAACCGCATCGTCCAGATGAACCTGACGCGCGTGGGCAACGCCGAGTTGACCGGCGAGCAGCGAATTGAATCGTTGCGCCTCGTGAAGCACCTCTCGAACCAACAGCCGGGGATTCTTTCCGAAGCCGACCTGGCGGATTTATCGACGCTTCTGCGCGAGCCCAAAACGCCCAAACAACTGCACCGGGACGTTCTGTTGTTCCTGTTGAAGGAAAACTACCCGGATTTGTCGCCCTTTATCACCGGGCAGATGGGCGACCAGGCGGGCGACCCGGAACTGCACGCCGCCGTCATGGCCTATCTGGGTGGAAACGCCCCGCCGCAGATGCTTTCCGGCGTGGTGCGCTCCTGGGCGAGGGAACGCGAGATCACCGGCCCGAACGAGGCGAATTTCCGCAAGGCCGTCGAACGCATCAGCCAGAAACCGTGGGACGAAACCCTTCTGGCGGAACTGAACTCCCGGAGTTTCGACGCCAAGGGCGAGGCGCTCCAGATCCTTCGGGCGCGCCTGGGGATCGAGGCGCTGCGGAAGAAACTGCTGAACCTGCATCCCGAGACGGAGGAAATGCAGGCCGTCCAGGCCTTCGCCGAGCAGTTCGACTATCTGCCGACCAGCCGGGAGGAACTGATCACCACGACCCTGATCTACCGGGCGAGGCGCAACATGCTTCCCGACGCGTCGCGAATGAGCCTCGACTGGACCAAGAGCTACGGATACGCCTTCGACATCCGCGATTTCCATCTATTGAGCCGCCTGGCGCGCGATCCGCTGCGAAACAATCTCAAACGCACCCAGATCGTGCTGGAGATCGGCCAGGCCCTCAAGACGCGAAAGCACGTGGCGCATTTGCCGGAAACCGCCGGCACGGATTACAAGGAGAACTTCTGGCTGCAGGTGGACAAGCTTACGATGGCGGACCTGTGGAACCTGTATCTCCTGAACGAAATGCTCTCCCGCCCGCGCGTGCAGACGTCGCTGCGTCTGATGTCCGACGGCGACCTGGCCGACGTCCGAAGCGCCTGGGGCGGACTGGTGTTCTACCTCAACGGACAGGCCGAGGCGACCCTGTATCCCCCCGACTCCAACACCGGGACCGACGACCTGGTGTATCCGCCGACCAAGCGGCTCCTTCTGGACGGACGGGATTCACTCTGCCGCTTTATCGGGCACTTCGAACAGGTCGATAACGCCTCCCGCGCCGGGCCTACCGCGGCGGAACTCACCGACGCCTCCATCTACGACTACTACGGCCTGATCCTCACACGCCTGGACAAAAACTCCTTCTGCGCCCATTACTACACCCCCGAGGGGCTGGTCATCTCACTGGGCAAATTCCCGCTGCGATAATAACCCCTCTGCCGTGTTCGTTGAGAAGAGAACACGAATTTCGCGAATCAAGACGAATTTCACGAATAATTTTTTTGGTGCGATGTTGTTTTTCAGGGCTGTTTACAGCTTTTCGCACCCGTAATACGCATTACGAAAGAATTTCGCGCGGCGGAGCACCTCCCCTTAGGGACCCCTTAGCAGTCCGTTTAGAAAGTCTTTATTCGTGTCGCGGGCGTCTCGCCCGCGCGTGTCGCGGCCATCTTGGCCGCGAAAACAAGATAATTCCGAGGGCAAGATGCCCTCGACACGCGCGGGCCAGAGGCCCGCGACACGATGTTTCGTTGTAGTAGTAGGCTCCACCAGACAATAACGTGGAAATGAAATTTCCGGATTATTCTCGCACCACCTTACGCGCTGGGGCACATCTGCCGCTGCATCGCCAGGCGAACGATTCGATCGCACAGATCGGGCATGGTCATGCCGGCCTGGCGGGCGGCCATCGGAACGAGCGAATGGCTGGTAAAGCCCGGAATGGTGTTGATCTCAAGGAACTGCGGGACGTTGTCCTTGTCCAGGATAAAGTCCACGCGGGAGAGGTCTTTGCAGCCCAGGGTACGGTGGGCCTTTACGGCGTCGTTTTTCACGCGCTGCGCCACGTCGTCGGGTAAGTCCGGGTTGAGGTGATATTGCGTACCGGCGTCGTCGGCGTATTTGGCGTCGTAGTCGTAGAACCGGTGCGAAGGCAGGATTTCGATGATCGGCAGCGCTTCGGCGCCCAGGATCCCGACGGTCAGTTCACGGCCGGCGATACATTCTTCCACCATGGCCCGGCCATAGGTGTCCAGCAGATCTTCCAGCGCGTCGTCCCGGCTGGCGAGGTCGGGGCAGAGATACACGTCCAGGCTCGAACCGCCGTCCACGGGTTTGACAATCACGGGCGGGGTGATTTCTTTCAGCCAGGCGCCCACGTCCTCGAGCGAGTGGAATTTTTCGAGAATCATCCATTCGGGCGTGGCGATGTCGGCCCGGAGGAGAATCTGCTTGGCGGCGGCCTTGTCCATGCCCAGTCGGCTGGCCCGCGGCGGGGAACCGGTGTACCGCACGCCCTTTTCTTCGCAAATCTGCTGAAGCTCGCCGGACTCGCCGAACTCGCCGTGCAGGGCGATAAATGCGATGTCCATACCGGGCCGATCCAGTGCGGAGGTGTTCCTGGGAGTAATGTCGGCCCGCGTGACGCGGTGACCGGCTGATTCCAGTGCCTTGGCGACGGCGTCGCCGCTGAGCAAACTCACCTCGCGTTCGTTGGAGGGCCCTCCCATCAACACCGTAATGTCGTACAGCTCGCGTTTCACAACATCTTCCATCTCAAAGACTTCCATGTCTACCACCCCTGTTGGGTACTCGCACGTTCCCGTCCTGGGTTCCCCGACCAGCTCCGTGGCTGGGCGTGCGATAATGCCTATTGTTTATTATCGGAACCAGTGATGTAAAGGTTTTACCCTATATTTGGTTGACTGGTTAATTGGTTCACTGGTTGATTGGTTAACTGGTTGATTGGTTGACTGGTTAACTGGTTAACTGGTTAACTGGTTAATCGAGGCTGTCCAGAAATTACCATATTATTTTTTCTTCTCTCCGGCCCGAAGGGCCGGTAAGCGTCTAGCCGGGGGTGAGCGAAGCGAACCCCCGGAAACGATCTCTTTGATTCGAGTCCCAACGGGACGATAGCGAGTGTAATAAGAAGAAAGAGTTGCTGTCGCCCCGTTGGGGCTAAAAGAAAGCAAGCTTTCTTCCGGGGGTTCGCTTCGCTCACCCCCGGCCAGATGCTTTCTGCCCCTAAGGGGCGATGAAAAAAACAACAAGATTTCGGGGAAACTCTATTCATGTTTCGATTCCCGGAATTTCCGGACGACCTCAATTAACCAGTTCACCAATTAACCAGTTAACCAGTCAACCAGTTCACCAGTCAACCAATGTCACCAGACTTCGATTTCTTTTTCCAGGTTCACGTTAAATTCGCGGGCGACGGCTTCGCGGATCATATCGATCAGTCGGAGCACGTCGAAGGCCGTCGTGCCTTTCTCGGCGAGGATGAAGTTGGCGTGTTTTTCTGAAACGCGCGCCCCGCCGACGCGTCGGCCTTTCATCCCGGCCTTGTCGATCAGCGCCCCGGCGCTCATGCCGCGGGGATTCTTGAAAATGCACCCGGCATTGTGCGCCGCTAAGGGCTGGGTGTTCTTTTTGTGCATCCAGATCTGTTTGACTTCCCTGAGGATGCGGTGCGGGTCGTCTTCGGTCAGGCCGAAAGTCGCCGAGAGGATGAACCTGGCCGTGATGTTCGTGCTGCGATACGCGAACGCCAGGTCCGGGCGGAACCGCTGGAAGGTATTGCCTTCCTCGTCCATTACGGTGACGCATTCGATGGTCGAGCCGATGTCGCCGAAGGCGCCGCCGGCGTTCATTCGCACGCACCCGCCGATCGTGCCCGGCACGCCCGTTAAACCTTCCAGGCCGCTGCGCCCTTCACGAACGCAGCGCAGGACGACCTTGCCCATTTCCGCCGCGGCGCCCGCGGTGAGCGTGTTTTCCTCGAAGGTCACTCGCTGAAATTCCTCGCCCGCCAGCCGGATCACCGCGCCGGGCACGCCCGCGTCGGCGACGAGCAGATTCGCCCCGCCGCCCAGCACGTGGATGGGGACGCTGTTTTCCCGGCAGCGCGTCGTGACGCGGCAGAGCTCGTCGAACGTGGTCGGCTCAATAAAGTACCTCGCCGGCCCGCCGATGCGGAACCACGTGTGTTTCGAGAGAGGTTCGTTCTCTTTAACGATCGCTTCGAATCCATCGAACAATTTCATCGGCCAGTTCCCATACATTTCCGGCGCCCATGGTCACCACCAGGTCGCCGTCGCGGAGCGCGGTTTTGACAAAATCCAGAATCGCCTCGAACGTCGGTATGTAGTGCGCCGATCCGCCGCGCAGGCGAATCTGGGCCACCAGGTCACTCGAGGAGATATGGTCCTTTTCCTTTTCACTGTCGCGGACGAAATAGATGTCCGGCAGGATGACTTCGTCGGCCTGGGCGAAGCTCGCGGCGAAATCCTTCAGCAGGAATCGCGTGCGGCTGTGCTGGTGCGGCTGAAAGATGCACAGAATCCGCCCCGGGCGGTAAAAATCCCGCAGCGCCCGCAGCGTGGCCTGGATTTCCGTGGGATGGTGGGCGTAATCGTCCACCACTGTCACGCCGGCGGCGGCTTTGAGCGTCATGCGGCGCTTCGCGCCGGTAAACGTTGCGAGGTATTCGGCGATCTGTTCGGGCGTCAGACCCGCGTGGTGCAGCAGTCCCGCCGCCGCGAGGGAATTATACGCATTGTGCACGCTAGGCAGGGGGACCACGAAGCGGCAGAATTCCTCGCCGGCCTTGTGAACGGCCAGGTGCACCCGGCCGCGGTCTTCACCAAGCGCCACGCCGCGCCAATGACAGGACTCCGCCAGGCCGAACGTTTCCACTTCGCACGTTGCGCCGCGCAGGGCCTCGGCCGCGTTGCGGTCCTCGCCGTTGGCGATCAGCACGCCGCCGGGCGAAACGCGGGACGCGAAGGCCCGGAAGGCCTCGATAATCGCCTCGATATCGCGGTAGCAGTCGAGGTGGTCTTCCTCGACGTTCAGAATCGCGGCGAATTTCGGCGAGAGATTCAGGAAGCTGCGGTCGAATTCGCAGGCCTCGGCTACGAAGTGTTCGCCTTTGCCCGCGCCGCTTGGCCCGCCGAGCTGGTCTACCGTCGCGCCGACGATGAAGCTCGGATCCGCGCCGGCCTGGCGAAGGGCGTAAGCGACCATGGCCGTCGTGGTGCTCTTGCCGTGCGTGCCCGCGACGGCCAGCCCCGTTTTCTCCCGCATCAGCCGGCCGAGCATTTCGGCGTATTTGACGACCTCCAGCCCACGCCGCCGCGCCGCGAGGAGTTCGGGGTTCTGCTCGCCGATGGCGGCGGAGTACACCACAAGGTCGCACGCGTCGGGAAGATTCTCCGGCGATTGCCCGACGAAGATCGTCGCGCCGGCGTCCCGCAGACGCTCGGCTGGGCCGTCGCCGCTGGAATCCGATCCACTGACGATCGCGCCGTGGTCCAGCAGCATCTTCGCCAGGGCGCGCATCCCCGATCCGCTCACGCCGATCAGGTGAATGCGCCGGCCCAGATACGACGATGACGCCTCGCCGGCCCGCGTTCTTTGCTCGGTCTCCATACCGTTTTTCATACCACGCTTTCGGGAAAAGTCCAGCCTGCCGCGATGTTTTTCTTGCACGCCGGTCGAAATCGGAAAACTCCTACACCGGCGGCGTCCCACGCCGACGACGGCGCGGAATCCCTGCCTCTTTTTTATCGAACATTTTCGGAGGATTGCATTAGCGTGCGGTGTGTGAGGATTTTTTTGGGCAGACACGCCTTGAATTGTCATCCTGAGCGGAGGGGCGAGCGACGCGAGCCCCGAAGTCGAAGGACCTGATAATTTTGAAGCATTAGTACTACAACGAAACATCGTGTCGCGGGCCTCCGGCCCGCGCGTACCGAGGGCATCTTGCCCTCGGAATGGCCTTGTTTTCGCGGCCAAGATGGCCGCGACACGCGCGGGCGAGACGCCCGCGACACATAATTGGCCGATCTTTCGTTGTAGTATTAGGTCCTTCGACGGATTCGACTTTGCTCACCGCAGGCTTCGGCCCTCACTTCGTTCGGGCCTTCGCTCAGGATGACAGTTTGGGAGCGAAATGACAGAAAAAATCCTCACACACTAGCCGGTGGGATTCACACGGCGGTCTTGATTCTCCGCTGTTTCCGGGCTACGATCTCGCTGAAGGAGCACGCAAACCATGATCGACATTGCATCGCATATTCGTGACGTGCCGGACTTCCCCAAGAAGGGCATTGTGTTCAAGGACATCACTCCCTTGCTGTCGCATCCCGACGCGATGCGCCAGACGGCCGACGCACTGGCGGCAACCTTTGCGGGACGGAAAATCGACCAGGTAGCCGGCGTCGAGGCACGCGGGTGGATCTTCGGCGCCCTGCTGGCCGAGAGGCTCAAGGCGGGGTTTGTGCCGATTCGCAAGCCCGGAAAACTGCCCTACAAAAAGATCAGCCGGACCTATGGCCTGGAGTACGGCACGAATACCATCGAGATCCATACCGACGCGATTCAGCCCGGCCAGAGCGTGCTGATGGTGGACGACCTGCTGGCCACCGGCGGAACGATGTCAGCCGCCTGCGACCTGGTGAAACAACTCGGCGGGGAAATCGCCGCCTGTGCCTTCGTGATCGAATTGTGCTTCCTGCCCGGCCGAAAGGCCCTGAAAGACTACGAAATCCACACGCTTCTTCAGGTTCAGGGGGAGTAAAGAGACCTGATTACACAGGCATCCCATAGAGGGTGGCTGTGTGCGGGGTATATAAGGTAGCGGGGATGGGGTACTCTGTTTTCCTGTGACAAGGAGAGC
>JAFGEJ010000248.1 GCA_016931655.1 Phycisphaerae bacterium
TCTCTTGTTTTTCTCAGTTTCCTCAGTACCTCAGTGTCGCTCTTTCTTGCATGCCTGTCGGCATTTAAATCTGTTTCAAAGGCAGCCGGAAAAAAATGTCACTCACAAAAACACACACCCAAATGACGCCTCCCCATTTCATTCTACCCAGACCAGCTATTTTACCTATTTTTGCTTAAAAGGCTTCCCTATCCCTCCGATTTTATCTGGGACACCTATATTGCTCAATTTATCAGGAATTTGATTGAAAATGTAATTGCCGTGTCAGAATAGATTTAGAAACTACTTGTTGCCTGAAAAGGAGCCTTTTGATGGAAACTGTGGAACTATTCAAGCAATATCTGGAGCAGTTATTTGCCGGGAAGCGTTCGGGTGCGAGGGAACTTCTTTTTGATGCGCACGATCGAGGATTCGGGGCGGATCGTCTTTTATCGAGCATCATTTGGCCGGCGATGGAGCAGATCGACAAGCTCCACCGCGACGGGCACATCACCGCGATCGTGGAGCACATGGCTACGCGGATCAACCGCATGGTAGCCGACCAGCTCCACTCCGTGCTCAACCGCAAGCCGAAAGACGGCCGGCGCGTGGTCGTCTTTTGCGGGGCGAGCGAAGCGGGGGAACTGGGCGCACAGATATCCTCCGACCTGTTCGAGGCCGACGGGTGGAGCGTCTGGTTTGTCGGGGCGGGCATTGCCAACGACGACGCGCTGCGGTTCCTCGGCGATGTCACGCCGGACGTGCTGCTGATCTACGGCTCGCTGCCGACGGAAGTGCCCGGCGTGCGGAAGCTCATTGCGCTGATCCGCGAAGTCGGAGTCTGCCAGGACATGCAGATCATGGTCTGCGGCGGGGTGTACAGCCGCGTGGAGGAACTGGCGGAGGAAATCAAGGCCGACCTGTGCGCCAAGAACATTCGCGACGCGCTCGTTCTGTCGGAGAAGTACCCCAGCCGTGTTCCGCGGGAAGACGTGCCGGAACCAGGCCGGCGTCGCAAACGAAAACGCAAGGTCAAAAATCCCCGTGTGCCGGAACTTCGACGCGAACTGGGCATCGAGGATGCCGAGGAACTCGAAGAGGAAGAACCGATCGACGAAGAAGTCACCGTTTCATCGGCGGCGGGGGAATAGTATAAGACCTTCGGGAAAAAGATATTTTTACCACAGAGGTCACAGAGAAAAGCGTAAGAAATTACGTCTTTCTCTGTGACCGGAGCCTGCCCCTTAGGGGTGTCTCTGTGGTGAAATATCCGGGTTAACAGCGCTGAGCGGCAAGCCGGTAACGACAGCTTGCTGCTCAGCGTTGTTGAATAGAGACAGAATTCAAACCGATGCGGCGCGTTTTGCGGAGGGCTATTCGCTTGCGTTCGGGGGCAGGGCGATCAGCAGGCTCAGGCGTCCGCGTGCGGCGTATTCCATCCACGGCACGCCGAACGGCTGAACGAAGCGGTCGCCCTCGTGCAGATCGCGCGCCCCGCCCGACCAGAACATGCGTCCTTCCCCGCCGATGCAGAGCACAAGGGCGAAGGGGCGCGGCAGGGTCAGGTGCATGCGGCTGACGACTTCCACACGCCACAGCGAAAAGGCCGTCGTGCGATCGGAGCCGATCAGCTCGGCGTGGAATCCCTCGTCGCTTCGCCGGAGGATGTGTTCGGAGGTGGCGATTCTCGGCAGGTTCTCGTCGGTGACGGCTTCGGGATCGACGGCCTGTAAGCAGGCTTCCAGGGGGATCGGCCCGACGTTTTCGGGGTCGCCCGCGAGGGAGATTTGCAGTGCGAAGACGCCCGGCCCGACGACGAACGGCGTCCCGTCCGGGACGAAATAGGTCTCGCCGGCTGAGATGTTCACGCGGTGCATCAGTTTTACCAGCCGCTGGAGATCGTTTTCGTCGTCGGCCTGGGTTAACGCCTTGACCGTCGCGCCCTGGCGCAGCCCCACCAGCAGGCTCGGCTGTTCGCCTTCTCGCGGACGCGTCGCCAGCACGTGCCATCCGATTCCGCCGGACGTTCCGTCTTCGTAAATCGTTTTGCCGGGCGCCGGGGGCGGGCAGCAGCCGACGCCCTGGGCGTCGGCGGTGTCGATCAGGCGGCAGTGAAATCCCAGTGTTCCGCCGAAGACGGCGGCGTGTTCCTCGCCCAGCAGGCTTGGCGCGTGGGCGGCCAGCAGTTCGGCCAGCGATGTTCCCGGCGAGGCGGGATCGTCGGAGCAGATTCGTCCGAGGCCTTCGGCTTCCGGGTCGGGCGTCGCCGGTTCGGTGGACGCCAGCCAGTCCTCAGGCCTTGGGCCGTCCGAGGGCGAATCCTGCCCGAAAAAACGCTCCAGCAACAGTCCGCCGCGGTAGGATCCGCGAACTCGGTTTTCCGCCAAAAACAGGGGTTCCAACAGGTTCATAAAACAAAACCGTCCTTCAGATTTTTCAGGCTAGCTCGAAATTTTCATTGACCACAGAGACACAAAGAACGCCGAAAGTAATCTTTTTATTTTCAATAGGTTACAAATGGTAAAGAAAAAAGAATAGACAGTATTTTATACCAAAAAATTCATAATTATTCTCTAACTATTTGAGGCCGTTCGGCAATTACCATGTTGCCTTTTTCTTCTCTTCGACCCGAAGGGTCGGGGAGCGTCTAGCCGGGGGTGAGCGAAGCGAACCCCCGGAAATGGGCTTTTATTCTTTGAGTCCCAACGGGACGGTAGCGAGTTCGATGAGAGAAGGGATCGTCGCTGTCGCCCCGTTGGGGCTATAAGAAAATAAACCTTTTTCCGGGGGTTCGCTTCGCTCACCCCCGGCCAAATGCTTTTCGCCCCTAACAGCCCGTTTAGAAAGTCTTTATTCGTGTCGCGGGCGTCTCGCCCGCGCGTGTCGCGGCCATCTTGGCCGCGAAAACAA
>JAFGEJ010000249.1 GCA_016931655.1 Phycisphaerae bacterium
GCGTGAGTTCCTTCGACTTCGCTCGAAAACTCGCTACGCTCAGGATGACAATTCAGACATATGCCAGAAAATGTTGTCGCACACGGGTAACATATTATCCGCCATTTTCCTTGTTTTTCCATGATTTCAACAGAGCATTTTATTGCATTTTGTGAAAATCCTGTCGTACCTGCCTGCCGGCAGACAGGCAGGTTGGAATAGCCTGTTTCGCCCTGAAAACAGGTCGAAGATCCCATAGGGAGGCGAAACAGGGAAAAAATACGACATTCTTTTTGGAAAATGCGATAGAGTGCCCAATCGCGACTTTTTCCGATTGCCTTTCGGCAGAGGGGCGGATATAATTCGGTCGCTTCGCGTTGCTTTGCGTCGTTCCCCCCGACGCCAATGTGAAGCAAAAAAAATGGTACGCGACTGTGAGGCAACCGTGGGAAGGGCCCGCGGCTAGGCCAGCTTGTTCCAGCCGCCCAGCTCCGGAAGGGAGTGTCTCTTATGTTGAAGAAGCGCCTTTTGACCCCCGGTCCGACGGACGTCCCGCCGGAAGTCCTCAACGAGATGGCCAAGCCCATCTTTCACCACCGCACGAGCGAGTTCCGCGAAATGTTCGCCGCGGTCAACGCCGGCCTGAAAACGATCTTCCGCACGCAAAACCACGTGCTGACGATCGCCGGTTCGGGCACAGCCGGCATGGAGGCCGCCATCGCCTGTGCTTCTCCACGCGACAAGAAGGCCCTCGTCGCCAACGGTGGAAAGTTCGGCGAACGCTGGGTGAAGGTCGCCAAGCTGCACGGCCTGGACGTGGACGAGGTGAAGAGCGAATGGGGCACAGCCGTCACCGCCGACGTCATCGAAAAGAAACTGGCATCGGGTCAGTATGGTTCGGTGATCGTCGTGTACAGCGAGACGTCCACCGCGACGGCCTGCGACCTGCAGGCCATCGCCAAAGTCGTGGCGAAGACCGACGCGATCCTTATCGCCGACTGCATCACCGCCTGCGGCACACTGCCGCTGGAAACCGACGCCTGGGGCGTGGATATCGTCGCCTCCGGCAGCCAGAAGGCCTTCATGCTCCCGCCGGGCCTGGCGATGCTGTCCGTCAGCGAAAAGGCCTGGAAGAACATCGACGCGATCAAGGCCCCGAGCATTTACCTCGACCTGAAGGCCTATCGCAAAAGCATCGCCGACGACGACATGCCCTACA
This sequence comes from Phycisphaerae bacterium, assembly GCA_016931655.1. Classification (GTDB taxonomy): domain Bacteria; phylum Planctomycetota; class Phycisphaerae; order SM23-33; family SM23-33; genus JAFGEJ01. The sequence continues at coordinate 1,199 of JAFGEJ010000249.1, forward strand.
CCGCGCCGGTAAGTCTGTTGCGCGGCCTGCGGGTGTCCGTGGACATGATCAACGCCATCGGCATCGAGACGGTCTGGGCGCGATGCGCCCTTTTGGCCAAGGCCACCCGCGAGGCGGCCAAGGCGCTGGGACTGAAGATCTGCTCGCAGAGTCCCAGCGATTCGGTCACGGCCATCGGTTTGCCCGAAGGCGTGGACGACGGAATTCGTAAAGTCCTCCAGAAGAAGTACGGCTTTTCCGTCGCGGGCGGCCAGGATTCGTGGAAAGGCAAGGTCATCCGCATTTCGCACATGGGCTACGTGGACCCGTTCGACACGATCGGCTTTATCGCTTCGCTGGAATACACCCTGACGGATCTCGGCGTGAAGGTCGAGATCGGCAAGGGCGTCACCGCGGCGGTGAAGGTGTTGAAAGAGTGGAAATAAAAATCAGCTTTCAGCGATCAGCGGTCAGCAATCAGTAAACATCACAAAACAATGACTTGTATCTTCTTCGTTATGTTTGCTGAAAGCTGAATGCTGAAAGCTGAATGCTTTCTTCAAGGAGCATTCCCATGAAAATTCTCATAGCAGATAAACTCAGCAAGGTCGGAATCGACTGGTTGCAGCAGCAGAACGACGTGGAAGTGAGCATTCAGGCGGGCCTGAAACCGGATGAACTCGCGAAGATCGTCGGCCAGTACGACGGCATGATTATCCGTTCGGGCGTGAAGGTGACGGCCGAGGTATTGGCCGATTCGGGTAACTTGCGCGGCGTCGCCCGCGCGGGCGTGGGCGTGGATAACGTGGACGTGCCCGTCGCGACGCAAAAAGGCGTCATTGTGATGAACACGCCCGACGGGAACACCCTCTCGACGGCGGAACTGACGCTGACGCTGATGATGGCACTGAGCCGCAAGATCGCGCCGGCGAACGCCTCGCTTCGCGGCGGCGAGTGGAATCGTAAAGCCTTCGAGGGCACGCAACTGGCCGGCAAGACGCTGGGCGTGATCGGGATGGGACGCATCGGGCGGGCCGTGGCAAAGCGCGCCCACGCCCTGGAGATGCGCGTCCTGGGCTACGATCCGTTTTTCGCCGGGCAGTGTCCAGAAGGCACGGTGGAAATGGTCAAGGAACTCAACGAGCTGTGCAAGCGGGCCGATTACATCACCGTGCACGTGCCCAAGAGCGCCGAGACGGCCGGCATGATCGGCCCGGAGCAACTGGCGCTGATGAAACCCACCGTCCGTTTGGTCAACGCCGCCCGCGGCGGGATTATCGATCCCGACGCTCTTCTGGCGGCCCTGAACGACGGAAAGGTCGCCGGGGCGGCGCTGGACGTCTGGACGAAGGAGCCGCCGGAATCCGAAGCCGAAAAGGCCCTGATCCAGCACCCCAGCGTACTGGCCGTCCCGCACCTGGGCGCCAGCACCGAGGAGGCCCAGGAGCAGGTCGCCCTCGACGCCGCCCGGCAACTGGTCGAAGCCCTTCGCGGCGGCGAGGTGCGCAACGCCGTCAACGCGCCGGGTTTCGGCGAGGCCCTGCCGGACATCCTTCAGCCGTACACCGAACTGGCCAAGCGCATGGGCACGCTCTTGAGCGGCATCACGCCCGGCGCGCTGAAGAAGGTCGAGGTGATCTACCGCGGCGCGATCAGCCGGTACAACGTCTCGCCGTTGACGACGTATCTGCTGGCCGGGCTGCTCCAGCCGCATATGGATCGCGTGGTCAACGTCATCAACGCGCCCGTGCTGGCGAAAGAGCGCGGCGTGGAAATCGAGCAGATCACGACGGAAAAGACGCGGGAGATTTCCCGCCTGATGGAGGTCACGATCACGACCGACAAGACGCAGCGGTCGGTCATGGGCACGATTTTCGGCAATAAGTTCCCGCGGATCATCGCCATTGACGGCTATCGCATGGAGATGCGCCCGGAAGGCCACGTCGTGGTGATTCTCAACGACGACCGTCCCGGTGCGCTGGGGCAGTACGGCACGACGTTCGGCAAGCACAAGATCAACATCGCCGACATGAC
>JAFGEJ010000250.1 GCA_016931655.1 Phycisphaerae bacterium
GGCCTGATCCAACTGTGCTGCGGCCTGCTCTGGTTCCGTCGTCAACACAGATTGGAGCTATTGAGATAGTTTCTAAGTCCGTTTCAAAGGCAACCGGAAAAAAAGGTCGCTCACGGGCAGACGGGACTACTTTACCCGGATCGCGTGGGCCTGGGCCTGCAGGGCCAGTTCGGCGGCTTTGAAGGCGTGCTCCTGCGGCATGGCGTTTCGCGTGCCGCTCAGCACGTCCAGGATCAGCCTGCCGAAGTACGGAAAGCCCACCTGCCCGGCGGCGTTGAAATAATGCTCGCCCTCGGCGTCCACCCAGTAGACGTGATCCGCCGTCGCCTCGCGGGCCACGTCCACGTATTTGCGCAGCTCGATGTACCCTTCCGTGCCGAGGATGAACGTTCGTCCGTCGCCCCAGGTGCTCAGGCCTTCGGGCGTCAGCCAGTCCACGCGGAAGTAGTTGCTCGCGCCGTTGTCGCCCAGCAGGTTCGCGTCGCCGAAGTCCTCCAGGCCGGGGTGGTCCGGGTGATGGAAGTTGGCGACCTTGCTATGGACGACTTCGGCGTCCTTGCAGCCGGCGAAGAACAGGAACTGCTCAACCTGGTGCGAACCGACGTCACAGAGAATGCCGCCGTATTCCTCAATTTTGAAGAAATACGGCTCGCGCGTCGGCGCGTTGACGCGGTGCGGGCCCAAGCCGATGACCTGCACCACGCGCCCGATTGCGCCGGAGGCGATAAGCTGCTCGGCGTAGCCGGCCGCCTCGGACTGCAAACGTTCGGTATAGCAGACGGCCCAGAGCAGGCCCGTCTGCTCCACCTTGCGCCGCGCCTCGGCCAGTTGCTTCAGCGTGGTAAACGGGGCCTTGTCGGTAAAAAAATGCTTCCCCGCGCCCAGCACGCGCAGGCCCAGCGGCCCGCGGAAGGCGGGGATGTCGGCTGTGGCGATCATCTGGATGCCCGCATCGTCGAGGATGCGCTCCTCGCAATCCGCCGACTGAACGGCTGGGAAGGCCTGGCGGAATTTTTCCACCTTCGCCGGGTCGGGGTCGAACACGCCAACCACCTCGCCGCCGGCGTCCAGCAGGTTTTGCGTCATGCCGTAAATGTGGCCGTGCGTCAAACCCACGACGGAAAACCGAAAATCGCCCTTCTGACACACCGGCTGGGCGTTTGCCGCCCGCGGCGCGTAGTTTTGTCCATCCTTCTGAGCCATCGAATCGTCTCCTCATTCCCGTTGTATTATGTTCTGTTGAAATCATGGAAAACAAAGAAAATCAGCCACAAAGGGCACAAAGGTCACAAAGGAAGAAGAAAGTCACAACAGATCTGTTATTTTTTCCTTTGAGACCTTTGTGTCCGTAGTTTACCCCTGAGGGGTGGCAAAAAAATTCTTTCTGTTATGGGTTCTTAAACACAATCCACCGGAATGGCAGCCATGATGCTGTTCGGCGTTATGGTTCGTCCAGCAGGCGTTTCTCTCCCGAAAGGCTCTGGATATCGGAGATATTCTGGCTGGCTTCCATACATCCGAGGTACGTTCCGTTTTTATCGCGCAGGGCGTAGTACTCAATCAGCACTTTCTGTTTTTGTTTCTCCGCCCCGATGGGCAGGTCGATCCAGAATCGGGCGCGCTGCCTCGTGCCGGCCTTCATTTCCTCCAGAATCCTCTCGACTTTCTCCAGGCTTTGGGGAGGATGGCAGTTGCGAACGTTTCGGCCGACGACGGCCTGGGGCCTCTTGAAAATGCGCGTCTCGTGCCGGTTCCAGGCAAGCACCTGATCGTCCGCGTCCACAATGGAGAACTCCAGGGGAATGGTCTCGAGCACGGCTTCGAGTACGTCTTTCGGTAACGTTCCGATCATGATGCACTTCCTTTCAGTTGCTTTTCGCTACAGGCAGGCCGCAGCCGCTGTTCCTTTCTTCATCGTCAGATCGAGGATACCGAAAAAACGGACCTGTCGAAACACAGTGTCAGTTTTCCCAGACTGTAGCAGGGATACGACGCGGCGGCAATGCCCTTTGTGAGAACGAAGATCGCCTTAGCCCAAAATTTTCATTGACCACAGAGACACAGAGTGCACAGAGAATAATCTTTTTGTTAACAATAGGTTACGAATGATTTATTTATTCTGATGAAAATAGGAATAAACAGAGTTTTCTTCCAAGCAAATCCATAATTATTCTCTAACTATTTGATTAATAAACACCTCTGTGATCTCTGTGTCGGAGTTTACCCCTTAGGGGTGGTGAAATATCCGGGTTAGGCGTCCTCAGCGGGACAGGCTGACCGGTTGGCCGGCTGGGGCGGGCTGCGTCTCCGCGAAGGCGTCGGGGGCGAGGAGGTATTTCTGCACGACCCGCATGGCCGGCTTGCCCACGGGACGGTAGGACGTATCGGTCTGCGGGTCCGTCGGCTGATCGGGGAAATTGCGCCATTCCCAGACGAGAAATCCCGCGACGGCCTGCTCCCTGGACCAGGTGCGGAAGAAGCTCTCGAAGCAGTCGGCCTGCTGTTGCGGGTCGGGCTTGTTTGGGGAGGCGTAGTAATTCCACGGAAATTCGGCTGCGGTGACCTGGTTCGGCCAGCCGACCTCGGTAAACAGGATCGGGCGATTCACGGTCTTCTGCCAGCGGAGAATATCGCCCTTGATGTTTCCCCACGAATCGAGCATCTCCTGGAGTTTCGGTTCCGTGCCCTTGGCGAGCGTGAAATACGTCGTCATGCCGACGATGTCCAGGTCGGACCAGAATTTCGGCGCCTCGTAATGATCCCAGTTGGCGGAGTACGTCAGCCGGCCGGGAAACGCCTGGCGAACTTTGGCGATCAGTTCCTTCCACCGCGCGGTGTGCGTCTCGGTGGAGATCAATTCCGAACCCACGGAGAACACCTCCACGCCGCTTCGCCCGGCCAGGTTCGCGTACCGCAGAATGAACTGGGTGTAATCCTCCCACCACTGATCCCAGTCGTCCGGGGCGATTTTGCCCCGCCAGTCGCTGCCGGACCGCCGCGCCAGCAGCACCACCGGCATGAGCATGACGCGCAGCTTCTTTTTGCGGGCGAATCGGATCAGCCGTTCAAGGTGCTCGTCGGAGGGAACCTTGCGATTGTCCAGAAAGATCGAAGTGCTTTTGACGTTTTCCTGGTAGCCGTGAACGACCAGGTTGATCGTGTTCGCGCCGGTCCGGGCGATTTCGGAGATGAACGTTTCGTAGGGATGATCGAGATGGGGCGCATCGAGCTGAAGGCTGATGCCGCGGAATTCACCCGTTTTAACGGGCGTCGTCGGCGTCCAGGAGGCGTCGGGCGGCGGAGACTGCTGCGCCCGGCCGGGCAGAGAGCCGAACCAGACCGCCGCCGAGAGCAGCAGCACAAAAAGAATCAGCAGAATGAGATTTTTGTACATAGCCTTCGCCTCGCGACGTATTTTCGATAGGGCGCCGTACGTCGCGCCGTTGCTTGACCCGATCCGAGGATGACGTATAATACACGAAACGGCCCGACAGGCCGAAATCATTTCTTTCTCTTCGCGGTAAACAGGAGCGTGCCATGGCCGACGATCTGCATCAGAACGATGAGGAATGGATCGACGTGGAGAACGAGTCCCACCCGCAACCCGTGCCCGTGCCTCCGCCGGGCGACGATCCGCAGCCGGTTCCCGTCCCCGTACCCCCGCCGGCGCCCAAGCGCGTCGATGACGACGAGCCCATCGCCCTGGTGGACCTGGAGGAATGGGAAAAGCCCGACGAGGGCGGCAGCGGAGTCATGAAGAAGCGCGTCGCCGGGGCCGAAGCGCGGGGCCTGACGCACAAAGTTCAGTTCACGCGCGAGATGAACCTCACCGGCCAGGGCGCGACGCGCGTCCGCCTGTTCTACTCCAAAATCGCCGACGGTCCGCTGCTGCACATGGAAAACATGATCAACGAGTGGATCGAAGAGGAAAAGCTCGAGGTCAAACACGTCGGCCACGTCATCGGCACGCTGGAAGGCAAGCGCGCCGAGCCGAACCTGATCGTAATGGTGTGGTATTAACCATTGATGGAAGGCGCCTCGCGGGAAACAACGGTTTTCCCCAACAAACAGAAATAACGTAGTTGGGAGAGGTTGTACCTGTTGATTGATCCCGATGTATTTACGAAAAGGGATAATTTCGTGGACAGAAAAAGAAAGTGGGATAAGATAAAAACATGAGGCCGTTGCGTGTTTATGTTGATACGTCGGTTGTTGGGGGGTGTTGTGACCATGAGTTCGCCGCCTGGTCCAACGGCTTGATGAAGGATTTCGAACTGGGGCGTCTCCAACCGGTGATTTCGGATCTGGTGCTGGAAGAGGTCCATAGCGCCCCGGAAGAAGTATTGGAAAAAATAGCGGATCTCCGGGAACTTCCCGTGGAGTGGGTTGCAACGTCACCGGAAGCGGAAACACTGGCGAGAGAATATATCCATCAAAGCATCCTCACGCCTAACTATTTCAGTGACGCCCTCCACATTGCTATTGCAACTATTGCGAAAGTGGATGTTTTGGTAAGCTGGAATTTCAGACATATTGTGCATTATGATAAAATACGGTTGTTCAACGCCGTGAATCTACAGCAGGGATATGGACAACTTGAAATTCGTTCGCCCAAAGAGGTGACCTATTATGACCTTTAAGACCATGAAGTGGATTCGATCCGTACGGGATAAAAATTGGGAGGAAACCAAAGACGTATCCCCGGAAGAACGGCAGCGTTATTTTGAGGCCAAACGAAAGGAAACAGAGGATCGCATATCCCAAATACAGAAAGAAAAACACAAGGCAAAGGGGTAGGAAAGAGGGTATGTCCAAAATTTATCCTCTTGCCAGCAGGGTGTTATTGACAGAATTACATATTATTCCGCAACTTGGCGCACAGGACGATCTTCATACTTTCGATTATCTGTACTACCGGATTCTCCAAAGGGCTCAGGAATATCGGCTGACGGCTTCCTTGGCCAGTCGCGTCCAGACCTTCAGCCGATCGCCGTGGCCGGCGAGGGTTTGCAGTTCCCGGAGCACGACCTGGTAAAATCGGCCCTTGAGTTTTTTCGCGCCGAGTTCCAGGTCTTCCTTCAGCGCGTCCGTCGAGTGGGGCATCACGACGTCGGAGGCCTTCTGCCGCCACATGATACAGTAATCCCCGTTGATGTGCTCCAGCGGAACGTCCAGTCCGGTCCACGCGCTGGCGACGAAGATGCGCAGATTTTTGATCTTCATCACCATGTCGATTTTTTTCGATAGATCCTCGCAACAGCCGTAGCATACGCGCCCGAATCGCTCGAAAATCGGCATCTGGTATTGCAGGCAGAATTCCTCGAACATATCCGGCGAGATCTGGTCGAATTCCTGGCTGTTCCCGGCGCACCAGCAGTTTTTCAGGCTGACAGCCGGCTCAGCCGGGCCGAAATCGTCGCTCAGCAGCATGGGTTGGTCGTTGTTCCGGCAGAGGTCTTCGCGGAAGGCCTCGTATTCGTCGAGCAGGTTCAGTCTCGCCCGCAGCATGTGCTTCATCAGGCGGTGCATGGCGTCCGGCTGAAGGATCAAATCCATCATCATTTCCGTCAGTCCGCGAAGGTCGGCAGCCGCCGTCCCGAGCGTCGCCGAATCGAAGGAAGGCCCGAACTTGAGTTTCACGGGCAGGATGTCGCCGAGAAGGTCGTGGTGCTTCTCCAACGCCAGCAGGGACGCCCGGCGGTGAAAGGTGTACTTCGGCATGGCGAGCTTGTCGAGGTCTTCCGGCGTTTTCAGCGGCGGGTCGTACGCCCATGCACCGCCTTTTTCGGCGGAGGAAACGTGACGGATCGCCACGCCCCAGGTGTTGGGGGGAGTCACTTCAACGACCGCCGGGACGGCAAACCACGGATACACCGGCGAGTCGTCGCCGATGTCGGCCTTGATCAGAATCTGTCGGAAACCGATTTCGATGTTTCTCAGCCACGGTTCGGTGCATTCCAGCGACTCTTCCGGCAGAAGTTCGCTCCAGCAGCCCACGGGTTTGCACCAGACCGGAGGCCTGTCGGGTTTCCGCAGTTCGTTGACGTCTTTCCATCGCTGAAGGATGGCGGGCATTTCCTCGCTTTGGGCGATCTGCATGACCCTCTCGGCCAGGCGACGAATGACGTCCTTCTGTTTATCCACGGCAGAGTTCATAAGTTGGATATGCGAAACTACCCATACAGAATATACTCATAAAATCATTATGAATAGTTGATTATCTGATACTAATATTGTATTATTCGAAACATGGATTCCCTGGATGAACTTCTGGCCGCGACGCGCGTCGAAATGATGTCCGGCTGCGAATTTCACTGCGATCCGGATTGGCGGCAACTGCCCCGTGTGCTGCCCGAGGCGATGTGGTACTGGCTGATGCGCGGACCTTGCCTCTGCGACCTGGAAGGGAAAGTCCGCAAGTTCAACCCCGGCGAGTTGCTGATGATACCGGCGGGCTGGAGACACGAGGTGTATCCCGCACGCCGATGCCGGGTGCGGACCATTACGGTGCATTTCCACGTGGATTGTCGGACAGCCGGCGATATAACGAATCTGCTTTCCCTCGGCGGGGTGTATCGTGACCGCGACAACCTGTTTGAAAACGCCGGCAGGTCGATCACCGCCGAATTTGCCTCCCGGCGCCCGGGGTATCTGTGGAACGCCGAGGCGTGGGTTCGGCGGGTGCTGGTGGAACTGATTCGGCGGCGCGGCGGCGGATTTAACGGCTTCGGGAACCTGGCCGTCCGCGAGCGGCTGGGCGGGGTGCTGGAGTATATCGACGAGAACCTGGGGTCGGCCATTCGCGCCGAAACGCTCGCCGAGATCGCGGGCGTCAGCGAGGTGTACCTCCGGAAGCTCTTTAAGGCGTGCCGCCTGCCCTCGCCGGTACATTTCATCATTCAGCGCCGGGTCTTCCGGGCGTGCGAAATGCTCACCGCCGGTTCGTTACCGATAAAAAAAATCGCCGCCGAGTGCGGCTTTGCGGACATGCCGTTTTTTTATCGAACGTTTCGGAAGATCACGGGCCAAACCCCCGGCGGGTTTCGGAAGCATCCGAGCCTATAATATCAAACACAGGTAGTTATTGCATGGTGGACTACCTATGGAATCCCTCCGGGACCTGTTCCACCATGTTAATGTGTTGTTATAAATTAACTTATCGCGGCGGAGTCCCTAACAGCCCGTTTAGAAAGTGTCGCGGGCCTCTGGCCCGCGACACAAAATATGACTTCCTAAACGGGCTGCTAAGGGACTCCGCCGCGCATTTACTTTTGTGTGTTTGGTATAATACGCACAAACAAGTGCGCCCTTATTCCGTATCGAACAGTGTGCCGTCGTCGGCGGGGAGAGTGAGTTTCAGGCCGAGGTGTTGGGCGGCTTTCTGCGTGACCGCCCTGCCGCGGCGGGTGCGGGCCAGCAGGCCCGTCTGCAGCAGGAACGGCTCGACGACGTCCACGAGCGTATCGGTCTCCTCGCCGAGGGTAGCCGCGACGGCTTCGATACCGACCGGCCCGCCCTTGTACACCTCGCAGATCGTTCGCAGGAAGCGGCGGTCCAGGTCGTCCAGGCCCAGTTCGTCGATGCCCTCCAGCTGCAGCGCCGCGGCGACGATCTCGTCGGTCAGCCGGCCGTCGCCTTTGACCTGGGCGTAATCGCGGCAGCGGCGCAGCAGGCGATTGGCGATGCGCGGCGTGCCGCGCGCCCGCCCGGCCAATTGCCGCAAAGCCGATTCGTCGAAGGAGATTTTGAGCATCTCGGCGCTCATTCTGCCGCGGGCCAGCAGGTCCTCCGGCGGCCAGAAGTCCAGGTGATGGTTAATGCCGAACCGCGTGCGCATCGGCGGGCTGAGCAGTCCCGCGCGGGTCGTCGCGCCGATCAGCGTGAAGGGCTTTAAGGGCAGGTTGATGGTGCGACTATGCATGCCGGAATCCACCACGAAATCCACCTTGTAATCCTCCATCGCGGGATAGATGTATTCCTCCACCGCGGGGCTGAGGCGGTGAATTTCGTCGATGAACAATACATCGCAGTGCTCCAGGTTCGTCAGAATGCCGATCAGGTCGCCGGCCTTGCTCAGTGCCGGCCCGGAGGTGACCTTGATATTCGCGCCCATTTCGTGGGCGATCACGTAGGCAAGCGTCGTTTTGCCCAGCCCCGGCGGGCCATGCAGGAGTACGTGTTCCATCGGCTCCTTGCGTTTGCGGGCCGCGGCGATGCTGATGCGCAATTTCTCCAGCAGGTCGCCCGTGCCGATGCAGTCGGCCAGCGTGCGAGGCCGAAGTGCAACGTTCATCTGCTCGTCGTCCGGACCGGTCGATTGCTGCGATAGTATTTTTTCTCGTGCCATTTTTTTTATAGTTGGTAGACAGTAGCGCGGGTGCGCGGGTGCCGTGGTTTGCGAAGCGTAGCGAAGCAACCACGTTATTCGAGGAACGTGGTTGCTCCGTCCCTTCGGGACTCCGCGAACCACGGCACCCGCTATATTTTTTTATAATTCTCTTTACGCTCCCCCGCCCTTCAGGCGGTAGACCTGCTGAATAATGGTTTCGGGGTTGGTCAGTTCCGGCGCGACGGCCAGGACGCGCTCGACCAGCGCCAGTGCGTCGGCGCGTCGCTCGCCGAGTTGCACGAGCACGGCGACGGCTTCGACGCCGGCTTCGGGCATAGGCTCCGCCTCCGCGCCGGTGGAAAGTTCGCCGGCGTATTCGCCCAGCTTGCCGTGCAGTTCCACGATGATCTGCTCAGCCGTCCGCTTGCCGATCTCCGGCAAGGCGGTCAGGAAATCGGCGTCCTTTTTTTCGATGGCCGCGGCGATCTGGGCCACGGGCCGCACCAGCGCCCGCAAGGCCTTTCGCACGCCGATGCCCTTGACCTTCGTGAACGTCTGGAAAAACGCCCGGTCGATTTCCGTGGCGAAGCCAATCAGCCGCGGCGCGACGGCCCCGCGCGACGGGTCGCCCTCGACGATGTGAATGGTGTGCAGCACCACGTCCTGCCCCACCCGCCGGGCCAGGCGCTCGACCTCCCACGTGGGCAGGAGCACCTCGTACCACAGCCCCGCGCCGCAGTCGATCAGCGCCGAGGCCCCCGCCGCCTCTTCCAGCCGTCCTGCGATTCTTGCAATCATGGCATGGAGCATACCCGCATTCGCGGGAAACCTCAACGACGAAGCGGGAATCGAGGATTGTTGATTCGCGGCGGCAAGGGGCGTACAATCGAGGCTCTTCCGGGCCGTGATAGGAATAATGCTTCTTTGGAATTCCTCGCCCCAAAGGCGGCCTTCGTTTAGGAACACAACCATGAACGTTCGAGACATCTGCAACGTACTGGGCGAAATCGCGCCGTTGTCGTTGGCGGCTGAATGGGACAACGTCGGCCTGCTTGTCGGCGACGGCCGAGCCGCGGTGCGAAAGATTTTGCTGTGCATCGACCTGACGGAAAAGGTGCTGGCTGAGGCCGTTCGCGTCAGGGCGCAGATGGTGATGGCCTATCACCCGGTGATCTTCAAGAGCGTCACGCGCGTGACGCCCGAAGCGGCGCCGATGGTCTTCCAGGCCGCCCGAAGGGGAATCGCGGTGTATTCGATGCACACCGCGCTGGACGCGGCCGAGGGCGGCACGAACGACGTGCTGGCCGACGTGCTGGACCTGCACGACCGCAAACCGCTCGACCCGGCCCGCCGGACGGACAGGTGCAAGGTCGTCGTGTTCCTGCCGGCGGAGGATTTGTCGTCCGTCGCCGGGGCCGCCTTCGCCGCCGGCGCGGGCGTGATCGGCGAATATCGCGGCTGTTCGTTCATCGGGCACGGCGTGGGCACGTTTTACGGCTCGGAACATTCCAACCCCGCCGTCGGGCAGGCGGGACGACACGAAGCCGCCGAGGAAGTGCGCCTGGAGATGATCGCCCCGACAGGTCGGGTCGAGGACATCCGCCGGGCCGTCCGCGGCGTCCACAGCTACGAGGAACCCGCGATTGACGTGTATCCCCTGCTGGACGCGCCAGCCGGCCTGGGGCTGGGACGGGTCGGCCGACTTGCCAAACCCGCTTCGCTTGAGACCCTCATTCGTCGCGTCAAAAGAGCCCTGGGCGTTTCGCGGGTTCTGCTGGCCGGCGACGGGAAAAACGCCAAGCGGCGCATCGGCGTCGCCGCCGTGGCGGCCGGCTCGGCAGGGTCGATCTGGAAATCCGCCGCCGCGGCCGGCGCGACGCTCTATCTGACCGGCGAAATGCGCCATCACGACGCCCTGGCCGCCGCCGAAGCGGGCATGAGCGTCGTGTGCGTCGGGCATTCCCATTCCGAACGCATCACGCTGGGGCGCCTGGCGGAGGCCCTCACCGCCCGCCGGCCCAAGCTCCGCGTCGCCCTGGCACAATCCGACCGCGACCCGTTTGAAATCCTCTGAGAGAAGAGAAAGCAAAATGGATTTTACGGGGAATTATGCGCTTTTTTGACGAAGGGAGTCCACAATGGCATGAAGCACGCGGTTCACGGACTCCGAATCGGGAAATACTTCGCGGAGATCCGGATCCAAAAGAATCACATTGGTTCCCTCCGCATACCGCTGGGCATATTTGCCCCGTTCCGCACCGGTAAAGTCATATTCCGAGCGCATATCAGAATGGTTATCTCGTTTCTTCATATTGTTTTCTCTCCCGTCGGGTTGCTTCACGGGCGCTTATAATTCGTATCGCGTTTCCACGATCACAGTGTACCACAACTAACAATTTATGTCCTGACATTCCCACGGTAATAAATCGATCTTCTTCCCTGGAATGATCGGGATCGTAAATGGTCATCGATAGGGGCGACTTAAAAATACTGGTAGCCTCGACAAAAGAAACACGATGTTTCTTGAAATTATTTTCCGCCTTCTTTCGGTCCCATTCAAAAAGAATAGCCATATTAGTATCCTAGCGAAATTATCCACAAAAGCAAAGCCCGCGGGGAGTCTTTCATTGACAAATCGCACGAAGTCGATATGGTATCTCAACACCCCCATCCCAGGAGTAAAAACGATGGACCTTTCACAGCGAATTCGGCAGGTTGCCCCCAGTGCGACAATTGCCATCACCACGCAGGCCAAGCGGATGAAGGCCGAGGGGCTGGACGTGGTCAGTTTCGGCGCGGGCGAGCCGGACTTCGACACGCCGCAGTTCATTAAGGACGCCGCCGCCGCGGCCCTGCAGGCCGGCGACACGAAATACGTGCCTCACCAGGCGGCCGCCCTGAAAAACGCCATCGCCGAGAAGCTCGCGAAGGAAAACGGTCTGACCGTCGAACCGTCCCAGGTGCTGGTGACGTTCGGCGGAAAGCACGCCATCTACGCCGCGTTTCAGTGCCTCCTGAACCCCGCAGACAAGGTGCTCATCCCCGCGCCGTACTGGGTCAGTTACGTCGAGCAGATTCGCCTGGCCGGGGCAGAGGCGGTGTTCCTGCCGGCTGGGCCGGAGGCGGATTTCAAAATCACACCGCAACAGATTCTCGACGCCGCCCCAAACGCCAAAGCCATCGTCCTGAACAGCCCCTGCAATCCCACGGGCGTGATGTACTCCCCGGTGGAGATGGCGGGGCTGGCCGAGGCGGTGCTGCAAACCGACCTGATCGTCCTGAGCGACGAAATCTATGAAAAACTGGTCTTCGGCGCCATCCCGTTCACGTCCTTCGCGTCGCTGGATCCGCGCCTGGCGGAGCGGACGCTGACCTTCAACGGCCTGAGCAAGACGTATTCCATGACCGGCTGGCGACTGGGCTGGGTCGCCGGCCCGAAGGACGTCATCGACGCGATGGCCACGCTGATGAGCCACGAAACGACCAATCCGGTGAGTTTCGCCGTCGCCGGGGCGCTGGCGGCCTATACCGATCCGCGCGCGGGCGAAACCATCGAACAGATGCGGCGGGAATTCGCCCGCCGCGGCGAGCACATGACAACGCGACTTCGCGCCCTGCCGAACGTAACCTGCGTGGCGCCGACCGGTGCGTTTTACTGCTTCCCGGACGTCAGCGCTCACTACGGCAGAGAACTCGGCGGCGTGAAAGTGACCGATTCGCTGAGCTTCGCCAAAGCGGCCCTGGAGGGCGTGAACGTCGCCCTCGTTCCGGGCGAGGCCTTCGGCGAGGACCGCTGCGTTCGCCTGAGTTTCGCCACGAGCATGGAGCAGATCGACAAAGGCCTCGACCGCCTGGCGAAACTGCTGGCCTGACCCGGATATTTCACCACCCCTCAGGAGTAAGCTCCGACACAGAGAGCACAGAGGTATTTTATTATCAAATAGTTGAGGCCGTCCAGAAATTCAGGTAACCGAAACATGAACGGTGTTCCCCCAACATTTTGTTGTTTTCGTCCCGAAGGGACAGAAGCA
>JAFGEJ010000030.1 GCA_016931655.1 Phycisphaerae bacterium
GCGTGAGTTCCTTCGACTTCGCTCGAAAACTCGCTACGCTCAGGATGACAATTCAGACATATGCCAGAAAATGTTGTCGCACACGGGAGATTTCAGCCGCGAACGAACGCGAACAAAGCGAACAGGAAAAAACAGATGAATTTAGACGCGCAGCAGGCCCTGGATTTTGCGGAGATGGCCCTTGACATTCCCCGCCCGCGGGCGATAATGTCTCCTCCCCGATGGACGAAGGAGATTGAACCGTGTATGCAGTTATCGAAGACAGCGGACAACAGTTCCGCGTGAGCGAAGGCGATATTCTGGACGTGGATTTGCGGGACCTTCCCGACGGCGCCGAGACGGTGGAGTTTGATCGCGTGCTTCTGGTCGGCGGCGAGAAGGCCGCCAAGGTCGGCACGCCCCTGGTCGCCAAGGCCAAGGTCGTTGGTGAAATCCTCGATCCCGAATTCAAAGGCCCCAAGGTTCATCACTACGATTTGCGCCGGCGGAAGGCCTCCAAGCGCAAAGTCGGCCACCGCCAGAAATATCTCCGCGTGCGCATCTCCAAAATCAGCGCGTAAGGCCGCTTTTGGCGGGGCACGGACTGTTCATAAAAGAGTCCACGGATTCCACGGATAGAAGAAAGATTCCACGGAATTTTTATAGATAAAATCAGGCCGTTCAGTCATTACCATGTTTTTTTCTTTTCTTCGACCCGAAGGGTCGAGGAGCATCTAGCCGGGGGTGAGCGAAGCGAACCCCCGGAAACGAGCTCTTTGATTTGAGTCCCGACGGGACGACAGCGAGTTTGATGAGAAGGAATAGTCGCTGTCGCCCCGTTGGGGCTTTAAGAAAATAAGCCTTCTTCCGGGGGTTTGCTTCGCTCACCCCCGGCCAAACGCGTTCCGTCCCTTCGGGACGAATTGAATGCACTGTTATCACTTAAGTTCACGCGGCGGAGCAGGTGCTCCGCCGCGCATTTGTTTAATGGTGCTGATCGGGCATTATTGAAAGCGGCTCAGAACGCGTAGAGTAGTGCGAACATCACCACGCCCGCGGCTGCCAGGAGAATCCACCAGAGCGATTTGCCGGCCCAGGGACCGGCCGAGGAGGGGGAAATCCAGTGTTTGCAATGGGGGCATTGCTGCGCGAATTCGCCGACCATTTCACCGCAGTTCGGGCAGGGGATCAGTTTGATATGATCCTCGTCCAGCAGGTCGGCGTCGGCGGCGTCGGGGCCTTCGTACATGTCGTCGTCTCGGTCGGTCATGGAAGAAGCGTCCGAAGATTTTTTTGCCACTTCTAAGGGGCAAGCTTCGTCACAGAAAGCACAGAGTTTTAATACTCAATATTCAAATTTCAATATTCAAACAATACTCAATATCCAATAAGACAAAAATTCCCGTCATGTCCTGGGTTTTGAATATCTGTTATTGGATATTGATTATTGTTTGAAATTTGAATATTGGAAATTGAATATTACATTTCATGTTCCCTGTGTCGGAGTTTACCCCTTAGGGGTGGTTACATTTCCGGATTAATTGCACAATTCGATAACGAGTTGCTGCATTGCCGGCAAGGGGTTCGTTCCGGTTTTCATTCCCAGATCGGTTTTCAGGAGCCGGCGGGCGTCGGCCTGGAGTTTTTTCAGGCCGCGTTTCCGGAGCATGTCCTGGAATTCCCGCTGCCCGTAGAACACCCGGGCGGCCTTCATCGCCGCGGCGGGGGATTGCCCGGCGGCGACGCCCTGGGCCGCCTGCAGCGCCCGCCGAACGTGCCAGGCGATCTGCCCCAGCAGGGCGAATTCCGCCCCCCGCGTTCGCAGGGCCGCCGTCGTCGCCCGCAGGGCCGACTTCGCGTCGCCGCGGGTGATCGCGTTGGTCACGGCGAAGGCCTCCGGCCCCGCGACCGCCGTCACGACCGCCGCGACGTCCCGGGCCGTGACGGCGGGGCGCTCGCCGATGTACGTGACGACCTTGTCCAGCTCGCCGCTGAGCAGGGTCAAACTCGGGCCGATCCACTCGGCCAGCAGGCCGGCGGCATCCGGGGCGATGGTCTTGCCCCTCGCCTGGACGGCGGAACGAATCCAGTTGAGAAGTTTCGGACCTTCGGGGCTGGTGCATTCGACGAGTTCGCCGGCGGGGTTGAGCTTTTTGGCGAGTTTGGTATTGCCCGGCCAGGCGCCCACTTCCAGAATCAGGGTCGCGGAGGCGGCGGGCGCGTCGAAGTATTTTTCCAGGGCCTCGCGATTGGCGGTGACGAAGGACTCGGCCTCCCGGACGATCACGACGCGCCGCGGGGCGAGAAAGGGCAATGTGCGGAGTTCGTCCAGGACGGCGGCCAGCTCCGTGTCGGCGTCGAAGGAGCTGACGCAAACCTGGGGATCGGCGTCGCCGACGGCGAGGGAAACGATGCGCCGCCGGGCCTCGTCGCGCAGATGCGCATCCTTGCCGTGCAGAACGTAGATCGGTTTGACGACAGGATCGGACATGATCGTCTTATCGCGCCAGAGGTTCGGCTCGCTGAAGGACGGCCTTTAGGGCGCGGCGTTTCGATGCGGGCACGGAGTAGTACATTTCCTTTCCGTTCCGCCGGGCCTCGCTCAGCGCTGACATCTTGAGAATGCCCAGATGACGTGAAACGGTGGGCTGGTTGAGACGGAGTTTGCGGCACAGTTCGGAGACGTTCATTTCCTCCACGCCCAGGGCGGAGAGAATCGCCAGGCGCGTCGGGTCGCCCAGAATGCGAAACGCCTGGGCGAGGCTCTGTGCTTTCCGTTCCTGTCCAGCCATGCCGATCCCGCTTTCCCGCCGGCCGGGAAGGTTTTTTAAAAGGTTTTTTTAAAAAACTCCGGCGGCGCAAAAACACAACGCCCACACCCGCCCGGCGCTGGTGCGGACCGCTTCGCGAACCGTACGGACGCTCACGCGGCGGTGCGGCGTTGGGTGGAGATTACATCTGCTTGCGACGGTAAATCACGTACAGCACAATCACCACGATCAGCAGCAGGAGCAGCAGGGGCTGATACCAGGTGAAATAATCACCGATCGCGGAAAGAAGACCTGAAGTGACCATGAAAAACACTCCTTCGATTTCGCTGAAATCATCTCTCGGCCGCCGTCCACGCCAAACCCAAGTCCGGCAACGACCTCAATCAAAACTAGCGGCGACTGGATTCGAACCAGTGACCTAGGGCTTATGAATCCCTCGCTCTAACCAACTGAGCTACGCCGCCGTGGGCCATGCGCCCCAAACGCGAGCGCCGGGAATTCCCGCTAAAAGTACACGGAACGAAGGAAACCGTCAAGGAAATATCGGGCCGGCGGAGACGAAGTGTGCGAGGATTTTTTCTGGCGGACATACCATAGATTGTCATCCTGAGCGGAGGGGCGAGCAGAGCGAGCACCGCAGTCGAAGGACCTTATAATTTTTGGATTTTATACCAATTCAACAAAGTAAAGGCCGATATGGTTTATTGACTTTTCTTTGATAGTAGCCACGGGCGCAAGCCCGTGGTTTGAAGGCCGTTTTTTCGTTTTGGAGTCCCGTAGGGACGATTGAAATGCGATTTGTGCGGCTCAATCGCCCCTACGGGGCTCACCAGGATTATGACGTTGTTGTATTCCACGGGCTTGCGCCCAATGGCCCTAAGATAAGCGATAAGTATATGCAGATGTAGCAATAAAAGAAGGCCTCTCTTGTCGATGTCA
>JAFGEJ010000251.1 GCA_016931655.1 Phycisphaerae bacterium
GCGCTGCTGGCGTGCACCGTGCCGAAGACCAGGTGGCCGGTTTCGGAGGCCTGGATGGCGGCCTCGAACGTCTCATAGTCCCGCATCTCGCCGATCAGCACGACGTCGGGGTCTTCGCGCAGCATGGCCCGCAGGGCGGTGGGGAAGTTCGGCACGTCGATGCCGATTTCCCGCTGGCTGATCAGGGACTTCTTGTCCTCGTAGAGGTATTCGATGGGATCCTCGATCGTGATGATATGGCAGCGGCGGTGCGTGTTGATGTATTCAATCATCGAGGCGATGGTGGTGCTCTTGCCGCAGCCGGTGGGCCCCGCGAGCAGGATCAGGCCCTGGTCGGCCTCCACGATCTGGGCCATCTCCGGCGGCAGGTGCAGGTTCTCGAAATTCGGAATGTTCCGCGTGACCCGGCGGACGGAGAGGGAAACCTCGCCGCGCTGGCGGAAGATGTTGATGCGATACCGGTCGCTGCCGGACAGTTCGTGGGCCAGGTCCACACTGCCGAACTTGTGGAAATACTCTTTCTGTTCGGCGGTCATCAGGCTCCAGGCCATCCGTTCGATTTCCCGGGAATTCAGCGGCGGCTCCTTGATCTGCCGCAGCGACGAGCCGACGCGAACGTGCACCGTCGAACCGCTCTTGATGTGCAGGTCGCCGGCGTCGAGTTTGACCATGGCCTGGAAGTATCCCTCCAGTTTCGGGTCCACTCCGCCGCCGGGCGACTCCTCCCGATGGTGGTCGATGGGCTGTGATTCCTTCGCGATTTCCTTGGGTTTGACCGGAGTCGGCTGTGGTTCATTTGGGACGGTGCTCACGTTGTTTCTCCTTCTCTGTTTCCACACGGAAAATCATCCACGGATTACACGGATTCAAAAAGGATTTCACGGATTGTAAGGGTGCATATCATCAATCAGTGCGTGGCGCAATCAGTGCGTGGCGGAGCACCTGCTCCGCCACGTTACATTGTTGCGTGGACACAGATTAACATGGTGGAGCAGGTGCTCCACCATGCAAATTCCTTTCCAAATTCCTTTCCGTGTAATCCTTCTTCATCCGTGTAACCTGCCTGCCTGCCGGCAGGTCTGTGGAGAATTATATCGGGGTATTTGTCGTCGGCGGGGGCGTTACTCGCACGGGCACGCCGCGGCGGGCGAGGTATTCCTTGGTCTCGGCGATGGTGCAGGTTTCAAAGTGGAAAATGCTGCTGGCCAGGGCCGCGTCGGCCTGCCCGTCAGTCAGGGCCTCGTACAGGTGCTCCGGCTTGCCCGCGCCGCCGGAGGCGATCACGGGGATCGACACCGCCATCGCCACCGCGCGCGTGATTTCAATGTCGTATCCCGCGCAGGTTCCGTCGGCGTCCATGACGGTCAGCAGGAGTTCGCCCGCGCCGCGCCGCTCGACTTCCTGTGCCCAGGCGACGGCTTCCTTGCCGGTCGGAATCCGCCCGCCGTGGATGTGCACGTCCCAGGTCTCCACGCCGCCGCGAAGAACCCGTTTGGGGTCGATGGCGACCACGATGCACTGCGAGCCGAATTTCCGGGCGGCGGCCGTGATGAACCCCGGATCGCGGACGGCGGCGGAGTTGATCGACACCTTGTCCGCGCCGGCCTGCAGGAGCATGCGGCAGTCGTCCAGCGTGCGCACGCCCCCGCCGACCGTCAGGGGCATGAACACCTGCTCGGCCGTCCGGCGAACCACGTCCAGCGTGATCTCGCGGGCTTCGTGGCTGGCGGTGATGTCCAGGAACACCAGCTCGTCGGCGCCTTCCCGCTCGTAGCGATGGGCGACCTCCACCGGGTCGCCCGCGTCACGCAGGTTCAGGAACTTCACGCCCTTAACGACCCGGCCTTTCTCCACGTCCAGACAGGGAATAATCCGCTTGGCCAGCATCTTGGAATTGTACCGCCCGCTATCCCCTATTGCCATACCTCAAGTGCAGGATAGGCTTTTTGCTAGGAATAAATGTCCTTTTTTACAGTCCGACGGCCTGTTTGGGATTTTTGTACGTCAGCTTGCGGACGGCTGTGTCGCTCAGGCCAAGGCGCTTCCGGAGGATGGTTTCCACCTGCGGCATGCTCATCGCGGAGCCGACCAGGTGCGAGCCGTCCGGCGAACGGGCCGCGAGATCCTCGCCGATCAGGAGATTCCATCGTCCCAGGGTATATCGGCCGGGCCCCAGGCCCGCCGGCGCGATGGCGTCGGTTGTGACGATGCAGCGATCCGGGCCGATGCACTTCAGGAAATTCCCCAGAACGAACATGGGAAGATGTACGCCGTCGGCGACGAGGGAGAAATACAGCCGATCGGACAGCGACAGGGCGCGCTGGATGATATTGTCATGGCGCGGCAGCTCCGGCGGCGTGCCGTTTCCAAAATGCGTGAACATGCCCAGGCCGGCGTCGACGGCGGCCCGCAACTGTTCCCACGAGGGGTTGCAATGGCCGGCCGAGACGGTCACGCCCCGCCCGGCGAGGAATTTCGTGACGGCGAACTTTTCGTCCTTCTCCGGCGCGAGCGTGACGATTCTTGCCAGGCCGGCGGCGGCGTCCAGCAGACGCTTCATCTCCTCCAGGTCCGCCGGGTGAATCGCGTCCGGCGGGTGCGCGCCGCGATAGCCGGCTTCGTCGTTAAGGAACGGCCCTTCGATGTGAAATCCCGCGAGCATGTTTTCGACGAGCGAGTCCTGCCGGCGTAATTCCACCAGGCGCGCCAGGCGGGCGCACATTTTATCCACGTCTTCGGTAATGATCGTCGCCAAAAAGCCTTCCACGCCGTCTTTGGCCATCATTTCGCAGGCGGTGTGCAGTCCTTCCGGTGAGACGTCTTCCTGGTTGAAGTCCACGCCGCCGTACCCGTTGACCTGTACGTCGAAGTATTTCATTGGTTGTTCCGTATGGATAGTCAATTTCCCAAAAACATTCCACGGATTTCACGGATAAAAGACGGATTACACGGGAAAAATATTTGTAAAAGAAAAATCCGTGAAATCCTTATGAAATCGGTGTAATTCGTGGATGATTGAATTCAGACATGGCGGAGCGGGTGCTCCGCCATGCGAAGCCAATGGTCTTTTACAATTCCTTCGCGATCTCTTCCAGTACACCCAGGCCTTCTTCCAGCGCGTCCTGGGTGATCGTCAGCGGCGGATTGATTTTGATCGCGCATCCGCCTACGCCGACGGGCGCGAAAAGCATCACGCCGCGCTGGACGGCCTTTTGCACCACCTCCCAGGCCGGCTCGGGATCGGGATCGGTCGTGCCGGGTTTCGTGAATTGCATCGCCACAACCAGGCCCGCTCCGGCGACGCGCCCGATTTTACCGTTCGAGGCCTTCTGAATCCGCTCCGCGCCGGCAAGCAGAACGGGCGCGAGTTTCGCGGCGTTTTCCACGAGCTTCTCCTCGCGGATGATTTTCAGGTTTGCCAGCGCGGCCGCCGAGCAGATCGGATTCGCGGAGTGCGTGCTGGTCATCTCGCCCGGCCCGTAGATGCCCATCAGTTCGTCCGTTCCCAGAACCGCCGAGACGGGCATGCCGCCGGACAGACCCTTGCCGCAGGCCACCAGGTCCGGCACGATGCCGAAGTGCATGAAGCCGAACGCCTTGCCGGTTCGCCCGAAGCCCGCCTGCACCTCGTCGAAGATCAGAACCGCTTTGTGCTCGTCGCACCAGTGGCGGAGCTGCCGGGCGTATTCCGCCGGCATGAGCGTAGCGTTGCAGCCCTGGTAGGTCTCGCTCATCACGCCGGCGACGTGGTCGGCCTTTACGCCTTTCTCGGCAAGGGTCTTTGTGAACACGTCAAAGTTCACGTCCTTCTGGCGGAAGCCGTCGGGGAAGGGGACCTGCACGAACGTCGGATCGTCCGGCAGCCAGCTTTTCAAGCCGGCCGATCCGCCGGCTAACTGCGCGCCCATTGTCCTGCCGTGGAAGGCGTTCTCAAAGGTTACGATGATATTTTTCCCCGCCCCGCCGACCTTCATGCCCTTCGTGCGGGCGAGCTTGATGCAGCATTCCGTCGCCTCCGAGCCGGTCGTCAGCAGGAAGACGCGCTTCAGCGGCGCCGGCAGCCAGGTTGTAAGCTCCTCGATGAGCTTCACGCGGATTTCGGTCGGGAAGCAGTAGGAGTGATACATTCCCTGCCCGGCCATCGCCTGGATCGCCCGGACGACCTCAGGCCGGCCGTGCCCGACGGCCGTCACGAGCACGCCGGCGGAAAAGTCCAGCCAGGTGTTCCCATACGGATCGCTGACGGTGAAATCCTTCCCGCTGTGCCACAGGATCGGCGGCTGGCCGCCCATGCTGCGCGGCTCCAGGTCGCGCAATTTCTGCAACGCGGGAATCGACTTGGGCACGGGAATCTGCGTTTGAATTTTGCGATACTTCGTTTCGACGGGTTCCACCGTCCGCGGTTCGAGAGGAAATTCCTTGGTAGCCATTGGTTTTTATACACCTTTCTTGAATGAAGACTACCACAGAGGCACAGAGGAC
>JAFGEJ010000252.1 GCA_016931655.1 Phycisphaerae bacterium
GCAGGGTCAAGATGACCCTGCGACACTTGGGCCGGAGGCCCAAGCCACATAAAAAGACCTTTTCATACACGCTCTCAGACCTTACTTCAATGTGTCGCGAAACGGACAGGCCGGCAGGCCGGCTTTATTGTACAGGTTGCAGACGGGATTGTCGGCCCAGGCGTATCGCACCGCCTTGGGGTGGGGAATTTTGGGGGACCATACCAGCACGGTTTGCCCGTCGATTTTCGCGTCCGCCCAGACGAAATTCCCATCTTCTCCGGCAATCGCAAAACCTTTCAGCCCGCCGCCGCCTCGTGCAACCAGCCCGCCGTCGGCAAAATCAAACGAAAGGCGAATTTTATTTCCTTCCACTTTCATCGACTTGTACATGGGTCCGGAATGCACCAGCGATGATTTTCCGTACACCTTTCCCAACGCACACAACGCCAATCGCTCGCCGACATCCTTCTTATTCCCCGGATGAATGTTGGTCACATGGCCCAGATCGATTGTCACAGCCAGGCCGGTGTTCGGCTCCTGGAGCGTTTGGAGTTGCGCCTCCCGCAACATCGCCCAGGAGCTTTTTTCATTGGGATCCGACTGGACTTCCATGTAATTGGGCAATTGCACGATCAGGAACGGGAAATCGCCCTGGTTCCAGCTCTTTCGCCAGTTCCGAATCATGGCCGTCAGCTGCCTGCGGTATTCCCAGGGCAGGCCGGCGTCGTTTTCCCCCTGATACCAGATCGCGCCGCGAATGGTCATTCCCGTTAAGGGGGCAATCATGCCGTTATACAGCGATCCGGGAGTTCGACACAAATCGGTATAGGGATTGAACTGTTTGGGACGCGCCTCGGTTTGGAATTCAATGTGGTACAGCCAGTCTCCCGTCAGAGAAATGCTCTGTTGCTGATCCTCCGCTTGTAAAAGGCAAAGGTCTTTTTCATCGCCGACAATCCCGCCGCCAAGCCACAGGTCCACAACGCGAACGGCAATGACGTTGCGCCCTGGCCGAACCAGTTTGGCTGGTATGCGATATTCGCGAAGATCACTCCATGCGGGTGAATAGTTGCCGCCGGTTTCGCCGACTTTCACGTTGTTGAAGTACGTCACGTCATTGTCGTCGATGGCGCCCAGCCGCAATATCAGCTCCTTGTTCGCCCAATTCGACGGAAGATCAATCGTCCGGCGAAACCAGAACACACCGTCCACGTCCTTGCCCATCGCTTTTTCCATCGGGCAGGGGAGTTGGATCGGTTTCCAGCCGGTTGCGTCGAACGTCGGCCTGGCCCAGCCCAGGTCGTATCCTTTGTTGCCCGGATCCCTGGTGTAGGCGGTTTGCTCCCAGGTTTCCAGTTCTGACAGGTAATGTTTCCTGGCCTCGGGCACGTCCCACACGTCTTTTTTGAACGCTTTGACACTTTTAAGATTGTGTAAAGCGAGATATTCGTTCCAATCCATCCAGCCTTTGATATACGTGCCGCCCCAGGAGCTACAGATCAAACCGATCGGCACGTTCAGGTCGCGATGGAGTTTTCTGCCGAAAAAGTACGCGACGGCGGAAAAGGATCGGGCCGTATGGGGACGGCAGACAACCCATTTTCCCATCACGTCTTTTCGGGGCCTCGCGGCGCAGAATCTTCCAACCGTGAAAAGCCGAATGTTCGGATAATTCGCCTCCGCCGCTTCCTCCTGCCCCTTGTCGGCGCCACTCAGCGCCATCTGCATGTTGGATTGGCCGCTGCACACCCACACCTCGCCGACCAGAACGTCCTTTACGACGATTCGATTCTTCCCCGTGACGACCAGGTCGTACGGGCCGCCGGCCCGCATGGGTTCCAGGTAAACCTGCCAGTTTCCGTCCTTGTCCGCTTTCGTCGTTTTGGCTTGCCCGGCAAATTCCACGTTTACCGCTTCGCCCGGGGCCGCCCAGCCCCAGATGTGAATTTTTGCGTCCCGCTGGAGGACCATGTTTTCGCTCAGCAGGCGGGGCAGTGTCACATCCGCCCCGGCTGACCCTGACAACAGAATCCCGACGGCCAGGGACAGAATCGTTTTATGAAATCTCTTAGAAATCATGATAATCCTTTCAAAAAAATTATAATGAATCTCTAAGTTCATAAAACGTCGATGGAATTGCTTTATTGCCGGAAATTGCGGAAAACCTTTGATTGAATTTGATCGGATAGACAAAATCCGGGAGATTGGGGCCACGCCCATTTTCCCCTGAGGGCAGATACGTTAATCGCCGTAGAAGGTCCAAAGGTTCACGTAGTCCAATGCGGTCTCCAATTCCGCTTGATTCTCGGCGTGGCCGTCAAAAAACAGGAAATTTCCGCTGCCTTCATGGCTGAGTGTCGCCATATCGACAAAAAACGCATCGATTCCATCTCCCCATGTCGGCCTTGGAAACATCGTGTAATTCATCTTTATACCTTCATCCGGATGATCGTATACCCCATCCATCAGCATGGGCGAGGAGGCCGGTTTTTTCAGGTGATCGCCGAGATGCGTGTTATACCCAAGGTAATAATTGACGGCATAGGTGGTTTGAGCATTGCCTCCTCCTTCATCTTCATTGACGAGATCCTCGTAATTCGGACAGGCGACGGCGAATTTGGATTTGGAAGTTTTATTGATCCCGAGGTATTCCCCCAAGGCCCAGCAGGGATGATCCCATCGATCCGTCGTTCTCCCGGAGAACCAGCCGTACCATCTGACATCGCCATCGGGATCGCCATACGGATTGATGTAGTCCGGCGGAGGCCATTTCGACCAGTCTTTCGCCAACCAGAATTTCCCTGTCGCATCAGTGCCTTTACGGGAATCCGTCCACCCATAGGTAAAACCCATCGGCCCCTGATCGTGATTATCGTTCATATAGAGATAATACACCGAGCCGATGGACTTAAAACGCGTCAGGCAGAGCACCCGCCGAGCCAACAGCTTGGCCTTCTGCAGGGAGGGTAAGAGAATCGACACCAGCAGCGAAAGAATCGCTATGACGACCAGAAGCTCAATTAAGGTAAAGCCGTGAACCGCGCGTCGGCCGCCATGAGCCACCCGGCGGCGGGAGGATGAAATACCCCCTGGCCCACAATCTTTAACTTTTTGTGAAAGAATCATTCTTGTTCCCGCGGGAAAGGTTAATCGCCATACCAGGTCCAAAGAGTATTGAAATATTCCAGGTAAGGCCCGGTACCGCCGGATATATCTATATCCGGGGCTTTATGACTCTCTGCATGGCCGTCAAAGAGCAGGTAATTGGCGCTGCCTTCATGACTCGTTTCCGTCATACTGATAAATTCCAGATCCGAAAATTCCGAAGGATAATTCACCCTGGGAAATACCGTGTAATACGGCTGTAACTCCCCTTCGTGTTCAAAATTTTCCCCCATACCGTCCATCAGCATGGGAGTAGAGGCTGTTGACTTGACGATATGATCTCCAAGATGTGTCTCGCGTCCCAGGAACCAGTTCACGGCGTAGGAAGTATCTTTGGTAGTATGAATTCCGTCCATATACCAGTCAAACCAGTTCGGACAACACGTCGCCACAATGGTCTTACGATCACCCCTTATTACCCCCAGGTATTCGCCCAGCGCCCAACAGGGTGTACCATCGTCCAACTCGCGTCTTCCTCGGAACCAGCCATATTCCTTATTATCTTTATAGGGATTACGCGTATTATTATCCGGATAGTCGGACCAGTTTGGAGTTGGCCAATTTCGAGCATGTTCGTCCCAGCCATAGGTGAATCCCACGGGGCCTTTGTCGTGATTATCGTTCCTATAGAGATAATACGCCGAGCCGATGGCCTTAAGCCGTGTCAGGCAGAGCACCTGCCGGGCCAGGAGCTTGGCCTTCTGCAGGGAGGGCAGGAGAATCGACACCAGCAGCGAAAGAATCGCTATGACGACCAGAAGCTCGATCAAAGTAAACCCTTTTCCCCTGCCTGGCGGAGCATACCTATGGCATCTCGGAAGACCTGCTCCGCCAAGTCCTTGCCGGATCGTCGGATTCACCTGGCGGAGCGGGTGCTCCGCCAGGCAAGAATACGGATCAGATTGTGAGCGTTGTCGATTCATTTCTCGCCTCTGTCATTTTCGGGCAAAATGAAAAAGCAAATCAGCGCGGATAGGGAGACTCCGCCGGGAGTCTCCCCATGCCGCGCCCATATCTATTTTATCGGCTATAACGCTTCTTTGTTACCTTTTTCTTCGTTTTCGTACAAGCGCCAAAGCGCCGACGGCCAGCAGGCTCAGGCTCGCCGGTTCCGGCGCCCCGCCGGTGGACAGATACATCCAGTCGTGGGCGTAGCCGTAATTGCCTTCGTTATCCACGCCGGCTTTCCAAAATCCCGACCACTGATTCGTCGGAACTCCGAAGCTGATCAGATCATTCACGGAGAATTCCAGATGCTCATCGGTCGTCATATAATCCCAGGCGCCGCCGGAAGGCACGTCGCCGTTGAAGTCATACAGGAAATACTGAATTCCCTGGGAATAAATGCCGTATTTCTGGCTGTAGGTTCCGTTGGAATTCCAGTACACCGAATCGGGATCATAGGAATTCGACTCGTCGAAGGTGATCACTCCGCCGGCGGAACCCGTCGGCAGCGTATCCGGCTCCATGTAGACATCTTCCTTCGAGAGGAAGTAGTCCACCATCATCGCGCGCTGGAGCATCAGGGCAATCGTCGTGCCGTTCCAGCCGGCGTCGGAGTTGTCTTCGGGGTAGTGGCCCCAAAAGTGCTTGGTGCTCTTGAACCAGGTCATGTTATCCCGGATGGCGTCGTAGGCTTCATCGAGAACCTGATTAATATTTCCGGTAAAGTTATACGAATGGCCGTTGCGATTGTGCGTATAGCTGGTCGTGCCGGCCACGCTGGGATAGCTGCCCCATGCACTGACCTGGAGTTCCAGGATTCCCTCGTTGATCGTGTGACTGTATCCTCCCGGATCGTAGCAGGCGGGGCTGTGGCCGATGGGAACGCACACGTCCGCGACATTGTGCGTCATGTACTTCAGCCGCGTCGTCTCGTCCAGGGAGTCCCAATCCTTACCATTAGGAGAGGACATGCCGGAGACATACGCCCGGGCTTCGACGTTGTCCCATTGCCCGTCCTGCCAGTCCCCCGGTTCGCCGATATACCCTTCAATGGCGCCTTGATCGATCCCGCCCAGCAAGGGAGAGACGACGGGATCGTCGAATGTTTTTGTCGTCAAGGCCGAGTGCGTCGGTCCGCCCCAACCGAACGCGGCCTGGTGACTAATCATGATCAATGCAATTACGAGGGTACAGCAGAAAAAGACGTGTCTGGACATCACAGGCTCCTTTCAATTTGATGTCAAAAAACAACAGCTTTTCCCGCTTCGCGCGAGATGCGCGAAACCACGGGGAGAGAATAGACGGCGTGTCGGCATTAGGCGGGGCGGCCCTTGGAGCCGCCCCGCTTTTCGCCGAAGTCAGAAAGTAAACATCGTTCCTTACAGGAAACTACGGTAATATACAAACCATTAGCGTTTGCGGCGAATCAACACGCCCAGGCCGCCCAGAGCCAACAGGCCCATCGTCGCCGGTTCGGGAACCGCGGTAATCGTGGTGGTATCGCTGCCGCTGTCGTAGTCAAAATCCAGCGTGCCGGTTCCGCCGTTGGCGGTAACCCAGCCGTCCACATAGTACTGCCACGAGGAATCAATTTCCCCGTCCAGAATCAGCGTTCCGCCGGCGATGTCCAGCGTTCCGGCTACATCGTCCGCGTTGACCATCGACAAAGCAGAGGCGGTAACCACGCCGCCGTCCAGGCTCATCATGCCGCCCAGAGAACCACTGCTATACGTGTTAACGTACAGCGTGTCACTCAGGTTGATCGCGCCGCCGGTCACTTCCAGAATTGCGGTAGCGCCTCCGTCGTCACCAAGCCAAATGCTGGGGACGGTAATGGTGCCGTCAGACAAATAAATATCGCCGGAGGTGCCGCCGCGGCAACCCATGTTAATCCCGACGTTGCTGCCGAGGGTTCCGCCGCTCATGTTGATCTCGCCATGGCCGTGATCGCCGAGCATGATTCGGTCATTGAACGTCGCGGCGCCATCGGAGAGGTTGAATACGGCCTTGCCGACGGCGGTATCGCCTATCGAAGACCGCGTACCGGTCGTATTCAACGTTCCGCCCGTCATATTCAGCGTGTACGTGGTGGAGTTGCTCGACAGGTATGATATTTTCAGAGTACTGCATACTGCGGTTGTCGACGAATCGATCAGAACGGTGTCCGTTCCATCATTGTCGCCGATATAGGTGGTATAACCACTATCCGGCACAGATCCGGTACTCCAGTTGTCTCCAACCCTCCACAGGTTGCTTTCACTGCCATCCCAGACAACATCCGCGGCAAAGGCGTTGACGCCTAGACCTAGTACACACACCATCGTCACTCGTAGAATCTGCTTTCTCATTTCCGTTCTCCTTTCAATTGAAGTGTTCCAATCACCATATCCAAAACGACGTTGTTCTACGCTTTTCCGTCGTCGAAATTGATCTCCGCATACCTCCTATCATTACGAATTCATTCACAATGATCTCATTCTTCATATAGTATAGCTCAATTTGAGCTTATTGCAATAGAAAATCTGCACATTTTAATCACGTTTTGAGTTTTTTCTTTGAATCTTCGAAGAAAGGTGGTATTGTAACGCCAAGTTGATACAATAGTTACGAATTGATCTCCGGGGAGAAAGAGCCTATGGATCGAACAACAAAGCAGCGCCGGCGCAGTCTGATATCCCTTCTGGAGGAGCACGGAGACATTCGCGTGCACGCGCTGGCCGGGAAACTTGGGGTCTCCGGGACCACGATTCGCCGCGACCTGCATGCCCTGGCGAAGGACAAAGCGCTGGTGCGAATCCACGGCGGGGCGCGTCTGCTGGAGCCGCAATCGCTGGTCGCGCGAACGTTTGATGAAAAGCTGAACCGGATGCGCCAGGAGAAGGCGAAGATCGGCCGAGTGGCGGCGGGCATGGTGAAATCCGGGATGGTCGTGGCGCTGGACAACGGGACGACGGCCTGGCAGATCGCCGCCGCCCTGAAGGACAAGGCGCCGCTGACGATCCTGACGTCCGCCCTGGCGGCGATTGAGGAACTGGGCGGGATTGAGGGCATTTCGATTTTTCTTTCCGGCGGGAAATTCAGGCCGGAGAACCTGGACTTCGTGGGCATGGGAACGGCCGAGACGTTCAAAAAATTTCACGCGGACATATCCTTCACCTCCGCGGACGCCTTTCTGATGGGGAGGGGCACTTTCGGCGTTGACGAAATCAGCGCTTCGATGTCGGCGGCTGTCGCCATGTGCGCGGATCGAAAGGTCGTGACCATCGACCATTCAAAATTCACGGGCAAGGGGTGTTATCCGGTCCTGCCGGTTTCCGAAATCGACTGCCTCGTGACCGATGCGGGCCTGGATGAAAATCTCAGCCGTCAATTAAGTCACGCTCCGTTTGAGCTGATCCTCGCCCAGTAAAAAAACCTCTTCGATAAGGAACTTGAAACCATGAATGAGACGCGTGAGAAGATTGTATACACCCCCTTTGCCCGACGGCTGACGTCTCCCCCCGTCGGCGGAGGATTCGCCATGCCCGACTGGTGGGTCTGGTGCGGTTCGGTAATTCAAGGCCCTGATGGGAAATATCACATGTTCGCGGCGCGCTGGCCGAAACATCTTCCGTTTTTCGAGGGATACATTCGCTACTCCGAAATCGTCCGGGCCGTCAGCGACACGCCCGAAGGGCCTTACACGTTCCAGGAAGTCGTACTGCCCGACCGGGGGGGACAATTCTGGGACGGCCGAATGACGCACAACCCCACCGTTCTGCGCTATCAGGACAAGTATCTGCTGTTCTACATCGGTGGAACGTTCCAGGGCCCGAAACCCACGGCTGAGGAACTTCGCGCGGATACTCCGGAGCGCCTTAACCATCACGAAATTGCGTACTATTCCATCCGCATCGGCCTGGCGATCGCGGACGATCCGGCTGGGCCGTGGATTCGCCCCGACAGACCGTATCTGGAAATTCGACCCGGCCACTGGGACAACAGAATCATCACCAATCCCGCGCCGTGCATCACGCCGGAGGGCTTCCTGCGGCTGTACTATCGCAGCAACACGCCCAACGGTTGCCGCATCGGCGTGGCCCAGGCGAAGGACCTGGATTCGCCGCCCGAACGGCTGCTCGAAGATCCGATCCTGGGGAATCTGAAACTGGAAGACCCGTACGTGTACCACATGGGCGATCATTATGAAATGCTCGCCAAGGATCTCGCCCCGGACGCGGAATCGTCGATTTCAGGAGAATATCACGCCACGCTGCACGCAATTTCGCGTGACGGGCTGGAGTGGCAACTCGCCGATCCGCCCAGGGCGGCGTCGCGCACCGTCACCTGGTCCGACGGCCGAACGGTCACGCTGGGCTGCCTGGAGCGGCCCCAACTGCTGTGGGAGGACGGGAAACCCATTTGCCTGTTCGCCGCGGTGGGCGACGGGCCGGGCGGATTCCGGGCGGCTGAGAACACGTGGAATATGTGCATCCCGTTGAAGAGGATGTAAAATCAAAACACAAAAAAAGCAGCCGGAAAGAACCCGCCTGACGTTTGAGACGGAGCTGCTTTGTTGAAAAGATATTTTTTGCCACCCCTCAGGGGTAAACTACGGGCACAAAGGTCTCAAAGGAAAAAATAACAAATTCGTTGTGATTTTCATCTTCCTTTGTGACCTTTGTGACCTCTGTGGCTGATTTTCTTTGTTTTGTTTTCCATGATTTCAACAGAACAAGACGGAGCCTAGTATTCTGTCACATCTAAGACTGTGAACTGTCATCCTGAGCGGAGCGGTAGCGGAGTCGAAGGCTTGTCCTGAGCTTGCCGAA
>JAFGEJ010000253.1 GCA_016931655.1 Phycisphaerae bacterium
AAGGTTTGCGCCGAGGGGTGAAATCGGGTTGCCTTCCCGGTTTCATAAATGTACGATTCGGTTTCATTTTCACGGCGACGCTACACCCACAAAGTAAATGCGTGGCGGAGCCGACCTATGGCATCCCCGCGAGACCTGCTCCGCCGCGTTAAAGCGATTTGCGATAGTGGATTACAATGTCGCTACGAAAGCGAGAGAGATAAATCCATCGCATGGATATATGAAATAAGCTGTTTTTCTTCTGTATCTTTCCACGCCGTTTCCTGATGAGATTTTTCAGATATTTCTGTTGCTTTGAGACTTCCAAGATCCCTGGCAACAACATTAAGAACACGGTTCTCAATCTCGTCAAAATCAAACCTCATCGAGTCTGCATTAGAACCCTTTGAATAATAAAATCCGGTCTTTCCATTTGGGTAAGGGCGCTCTTCACAAAATAGCAATCCCTCTGATTCCATCCTACTAAGTAATCCACCATAATCCGCGGGGACCGGTCCATAGTCTAATTTACGATAGGTAGTACCGGTAAGGGAAACCGTTGATATTTTGTAATTAAGGAAGTCGGCATAGAATAAAAGCTTATTAATCGTGGTTCGCGAAATTTCGCCTAAAAGATCACAAAAAGAAAGAACCACTCCGGCAAACCGTTTGTAATCAAAGATGCGATATCCCGTTTTTTCGGAAACTTCTTTTGGCATGCAGACCCAATCCACTTCACCAAGATGATCAAGCAATTGATTGGCTGGTTCTTCTTGTCCTGCAAGGGCCTGTTCAACCCGTTTTCGCTGCCAGTCACTTATCAGATGACCGCGACGGCTCAATAAATCACGAATTACCTCCGGTTTTTCACATGCACGTATTACCGTGTCATGTGTTTGATCCTGGAGGCCTCCTTGTTCGTAACGATTCATTGTCGCCTCACTCATTCCAAGAAGCATGGCAAACGATTTTTGACTCAGGTGATAATGATTCCGTATTTCTCGAATGCGATCCGGCGTTAACAGGTCCACTCGACGTCGATACTCCTCGTGAACGGCATCAAGTATTTTCTGATCCTGTTCATCGTTACCAATCGACTCTCCGCACATAGAGCAGACCATGGTTTCGACCGAAACAATAATCTCCTCACCACGAACCGTATAGGTTTCGTCCCGAGTCACAGGATGGACATTTCGGTCGTCTTCACAGTTCGGGCAATAAAGTTTTTTTTTCTCATCGCCTTTCATTTCCCACCTCATCGCAAAGGATACGTTATTGGAAATTCCGCCGGATGAAATGACCAAACCAATGCTCGATACGTATTCTTGCTTGCAATCCTTACCACGCGTAGCTTGATATAGACTTCCGTGTTTCCCACGCTTGTGCCAAATTCCCAAACCTCTTTGGTATCATCTGTGTCATCCGGTTTCGGGCCCGAATGATAATTTTCAGGGGTCAATCCCAGCAGGATTTCCTTTCGTTCCTTCGGTGTTATCCCAAGATCAATAAGACCCTGAAGATTTTTCTCCCTGTCTTTGATGCCATATAAATCCAATTCCAAACAGCCTTTGAACAGATTTAAAAAGGCGACAACCTCATCCCGTGATACCATTTTAACCCCTATATCGGACAAAATACTATCATATGATAGTATTTTGTCAACTTATAAAACAAACTTTTTTTTCTCGTTAGCAAATCACTAATTTTTATCCTTTTATAAAACAATAACTTATAAGATAAACATAATAATCACTATTCAAAAACAATTTCTTGGACACTTTACTATTTATGACACAAATGACATACATCCAAATTGTTTTTTCTATGCTGTTTTACTGCAAGCACTTAACGTTATTTCGCCAATTCGGCTTTTCGCTTTTCGACCATGGCCTTGCGGTCGGCGGGCATGTCGGCCTCGCCCAGCAGTACGTCGCAGCCGTCGATGAAGAAATCCCTCGCAAAATCGCGGGTGTACACCCGTTGGTCGGGGCTGCGGGTCTGGGCTGTCTTCAAGAAACCCTCGAACTCGCCGAAATAGCTGCCGTAGATGTGGAAGGAGTCGGCGATGTGGATGTATTCGCCCGGTTCCACGCCGACGGCCTGGGCGACCATCGCCTGGAGTTCGCAGAAGGCGTACATGTTCATAAAGGCGGCCTTGAACGCGTCGTTGGAGCGCATGTGGACGTTCATGTGCAGCCGGCCGTCGGACGGCGAAATGCGAAACCACATCCGCTGGAGGCAGGCGGGGTCGGAAATGTTCATGTCGTTCCACACCTGCCACGTGACCGCCTGGGCGCGGCGCGTGTGCCCGGCCTGGCGGAGCTTCTCGATCGCGCCGGCGATCTGGTCGAACACGCCCTCTCCCGGCACGCGATACTCGAACAGCCGCTCGTGATACGTGTACTCCCACTTGCCCACCGACGGGTCCACCCAGTGGTCGTGCACGCCGTAAAGCACCTCGGCGCGATATTTCTCCAGGTCGTCCAGCCCGCCAGGAAACGCCCGGTGGATGCCCGGCTCCTCGAAGGGCCTGCGGACGTGAATGACGGCTGTCACGTCCCGGCTGGGCGGATCGCCGGGCTTGTCGTATTCCGTGGCGAACGGCTCCCCCTCCTGCCAGCAGGCGATAACCGCCTTTTCCCAGGCAAACGGCAAATGGTCCTCAACGACGTGAATCGACTTCATCCTTGCGCTCCTTTGCAGCTTGTGCAACCCGCGTGTTCCGTCACGTTCGCGGATCATACCCGCTTCCGGCGATTTTCTCATGGCGGTTTTTGGATTTTTTTTCGCGGCTAGACAGACAGAAGCGTATATCCGCGATCAGGCCAATTTCGTACTCCGAAAAATAGGCGCATTTTTCCTATCTTTCCTTTTGCTCCGAGTCAAGGGAGAATCGTACATTTCTGACAGGCCGGCCTTAAAGGAGCCGGCAATCTGCGTATAGGTAGTCCCGTTGCAGCCCTGTACACTCACCTGAACGATGGGTTTGGTTTCGGAGCTTCTCAAAACCGTTCTCCCGGTTTTTCCCCGGCGTGAGGTGAATGCGTACGTTTTGTTGAGGGGCGGACGGCGGGGTTTCTCTCATCTTCTCCATTGCGTTGCATCATCCCTGTAGGGACTGGTGAGGACAAGGACCATGAAGATCATTGCCGTTATCAATGAAAAGGGGGGGACCGCCAAGACGACGACCACGGTCAGCTTGGCCGCCGCGCTGGGCGAGATCGGGCAATCGGTGCTGGTGGTGGACCTGGACGGGCAGGCGGCCTCCTCGCGCTGGCTGGGGGTCGAGGGCGACTCGCGCCTCGCCGACGCGCTGATCGCGGGCGAGGGGCTTGAGCCGATTCAAAACGTCCTTCCGAACGTCGATCTGGCGCCGGCCAGCGGAAAGATCGACTCCGTCGCGCACGAACTGCGTCCCACGCAGGGCGGGCAGTTGCGGCGCGTTTTGGCGGAGGTGCAGTCCCGGAAGCCCTATGAGTACATTCTGCTGGACTGTCCGCCGAGCCTGGGCAACCGTCTGATCGGGAACGCCCTTCTGGCGGCCACCCACGCCATCGTGCCCGTGGAGGCCTCCATTCTCGCGCTGGACGGCCTGCGGATTCTGCTGACCATGCTGAAGGACATCCGCCAGGGTTTCGATCACAACATCGAGCTGCTGGGCGTGCTGGCCTGTCGCTACGACGGACGAACGCGCTTAAGCCGGCTGGTCCTCAGCGAACTGCATCGCGCCCTGCCGGACAACGTCTTTCGCACCGTTATCCACAACACCATTCGCATCCAGGAATGCCCCGCCGTCTCCCGCAGTATCCTGGAATACGCCCCGGACTGCCCCGCCGCGAGGGATTATCGCATGCTCGCGCAGGAACTGGTCACGGGCGAGGTGGACGTCGAGAGGGTCGAGGAGTTTGAGGACCTTCTCGGCAGCGACGCCATCGACCGGTCGGATCAGCAGACGGTCCTGGACTTCCGTCATCGGGCGGCGGAATTTTTCGGCCGGGTCAGTGACGAGGAACCGAAACACGCCAGACCTTCGGAAGATATAACGGACATGGTCGTTGAAGTGGTCATGGAAGAAACAGAGCAAAAAGAGGGAGAGACGTTCACGTCGTCTTCGCACGAGCCGGCCCCCCGCGTCGAAGACGCCGTGGACAAAGCGCTGGTCGCGGCGGCGGCTCCGGCTTCTACGCCGGAACCGCCCGCCCCGCCGGTGGAAGAAGTCGTCGAACCGACCGCCGCCCCGCCGGTGGAGGAAACACCGACGTACGTATCGGAAGCGCCCGCAACCAGCCAAACGCCGACCCCCGCCGAATCGCGGGGCGGCGAGGCCCACAGGAAAGCCCGGCGAAACGCGAAACTCATCGCGGCCGGGCTGGTGATTCTCTTCGCCGCCGGCGCGATTCTCGTGCAGCAGATGCACCTGTTTCCTCATCGCGCCGGGGCCAATCGCCAGGCCGACCCTTCCCTCGCCGCACCGGAGAAAACCGCCTCCCAGGCGGAACGGGAAGAACAGATGGTCATGGAAATCTGGGAGGACGCCGAAGCGGGGAATCCGGCGGAACGGCAGGCCGCGGCCAACATAACGCCGCCGGCGCCCGACGTCGCCGAGACGGAAAAAGAGGCGAAGCCCCTCTCGCCGGACGTCGCGGAAGCAACGGAAACAAAACCGCCGCTGCGGCAACCCGAAACGCAGCCCGCTTTCCCCGCCGCCGCCACGGCGCCGGTGACCGTGGCGGATGCGAGTCCCCCTGAGTCCCTGCCGCCGACGGCGGCGGGAAACGATTCGTCCGCCGATGCACCTCTCGTCGAGCAGCCGGAGGAGGAACCGGAGGTCGAGCCGATCACGCTGATGTTCAGCGGCATGATGGGCGCCCGAGGCAACTATTCCGCCTCGATCAACGACCACTGGCTGCAAATCGGCGAGCGAATTCTCGAGGCGAAGCTGGTGACCATCGACCCGATGTTCGCCGAGGTGGAATGGCAGGAGGAGCGATTCCGTCTGCCGATGGGCGAGGAAACCACGTTGCACGTCGGCGAAGGAACGCCGCTGGAATAAGGGCGGGACAATGAACACTCCCGAAAAACCAATCGAACTCCGCGAAGACGATCTTTCGACGCAAGGAGCGGAAACGATGGACACGATGCCTGAAGACAAACAGGATTACGATTCGGCCGAACTGGCGGCGCTGAGTAACAGCGGGTACACCTGTTCCCGGCTGGGTCTGGTTCCCTGTCCCCGGGAAGATCATCGGCCTTATCCCGAATCGTTTCAGCCGTCCCCCGCACCGGCGCCGGTCAGGCCGTCGGTTCCCCGGCCGCAGAGTCCGCTGGCCTCGCCGCCCTCCCAGCCGGCTGACTGGCGTCCTTCGCACCCGGCCCAGATGCCGGCCCCCTCCGCTCCCACGGCTGCGACGCCCCCAAAACCGGCGGACGAGGAGTTCGTTCGCGTCACGGTGAAAGTCCCCCGCGCCTTGCGCGACATTCTCCGCAGCTGCGCGAAAAACACGCACCAGTACCAGTACGTCCTGGTCATCGAGGCGTTGGCCGAGTTTCTCGTTCACCTGCCCGAAGACGTGCAGCGCCAGCTCCTGCGCGACATCAACGGCGAGACCCCAACCCATCTTCGCGCCGGGGACGTGCCGACCTCCACCTGGAAGCGGTTCTGGAAACGCTGGCTCAACCGCCACAACGCCGGGAAAAACACCCCCTGAACCGCCGCGCCAAATTTCAGCCTCGCTCCTGCTCCCGCGATCGCTCTTTGCGCGCTGATTCCGTCATTCGTGAGCTACCTTTTTTCCTGGCGGTAACTCGATGATCCTCC
Organism: Phycisphaerae bacterium; assembly: GCA_016931655.1. GTDB lineage: Bacteria > Planctomycetota > Phycisphaerae > SM23-33 > SM23-33 > JAFGEJ01. The sequence continues at coordinate 5,798 of JAFGEJ010000253.1, forward strand.
TAAGCCCTGTGGACAAAAAATATACAACACTGAGAGACTGAGAAACTGAGAAGACTTTTATTTTTTTCCTTCTCTATATCTTCTCTGTCTCTCAGGAACTCAGTGTCGGATTTTCTGTTTTTTCTTTATACCAGAAAATCCGGTTGCTCATATCCTTTCCCCACCGGTTGATTTCCTTGACGTTTCCGCACCGGACGGGTACAGTTCGTGGCTCGGAAACGCGATCAGCGGGCATTTACACAGGAAATCGACAAGGAGCGACATCATGGCTACGATGGATTTCGGCGGCGTGAAGGAAACCGTGGTTACGCGGAAGGAATTTCCTCTCGCACGGGCGCGGAAGGTATTGAAGAACGAAACGATCGCCGTGATCGGTTACGGCGTGCAGGGCCCCGCCCAGGCGCTGAACATGCGGGACAACGGCTTGAACGTCATTGTCGGGCAGGCCAAGGCGTTCCGGCGGGACTGGAACCGGGCCGTCAAGGACGGCTGGAAGCCGGGCAAGACCCTGTTCGACATCGAAGAGGCCGCCAAACGCGGAACGATTATCCAGATGCTCGTCTCGGACGCCGCGCAGAAGGCGATCTGGCCGACGATCAAAAAATGCCTCAACAAGGGCGATGCCCTCTACTTCAGCCACGGCTTCTCCATCGTCTACAAAAACCAGACGAAGGTCATCCCGCCGAAGAACGTGGACGTGATTATGGTCGCGCCGAAAGGCTCGGGCCTGAACGTCCGGCGGAATTTCCTCAGCGGCGCGGGCATTAACTCCAGCTTCGCCGTCTTTCAGGACTATACGCGCCGGGCGAAAGAGCGGACGATGGCCGTCGGCATCGGCGTCGGAAGCGGGTTTCTGTTCCCCACGACGTTCGAGAAGGAAGTCTACAGCGACTTGACCGGCGAGCGCGGTATTTTGATGGGCGCCCTGGCCGGCGTGATGGAAGCCCAGTACGACACGCTCCGCAAGCACGGCCATTCGCCCTC
>JAFGEJ010000254.1 GCA_016931655.1 Phycisphaerae bacterium
AAGGTTTGCGCCGAGGGGTGAAATCGGGTTGCCTTCCCGGTTTCATAAATGTACGATTCGGTTTCATTTTCACGGCGACGCTACACCAGGCGGAGCCGGTGCTCCGCCTGGCACAAAGTAAATGCGCGGCGGAGCACCCGCTCCGCCGCGAAAAGTACGCCATAAGAAAACGTGGTTCACACGCCGTGCGGGGGTTTGCCTTCCAGGACGATGTGGCGGATGACGTTGGCGACGCCCTCTTCGTCGTGGTGGTCGGTAACGTGGTCGGCGGCCTGGAGGCAGGTCACGTGTCCGTTGGCCATCGCCACGCCCACACCGGCCCAGTGGATCATGCCCGCGTCGTTGGCGTTGTCGCCGATGGCCATGATCTGCTCGCGCGGAATGTGAAGCTCGGCGGCCACCGTCGCCAGGGCCGTCTTTTTCGAGACCGACGCCTGCATGATCTGCAGCAGGAAATCTTCCGTCTGGACGGTCGTGACCTCGTCGGGCAGGTCTTCCCGGATGGCCTGGTTGACGGCCTTGAGCCACTGGGGCCTCCCCAGCAGCAGGAGTTTCGTGACGGGCTGGTTCAGCCATTCATCGAAAGGCCCGATCACGTCGGGCCGATGCGTTTTGGAGGTTTCGGTGAGATAGGCCTTGTCGGCTTCGTCGAAGGCGTCGGTGTACCATTTGTCCCCGATCTCCGCCGAGACGAGAATGTTTGCAAATCGTTCGCGCGCCCAGCGGATAATGCCGCGGGCGATATTGTACGGGATCGGCTGATGCAGCAGGACCTTTCCGTTGGTGGGCATCCAGACCAGTGCGCCGTTGTAGTTGATCATCGGCCCGCGGAGGGACAATTGCTTGTAGAACGGCAGCGTGGAACGCGGCGGGCGGGCGGTCGTGAGCACCACGCCCACGGACTTTTCTTTCCGCACCTTTCGAATGATCTCCACGGCGGCGGGGGAGATTTCCTTCTGGCTGTTCAGCAGCGTTCCGTCCAGGTCCACCGCGATGAGTCTGATTTTCATGGTATTTCCGCCACGCTGGAACCATAATAACCCGCGACGCTTTTATCATACCCGAATCGCCCGGCCTTGTCTGCCTCCGCCGCGCGGGGAGGAAAAATTTTTCCTTCGACGGGAACCCGGAACGATCCGACGGGTCTAAAAAAGATAAGAGAACGCGTAAGAGAACGCGAATCACGCGAATAAAGACGAATTACGCGAATGGTTTTTGAGCTTTCGTTTTGAACCTGAATGAGAAAAGCCGAAGGACATGAAAACCAAATTACAAAAATCAATTCGTCTTATTCGTTCTTATTCGCGAAATTCGCGTTCTCTTATCAATGAGGAATATCCGCAATGAAACGAGTACCTTTTTTCATTCTTCTGGCGGTCCTGTTCACGGCTGCGCCTTTCTGGGCCTGCCCCGCCCGGGCGCAGGGGAAACTCCCCGACGACCTGCTCCTGCCGGCGGACGGGCGGCGGATGCAGGGCATGTTTCGCCTGAGTGACGAGAAGGGAGGAACCTGGGGAATCCATCTTCAATGCGGCTTTATCCAGGAAAGCACGGGCAACGTCTACGGCAGCGGCATGTACCTTCACCTTCAGGGAAACAATTTCTACGCCCAGAGCAACCAGGGCCTCCTGAACAAAGCCGGCAACGAAGTCCAGATCGGCCCGTGGAACCAGATGGACCTGGTCGTGTATCGGCGGATTAAAATCTTCAAAAAAGAAGGCCTGGCCCGCTGGCTGGAGATCATTCACAATCCCGGCGCCGCAAAACGCGTAAGCGTCCTCCTGCGAACGCACATGAATTACGGAATCCAGTCGCTGACGACCAGCAGCGGAAAGGGTTCGTTTACCGACAAGGATTTCGCGTTTGTCACCACCTGCCCCAACCCCACCGCGGCGGCGACGCTGCACGTCGTGTGCGGGCCGATGAGCAAACTTCGCCCGAGGGTGCTCCAGCAGGGCAACCGGTACGACGTGACGTACGACCTTTCCCTCCCCGCCGGCGGAACGGTGGTGCTGGCGGGATTCGAGGCCCAGCGCCCCTCGGCGGCGAAGCTTCAGCCGATGATGAAAAAATTCCGCCCGCGACGCTATCTGCGGGATTTGCCCATGGCCGTTCGCCGGCTGATCGCCAACGTGCGGGCCTCCGGCGGCCCGGACGACATGGAGCTTGACCGCGAGGAACACGCCGACCGCGTGATCCTGCGCGACGGGCAGGAATTTCTCGGGACGATTGCGAAGCAGCCGGCCTTTCGCGTGGCGACGGCCCGGGGAGAACTGACCCTCCCCGCCGAGCGCGTCGTGGGCATGATCGCCTGGGGCGCCGAACCGGGCCGGCTGCGAACGCTGCTGACCGACGGGCAGATCGTCACGGGAACCCTCGGCGAGCAGACGATTCCCATCGACATCGCCACCGTCGGCAGGCAGGTCATTCCGCTGCGCGACGTTCGCGCGTGGTCGTATCGTATCTCGAAGCGGCGGCCGGACGAAACCCCCTTCGACGGGCCTTACCTTCGCCTGCGCACGGGCGACCGGCTGGCGTTCGCGGCGGATTCCGTTCCTTTCCGTCTTCAGACGCGAAACGGCGTGGTGGACCTCGACCCAGCCGCGATGCTGAGCATCCAACTGGACAACGCGAAGCACAACCTGCACCGCGCGGTCTTCCGAAACGGTTCGGAGCTTTCGGGCCTGCTCCTGCCGGAGGCCGTCGAACCGAAACTCCAGCTCGGCGGAAAGCAGACGATTCCACGCGACCTGCTGACGTGCGTCGAATACGCCCAGGAAGAAGACGCCGACTCCCAGGACCTTCCCAAACTCGTTCTTGCCGACGGCGACGTGCTGCGGGGGCAATTCGATCAGGCCAAACTTACGCTGAAAGGCAAATACGGCCAAATGACGCTCCAGCCGGGCAATATCCGCACACTTCAGCCGATCCCCGACCGGACGAGCTGGTTCCGCGCAACGCTGTGGAACGGGTCAACCGTCCAGGGCCTGCTGGAGACGCCCCGCCTGCGATTCCGCGTGCAGCCCGGACCGGCGGTCGAAATTTCCCCGGCCCGGATCGCTTCGTTCGACCAGCCGAACGTCCTGCCGCCGACCAACGTGATCCACAACGTAGCCGAACTGGTCGTCCAACTGGGCTCCGAAAGCTACAAGGACCGCAAAGCCGCCCAGGAAAAACTCATCCAGATGGGCCCGGGCATCGTGCCGATCCTGAAAAAACACCTGGACGATAAAGACCCCGAAATCCGTCAGCGCGTGCGGGACATCCTCGACGAACTGACAGCCGTGGGATAAAAAACCATGCGAATACAAAAATGGATATTAATATTACAACGAAATATCGTGTCGCGGGCCTCTGGCCCGCGCGTGCCGAGGGCATCTTGCCCTCGGATTGGCCTCATTTTCGCGGCCAAGATGGCCGCGATACGCGCGGGCAGGATGCCCGCGACACAAAAAGATCGCTCTTTCGTTGTAGTATTAATCACGATCATATCTCTCCTGGCCGCCGGATGGTGCGCTGCGGAGACAAACGATATCCTCCTGCCCGAAGGAAAAACCACCAACCTTCCCTGGACCACCGCCGACGGGGCGGGATTCACGTGGGACATTCAGCAAAACGGAGGCGTTCAGCACGGCACGGGCTACGCCTACGGCAATGGCATGATGCTCCAGGTTCGGGGCGGGCAGCATTTCTACGCGCCCAACAATACCGCGCTGCTCCGCGCGGGCGGGAACGAGGTGCAGCTCGGTCCCTTCCAGAACGACAAAATCCGCGTCTGGCGGCGGGTGTACGTGAACCCGAAGCTCGGTTACGCCCGATGGATCGACGTCTTCGAGAATACCGACGAAAACCCCGTCAAACTCGACGTGCATTATCAAAACCACATGGGCAACAGCATCCAGCAGTGCACAACCACCACGAACCAGGGCTCGCCCGGCCCGAAGGACTGGGGCTTCGTCAGCGACGATCACGGCGGCGATCCGCGACCGGCCGTCATGCACGTCTACGCGTCCCGACGCGCCAAACACCGCCCCGATGTCCAGGCGCCGATGAACAACAACACCATCTCCTATCGCACGACGCTGACGATTCCGCCCGGCGAAATGCGGGCGCTGTGCTTTTTTGAAGCCCAGCGGAACACGTTCGACGAGGCCGTCGGACTGCTCAAAACCTTCCGCCCGGAGCGAGAACTGGCGAAGGTCCCCAAGGCGCTGCGGGATATCATCGTCAACATGTCCGGCGACGTGTTGCTAATCGGACGGCTGGAGATCCCCCGCAGCCGGGCGAGCGACAAAGTCGTGCTGCGGGACGAATCGGAGGTCAACGGGACGATCCTGAATTCCTCGTTTCCCGTCGAGACGTTCTTCGGCCGGGTGGACCTGCCCGCCGAGAACGTCGTGGGCCTGGCCGTCCTCGAACCGAACGACCGCTTCGTGCAGATCGCGCTGGCGGACGGGCAGATCGTCGGCGGCGTGTCGGCCGACGCGCCGTTGAAAGTTCGCCTTGCCGATGGAAAAGAGCTGGCCCTTCCGCCGCACCGAATCGCCACGGCGGGATATCATATCTGCCAGCCAAAGCCGGAGGAGATTTCCCTCACCGGCCCTATGCTCCTGCTGCGGTCGGGGCAGCAGCTTCGGTTTGACCCCGCCGCCCTGCCGCTGGAATTCCTGACGGAATACGGGCCGATTCGCCTGAAGGGCGACGACCTGTGCGAGTTGCGGCTGGTTTCCGACGGCGCCGGCCGACTGCACCAGGCGATCTTCCGCAACGGCTCGATTCTGACGGGGCTGTGGACGGCCGAGGCGGTCCAGACGCCCCTGACGCTGGGGCCGAAGCTCTCCGTGGATCGGGAAACGCTGGCCGGCGTGCTGTTTCATCGAACGAGCGAAACCGACGATCCGAATCTCCTGCGGCTGCGCCTGTCCAACGGCGACGTGCTGATCGGAACCCTTCCCGATACGCCCCTGGCGGTGGAAACGGAACTCGGCGAAGTGACCGTCTCGCCAAAACAGATTCAGACCCTGCGCCGCCTGCCAGGCTCGCCGGGCCGGGCGGCCATTCAACTTCAGGACGAAACGACTGTCTCCGGCGTTCTCAAAGAGCCGATCCTCCGCTTTACCGTCGCGCCAGACGTCGCGCTGAGCGTTCACGTCGCTCGCGTGGCGAAATTACAGCGAGGAAAGCCGAAAGACCAAAAAGCGACACCGCCCGATCCGACATCCCCGCCAGCCGTGCTCAACCACAAGGCCCATATGCGGGCGGAACTGTTAAAACACCGCGCCGTTCGTATACGGGCCGTCACGCTCCCCGCCGTGGCGCCTCGATGAAATCCTTTTCGATACCAGCCGCACAGAATTATTGAAATTATTCAGGCCGTCCAGAAATTATCCTGTTGTTTTTTCTTCTCTTCGGCCCGAAGATGGCATAAGCAAAGACGATCTCCTTCGCAGGTCGAGGTATACTCGCCTGAAGAATGCTATGGTGGCATTCGATAAGTG
>JAFGEJ010000255.1 GCA_016931655.1 Phycisphaerae bacterium
GTTCATGTTCAGGACCAGGTTCTGGCCCATGACCGCCAGGCCGATCAGGCCGAGGTCCGCTTTGCCTTCCGACATGTCTGCGACTCCTTCTATACCTAATAAATGCGTTTTTTCGGGGAAACAGGGACGTTTGGGCGAAAAGACGGTCCGCACAAATTGGTCCTCTCCATGTGCCAATCGGGTATTGTATCGGCCCTGCATTGGAAATCAACGGGAAATGGGGCCGTGTGGGGAAAAACCGGCGTTGCGTCCCGGGGATAAATGGAATATCATTTGTTTTTTCGTGCCGAATTTCCGGCCGCGAGAATAAGGGAACGTGGAGATGATTCTTCAACGGACGTATGGGAAGCAGGTTTGGCGGCTGGGCGTGTTTGTTTTTCTCGGCGTGGTCGGCTGTCTGCCGGAAAGCCACGTGCACGACGCCAAAACGCTGGTATCCGCCAAGCGCGTCGCGGTCATGCCGGTGGTTCGCCCGGAAGGCATCGCCGACGGCGGCGGGCAGGCCGGCGTGCTGATGACCGAACTGGCCGCCATGGACTATTACGACGTGGAGGGCGTCGGGCGATTCCGCCGGGCCCTGAAAAAGGCCGGCGAGGCAAACGACCCGGCGCTGCAGCAAACCGTCGCGGAAAAACTCCATCTCGACGCCCTGGGCGTCTGCGAAGTGACCGATTATCGCTGGACGACGTCCGAAAAAGGAGCATGGTACGTTGTGGGAACGGCTAGCTGGACGGAATGCACGTATCACGTGTCCGTACAGATTCGTTTGACTTCGCCGGACGGCAAGGTGTTGTACACCGGCCGGGGAACGGCGGAATCCAAGGAAGGCTACGGCCCGGCGACCCTGCAGGCCACACGCAAGGCCCTGGCCTTGCTGCGAAACCTGACCGAAAAAGCCAAACGCGACAGGAAGGAGGCCTCCGGTGCGTAAGACAGCCCTTCTCCTGTGTGCGATGCCGCTTGCCGCGGCGTGCCTGCTGGCCGGGTGCGAGGAACCCGTCGCCGACGAAATGGCGATTCAGAAGACCCAAAGCGTTCTCGTCGTTCCGTTCCAATCGTCCGCGTCCGATCCGTCGGCGGGGCCGATTGCCGCCGGCGCCGCCGGGACCCTGCTGCGAAAAGACCTTCATGCCTCCATTCGCGTGCGAGTGGCGCCGGTACTCTGGCGCATAAACCAGCCGGACCGGTTGGGCCTGGACGACGCCGAAGCGATCCAACTGGCCAGGGACCTCGAGGTGGATTCCGTGCTGACCGGATCCGTGAATCTGACGCTGGAACACGAAAAGAAGGGCAAAACGCCCGAAATTCTCAAGGCCGGCCAGGTGCCCTCCAGTTCCGTGCCGAAAGGCGACGTGGACGTGAAGCTTCGCCTCATATCCATCCAGTCGGGCAAGTGCATTTATGAAATGACGGGCCGGGCCGGCGGCGATAAACCCGCCAAGCGCATGGACGACGCCGTGGAAAAGGCGGTCGGTCCGTTGGTGAAATTCTGGAATCGCGGAAAGAAATCCTGGCCGTAAGCCGTAAGGAGTACCACATCATGAAAACAGGTCGTTGGATACGAAGTTCAATTTTCTTGCTGCTCCTGGCCGGATCGGCCTGGAGCGTCGGAGGATGCACGTTCGGGGAGGCGGAAATCTCCCCCGTGACCCGGAACCAGGCGGAATTGCGTCAGATTCATACGATCGCGGTTTTACCGTTCATCGACGCGCCGGGTGCGCAGGCCAAAGGGTCCGGCGCCGTCGTCGTCAACGCCATTACGACGCAGTTGTATCCATGCCGCGGCGTCAAGGTCGTCGAGCGCAGCCGCGTCAGTTCCCTGATGCAGGAGCGCGATCTGCACGTCTCGCAGATGCAGGACACGTCCGTCGCGACGGAAATCGGCAAACTCGCCGAGGCCGACGCCGTGCTGGTCGGTTCGCTGACGCAGTATGAGGCCCAGCAGGATTACTCCCACGGCGCGGTGTACGTGGTTTCAGGCGGAGGAACGAAACATATGCATCGCGTGGGCATCAGCGTGCGTTTGGTGGACGTGCACACGGGGCAGGTGCTCTTCGCCGAAGACGCCGGCGGAAAGGACAAGGAAGGCTTTGCCCAGGCGGCGAAGATCGCAGCCGGCCGGGCGATCAAACCACTGCGCGATTTCTACGAGATCGAACGTGGCCCGAAGCAATAACCACATCCCGAATCCCCCGCTTTCCGCAAAACGAGTGTTCCTCTGGATCACTCTGGCGGGCGCTTTGGCCCTCGGCGGATGCATGGAAGAGTCGGTTCTCGTGGACCGAAAGGCGCTGACCGACGGCGGGAATTTTATCGTGCTGCCCTTCGCGGACGCGCCGGGCGAACAGGCCGACGGGTCCGGCCGGGTCGTCACCGGCGCCATTGCCGCCCAGATGCTCCTGGAACCCAACGTGAAACTCTTCGACGTCGGACCCATCAAACTCAACGAGGCGCTCGAGGCGACCGGCTTCGACGAAATGGACGTCAACGACCCCGTCGTCGCCGCGGCCGTCGGGCGCAAACTCGACGCGCAATTCGTCATCACCGGCGAGTTGATCCATTACGCCACGGAAAAACAGGCCAGCAGCAATACCGTGTGGATTTTCCAGGGCGGCGGCACGAAAACGCGCCACTGGATCTGCCTGCACCTTCGCGTCGTCCGCGCCTCGGACGGAAAAATCGTCTACGCCGGGCATGGATCGTCCTGCTCCGACGAAGGCTACGCCGCCGCGGCGGAAAACGCCTGCGAAGAGGCCCTCGCGGACCTGGACAACATCCTCCGCGGGAAAAATCAATACGGCTGGTAATAGTCCCGCGGAGCAAGTTCGTCGGCGTAATTGCCCGTCGCGGCCAGCGCAAATCGGGCAGCCCAGCAGAGGTGACATTTCGAGGCGAAGCCTTTTCCCTCCCAAGGAACAGACAAGCCCAGTTCGTGCGCAAGCTGCAATATCGCCGTCGGTCCGGTTTCAATCAGACGACTCAGAATCGGGCGTCTGGAAAAATTCTCCCGAAGGGCGCACCACAATCCCCGAACCGATTCTTCCCAGGGAACCGTCACCCTGCCGATGGACAAACCCGCGCAGACGCCGGGCATAACGGTCCCGTCGGATCCTACGTGCACGTGCCGGCTGCGGAGAATCGCCTCTCGACACGTCTGCCCCGCGAACGCTTCGGGCGGCTTGGGAGGCAGAAACCCCGCCAGCATCTCCGCCGCCCTGCCGTTGAGGCGATCCCGCCCGGTGGCGATCCATTCGGCGAACAGGTCATCGCGCTGGGCAAAGCTCATCGCCTGCACGTCCCGCCCTTGCTCTAACCAGTCTTCCCAGCGGACGCGGACGCGATCCGGCCCCAAAACTTCTCGCGCCACTTCCGCCAGGCGACGCACGCGCCCGATGGGCACGAACTCCTGGTGAAACGGATCGGCGGAAATTGCCAGGCGCCCCATGCCGGCTGCCTCCAGCGCCCTCAGGCGATCGCGGATGATGTTATCGCCCGTCGCCCAGAAACCGTTGGTCTCGACGGACTCGGCCTGCAGCCCCTCTCCCGCGGCGGCGCGAAGGATTTCGATCAGCTTTTCCCAGTCGATAAACGGCTCCCCGCCGGTGACGTGCACCTTGCAGCCGTGCGGAGAAAGATTCGCCAGACCCGCCCAGATTCCCACCGCCATATCCGCGTCCATCCACCGCCCCTTCCCGGCCCGGCCGGACAGGTAGCAGCTCGCGCAGGCGGCGGTGCAGCCGTCGGTGAGCATCAGCCCGGCCCGCGAGAAGTATTTCACGATCATTGGTTCGGCGCGATTCGATGACATTCCCGCATTGTAAGACGCCCGTAATGAAATTTGAATCATGCACCTGCATACCCAATACCGCCGCCGCAAAATTATCCACAGATTCCACGGAAGAAGAAAGGATTTCACGGATTGTTCCATTATTCGAAAGGAATTTTTCGTGTAATCCTTCTTTAATCTGTGAAATCCGTGGATAATTTTTATGGATCGCTTACGTTTTATAGAGCGCCTCGTCTTGGTAGAATGCTTTGGTCAGGGTCTACGCATCCAAATGAGTTTTATCAGCCCAACGGGCTGAGACATACCAGCCCAGGGCGAAGCCCTGGGAACGCATGGCCGTTATTTCGGAGCCCTGAAAGGACGAGACATAAATTGTTACGCCCTTTCAGGGCTAAAAATAAAAATCAACCTTCACCCAGGGCTTCGCCCTGGGCTGGTATGTATACGCCTTTCAGGCGAAAGATACGGTAAACACAAAGAATTTAGATGTATAAGCCCTGCCTTTGATTATGCCGACTCGCAAACGCTTCAATTTGTTCGTTTACGGCACACTGATGGACCCGGCCGTCTTCCGCGCCGTGCTCGGCTGTAACATGGTCTCCCACCCCGACGAGGCGGACGGAAGGGAATACTTCCGCGCCGCCGAGGCCGTCCTCAACGGGTACAAGAAAATCAGCCCCGACAACACGTATCTCTACGCCGTGCCCGACCGGGGACACCGCATCCGCGGATATCTCATCCACGGCCTGCCGGCGGAACTCCTGCCGGCGCTGAAAAAATACGAGGGGCGAAACTACGTCCGACGCTCCGTCCAGGTGGTCACGACGGAAGGCCGGGTTCGGGCGTTCATGTTCGTGGGCAACCAAAAGCAGCTGGAGCATTCCTTCGGCTGGTCGTTTCATGACCCGCTGAAGCAGGAGATTCTTCTGACGCGCAAGATCGACCAGGCCGTCCGCGAAACCGAGGAGGAACAACTCCACACGGACGAGAAGATCATGCGCGAGGCGGTTTCGGAACTTCGCGGTTCGACGATCCGCGACATCACGCGGCGGCACTTCGAAGCCGGCGGCATCAGCGACTACACCATCCGCCAGTTGATTCGCGGGCACTCCCTGCGGGACTGCGCCCACCTGCGAACCAACGAACAGGCCCAGCCGTTCCTTTCCAGCTACCTGACAATGGTCATCCGCCAGGTCGTGTTCAACCGCATCGAGCAGAAGGTGCGCGACGAGTTCCGCTACGAGCTGGACCATCTTCCCTCCAGTCCGGTGCGGCGAACCTCGCCGAAACAGACCACCCAGCCGCAGGGGGACGCATCGAGCATTCTGTACGAGCGGATCATCAGTTCGCTGGTGGCCCTGCGCCTGCTGAACCGAAGCCGAACGGTTCTGGACGTGGTCGTGGCGGACGTGCTGGGCGATCTGGATTTTCAAAAGGCCTCCCTGGTGGATTACGTTCGCCGGGCCGTTCTGGCGGCCGAGGCGATTTATAATTCCCGGGCCGCCAAAGGCCAAATTACCTTCGTGCGCACCCACATGGGCTTCGGATACATGCCCCTGGGCGCGGAACTGGAATTCTCGAACATCGGGCACGACGTGATTCGCGATCCGCGGGCCCAGGTCAATCACGACCCCGTCTACGACGGATTCCTGTATTTCTACGACTTCGGTCTGGACGAACTGACCTGGAAACTCGGCGGACACGTCGACGACCACCATGAAAAGGCGCCCGGCAAGGCGCGACGCGGATTCTTCGAGGTCGCGCTGGGGAACCTTTCGGTCGAGGCGAACATCTCCAAGCCCATCACGCGCGATCCGTGGGTGCTCAACCAGCTGATTCACCAGACGATGCGGCTGTACAACGTCAAACCGCACAGCGTGCACGTCTCCATGCAGTTGCGCAGCCAGCAGAAGCCCGACCGTAACCGCACCCTGCCTCTGTACGTCATGCAATGCCTGTTCGCCATGATGGGCGATCCCGGCCCGGGCCCCTCCGGGCGCGTGCAGATCCGCCGCCTGACGCGCGGCGAAATCGTCCGCCGCGAGCCCGTTCCCAGTATGCTCTTTTCCAGCGTCTCCAAACGATACAGCATCCAGTTCGACGAGGATGCGCTGCCCTTCACCGCCGGCGAAGGGGAAGGGCGTTACGTGCAGCAGTTTCGCTTTCTGCGATTAACGCCGGAAATGAACTACGAACCGCTGGTCATGGCGCTCAAGGGAGTGCAGATTCACTTTCGGCCTGGCGATTTTCTCACGCCCGCGCAATACGAAACCAGCAGACGCCACCGACTGCTGTTCGAGAAGCTGATGGCCTGGGGCGAGGCGCCCGGGCCGATCCCCGCCAGGGACGTGGAACGGTTTCTGGAGTACGTCCAGAAGGGCCTGCTGCGGGAGCGTCGAGGACAACCCGCCCACAGCCGGGCGTACATCGCCTGGTCCGTCGGTGAATTGGCCGACATGCTCGAACAATACAACGCCCGCTTCCGCCAAAAGTAAATGGAATTCCCGCCGCGTAAGAGGTATAGAAAATTCCCGCCGGGCGGAGTACCATGATTCCGGCTGCACGAAAAACAATGCCCCCCTATTCCGACATGCCGGACGAGGAAATCCTCTCGCTGATCAACGCGAGCTGCCAGTTGGTCTCTCGGCATGAATTGGACAGGGTCATCGAGCTGATCGTCTCCGAGGCCGCCCACATCGTCCGGGCGGATTCCTGCGCGCTGCTGCTGCGCGACGCCGCGTCCAACGAGCTGTACTTCCACGCCGTCAGCGGCCCGGACCGAACGGGCGTCCGGCGGGTCCGATTCGACGCCGAACGGGGCGTCGCGGGACAGGTGCTCCGAACGGGGCAGCCGATGATCGTCAACGACCCCCAAAGCGACCCGACCCACTACAACGGCGTGGATCGGCAGACCGGTTTCGTCACCGAATCGCTCCTGTGCGTTCCGATCGACGTGAACGGACAGATTATCGGCGTGCTGGAGGGCGTCAACTCCACGCGCGAAAACCGCTTCCTCGAGCGCGACCTGCAACTGCTGGGACTGTTCGCCAACTTCTGCGGCTGTGCGATCCGAAACGCCGACGCCTTCGAGCGCCAGAAAATGGACTGCCAGGCCTTCCGCACCGCGGCCGAACACCAGGACGTGTTCATCGGCGACGGCCCGGAAATGCGCAAGGCCTGGGACCTGGTGCGAAAGGTCGCCCAACGCGACTGCACCGTGCTGCTGACGGGCGAAAGCGGCGTGGGAAAGGAAGTGCTGGCCTGGTCCATCCACCACGCCGGCCCGCGAAAGGATCGCCCTTTTCTGTGCGTCAATTGCGCCGCCCTGGACGAAAATCTCCTGAACAGCGAACTGTTCGGCCATGAAAAAGGCGCCTTCACCGGCGCGACGGAACGCCGAAAAGGCAAGTTCGAGATCGCCTCGGACGGCACGCTGTTCTTCGACGAAATCGGCTCGTGCAGCCCGGCGACCCAGGCCCGCCTGCTGCGCGTCCTGCAGGAACAGGTCTTCGAGCGCATCGGCGGCACGGAAACCATCCGCACCCGCTCGCGCCTGATCGCCGCGACCAACGCCGACCTGGAAGCGAAAGTCGCCGACGGCTCGTTCCGCGAAGACCTGTACCACCGGGTCAACGTGGTGCGAATTCCCATCCCCCCGCTGCGCCGGCGACGCGAGGAAATCACGCCCCTGATCGAGCATTACGTGCGACACTTCGCCGAGGAAACGCACGCCCCGCCGGTGGAATTCTCCGCCGCCGCCGCCCGAATCCTGCGCGAGTACGACTGGCCCGGAAACGTCCGCGAACTGCGGAACTTCGTCGAGCGCGTCATGGTATTGCACAGCGGCGGCGTGGTGGAGGCCGACCACCTGGCCGAGTACCTGCCGCAACGTACCGGCCTTCCACCAGCCGGTTCGTCACCCGCCGGGGCTTCCCTCCCGGCTGAGCCGGCTCGCTCGGTCAATACGCCCAACCTGTGGGAGGAAGAAAAGCGCCTGATCGCCGAAGCCCTGGAAGCGCACGGCTGGAATCTCAGCGCCACGGCCCGCGCGCTGGGCGTCGCCCGCCACCACCTCAAATACCGCGTCCGGAAATTCGGCCTGCGGCGCCCGTAACACCTCTGCGCGTGGAATAAAATACAAACGGGCGGTGTTCTTGAAAATCGATTTTGAAATAATTCAGGCCGTCCAGAAATCACTAGGTTGTTTTTCTTCTCTTCGGCCCGAAGGGTCGAGGAGCGTCTAGCCGGGGGTGAGCGAAGCGAACCCCCGGAAACGATCTCTTTGATTCGAGTCCCAACGGGACGACAGCGAGTTTGATAAGAAAGAACCGTTGCTGTCGCCCCGTTGGGGCTCTAAAAAAATAAACCTTCTTCCGGGGGTTCGCTTCGCTCACCCCCGGCCAAATGCTTTCTGTCCCTTCGGGACGAAGAAAAAACAACAAATTTGTTGTGATTTTCTTCTTCCTTTGTGACCTTTGTGCACTTTGTGGCTTATTTTGTTATGAGTTCTTATTGAAATCGCTTCCGCCTGCGGCGGGTTATGCTTCTCCCACCGTCGCGGCGCGGAGCCGGGCCATTACGTCCGGCGAAAATTTCGGTGTGCGGTCGTAGTAATACAGGCCATTGGTCTCCTGCTCGATGTCATAGAGTTGCGTATAGCACCAGCCGGCCAGGTTCGGCGTGGTGTTGTGCATGCGTATCGTTTCGCGGTAGCGCGTCACGAATTCCTCTTCGCTCGCCGGCCGACCTCCGTAGCCCCAGTCGCCGCCTTCGCTGCGCGGGTTCCACCAGATCCCGCCGCACTCGCTGTTGAAGTACGGCCTCGTTCCGTCATAAGGCGTATCAACAGGATGCCCCTTCAGTTTCCCGTCGTAATTCCGAAACGCCTCGGCCCAGTTTTCACCCGTCAGCGCCGTTGACATGGCGGCCAGCTCCGCCGGGGCGGCGTAGTTGTGCACGTCGTACAGGTCGCTCGGTACGCCTGGGTGATGAATATACCCGGACACGTCAATGGCCAGCCGATCCGGGTCGATGAGTTTGTTCAGCGAATACAGGTAGGCGATAATCCATTCGGGACTATCGCGACGGTCGTTCCGTTCATTCAACGGGCACCAGCCGATGATCGACGGGTGATTCCAGTCCCGTTGCAACACCTCCAGCCATTCGCTCAGCAGATTGCCCGCGGCATTGGGATTTCCCAGGTTGCATCCCCAGTCGCCCAGCTCGCCCCAGACGAGATACCCCATCGTATCGGCCCAGTGGAGGAATCGCGGCTCAAAGACTTTCTGGTGCAGCCGAGCGCCGTTGCAGCCCAGGGCCTGGGACAATTCGATATCGCGCTTCAACGCCTCGTCGCTCGGGGCGGTGTACATACCGTCGGGATAATATCCCTGATCGAGCACCATGCGCATGAACAGCGGTTCGTTGTTGAGGTACACGGTCCGCCCGGCGGTGTGGATTTTTCGCAGGCCGAAATAGGTTTTCACGGTGTCCTTACCTGCCGGCGTGGCAAGCGTGAGTTCCACGTCATACAGAAACGGCTGACCCGGCTTCCACGCGACGGCTTGGGAAATATCGAGCGTCAGTTGCACCGGCCCGCCTTCGGCGCGAGCGGTTCCCTGCACAACGGGTTTTCCCTCGGCGAGCACTTTCGCTTCGAGCGTCCCCGCCGCCGGCGTGCCCGCGGGGGTGGCGGTGATCGTCACGCGCTGGTTGTCCAGGTCAGGGCGAAGGCGAAATTTTCCCAGGTAGCTTTGCGGAACCGCCTCCAGCCAGACCGTCTGCCAGATTCCCGTAACGCGCGTATAGCTGCAGCCGGCCGAATGGTATTCGGTGCATTGCTTGCCGGCGGGTTGCTCCCCGCCGCGGAGATTATCCAGCACTTCAAACACGAGTGTATTCTCGCCGTCGCGCAGATGGGCGGTCACGTCGAGCGAAAACGAGGCATATCCCCCGCGATGTTTTCCGATCTGAACACCGTTGACGTACACGGACGAGTAATAATCGCACGCGCCGACGTGTAGAAGCACGCGACGATTTTTCCAGCCGTCCGGCACGCGAAACGTGCGGCGATACCACAGGCCGGGCATGAAATCTTTGTAGCCCAGGCCGCTCAATTCGCTTTCGATACAGAAGGGGACGACGATTTCCTTGTCGTACGGAACGTCGGTGAAGAACTGTTGTGCATAGCCGCTCTGGCCGGGATCGAAGCGACATTCCCAGCGGCCGTTCAGGTTCATCCAGTCGTCTCGAAACCGATCAGGGCGGGGGTGTTCCGGGCGGGGGGTATCCATGAGAGATTTCCTTATTAATTAAACGCACTGAGTTATTGCATGGTGGAGCACCTGCTCCACCATGTTAATACACTGCCATAAATTGCCTTAACGTGGCGGAGCAGGTGCTCCGCCACGCATTTGATATTATTTGTGTTATGAATATCCAAAAATTTGCACATTTATTATAATAACCAATGTATAATTGGTTTCTATGGCTGAAATGAACAAAATTATTTTCAAAATGAACATTATCGGCCCCCGGTGCCGGGAACGATTTCTGGCCGGGACGCCCGGCGGGCCTTTGCAGCAACTGGGTGTGCGCCTGGCGGGGATCAGCGATCTGCAAGGGCGATATCGCATCGCCCGCCGGCGGCCCGGCTTCGAACTGCTGCTGGGCACGCTCGACGGCGAGGCGCGATTGACCACCCTCGAGGGTCAAAGAACGCTTTTGCCCGGCGATCTGCTCCTGGCCGGACCGAACTCCACGTACTGTTATACACTGGTTCCGAAAAAAGCGTGGAAGATCGCGTGGTTTCACCTGGTTGTCTCCAAACGGATTCCTCCGGACCCGGCTGAGGTTCCCCGCGTTCTGCCCTGCGAAATGCTGGCAAAACTCGCGCAGGACATGGAAGAGCTTCTCTGGGAAACGCGGCGGGTGCGGCCCCTCCAGGCCGAGGCGCGATACGCCAGGGAACTTTCCCTTACGGTTCGAATCGAACGCCTGCTCCAGGGAGATCAACACACCCCCCTGCCTTCGGCGCAGGTTCAATGCCTCGAAACCCTGTTTGAGAAGGTGCGAACGGAGATATCCCATCCGTGGACGCTGGGCGAACTGGCCGAGCGGATAGGATATTCGGCGGGGCATCTGAACCGCCTCAGCCGGCAGCATTTCGGCCGACCCGCGCTGAAACAGTTGCACGTGATCCGCATGACCGCCGCCGCCGGGTTGCTGCGACAGTCGAATCAGACCCTTCGCGTCATCGCCCGGCAGGTGGGATACACCGACGAATTCGCCTTTTCCGTCGCCTTCAAACGCCACTTCGGCCTGTCCCCCGGAAAACTGCGAAAAGGATAAGACCGAACAGAGTTGGCTTTTGCATGGCGGAGCAACTACCACCTCATGTAAACCTTGCAATATAAATGACTTAACATTACATCTTTCCCGTAGTGGAGCAGGTGCTCCACCACGCATAATTCGAAAAGGATAAGAGCCGACTTATAGATAATAAAACGAGCGACCCGATGGGTCGCTCGTCTTGGTACAGGTGCTCTCAACGCGGAGCAGGATACAACTTACCAGCTTTTGTCGTCCTCCCCACGGTCTTTTCTTGTTTGCGGCGGGCGCATCTCCAGCATCTGCCGAAGGTAACGATTCTCCCGCCGGGAAGCCTCCAGATCAAACATCATGTATTTGATCTGCAGCCGGAGCTGATCGATCACATCCTCCAGCTTCAGGCCATAATCCGGAATATACGCCCCGTCGGCGGAGGAATTGACCTTTCCGTCGGTCTCGGCGTAGGCATTCATGGCTTCACTCAGTTCGAGCAGTTTTTCGCGAAGTACCGCCTCATTCATGGCAGCCTCCTCCTGATTGTCTCGCGGCGTTCTGTTCCTACTCCATAGTATACCATGAA